>NZ_CP117883.1:5104637-5409274 GCF_028736215.1 Mucilaginibacter sp. KACC 22773
TCTACCCCTAAAATTTTCCTGCTGGTATAGCCTTCTGCATATTTAACACCAATACTTTTACCAAATTCGCTGGCACGGGCTGCAACCACATTTATAAATTCGGGGGTTGATATGTAGGTTTGGGGTTCATTTTCCCATTCGGGGTTGTAAAACTGCGAACCATAAGCATAAATACTCTCTACCTTTTTATCCCAATATGCGGTGACATCAATTAAAATATCCGGTTTTATATAGTTATCCTGTATAAAGTGCAACACCAGGTTTGGCCGCCACGCCTGCTGCGGTTCTCCGTTTTCAAAAGTTTCTATTTTACGTAAGCCCGATAAAAATGCCGATGCCTCTACCAGTTCGTTGGCGCGGCCATGATCTGGATGCCGGTCATAGTAGGCATTGGTTATTAAAATTTCCGGTTGATATTTGCGGATTGCCGCAATTACCTGTAATTGATATTCGCGCGTATTTTCAAAAAAACCATCAGGAATAGCCAGGTTATCCCTTACCGACAGACCTAATATTTCGGCGGCTGCGGCGGCTTCCTGCTCACGTATCTCAGCCGATCCCCTTGTACCTAATTCGCCGCGGGTAAGGTCAACAATACCCACCTTATAGCCCATGGCAATGTGTTTTAAAATAGTGCCTGAGCATCCAAGTTCGGCATCATCGGGATGTACCGATAAAACTAAAATATCTAATTTCATTATAGTGTTTGTGTTAACGAGCGGCTGCCAAAAGGCGTTCAATCTTTTTCCGGATTTTTGAAGATGTTGGCTTGGTAAAAGGAAAATAAAAGTCGGTAACGTGTCCTTCCCTATCAATCAAAAACTTATGAAAATTCCACCTCGGCACCGACTTAAGTTTACCGTTTGCTTTCTTATCAGCAAAAAACTGGTATAACGGGTGTGCAAAAGGCCCGCGGACCCTTATTTTATCAAATACCGGGTAGTTGGCACCAGCATTTTCGCAAAAAGCAGCAATAGCGGCGCCTTCCAAAGGCTCCTGTCCTCCAAAATCATTCGATGGAAAAGCGAGTATCTCGAAATCAGCATCCTTAAACTGATCTTTCAGTTCGGCCAGATCTTTAAGCTGCGGTGTAAAGCCGCATTGAGAGGCGGTATTAACAATTAAGAGTACTTTATTTTTATAAGCCGACAGGCTAATATCATCACCGTTTAACTTTTGAACGTTAAACTCGTAGACGCTTGTGTTATCCATTATCAGTAGTTAGTGGAATTATATCCGGCCTGGGTAAGTATGGCCTCGATATCTCTCTGCTCGTCTGGGTCGTAAGTTTCTTTAAGGTTGTGGCCAAATATACTGGCTACAGACTGAAACATAAATGCCTTAAAACCACCTTTAAGTTCTTTTACCATGGTGTAGCTTGTTTGCCCGGTTTCGCGGTCAATCAATTTAATCAGAACTTCACCCTGACTAATTGTCAGATTTTTAATTTCCTTATTGAACAATGTTTTAATTTCGGTTTCGCAGTTTCCTATTAATTCTTTCTGCTTCTTTTTATCGCCGGTTAGCGCCAGATCCCGCTGTAATTTTGCGTACCGCTGGCCTGCAAAACGTGCGTAAGGCAACACTTTCATTACGTTATAACGCAATCGGCGGTAATTGTCCCTATCGGCATCATTAGCAAATATGCGGGTATCTACAATTCTTATTGGCGGGCAAACTACCCATGGTATCAGTTCTCCGTCAACATCGGTTACGGCCACCCTTATGGTATCATTTTTGCCTAATATCATAGGTGCAGGTTTATCTGTCTGAGCCCTTACCTGGCTCACTAAGCAACAAAACATCAACAGAAAACCAATAAATTTCATATTTTTACTTAAAACAAAATTAAAGGAAATTTTTGTGGTATTTTAATATAATCTGTAATAATAATTTTCAATTACAAGTTTATCTTATTAATACCGCCTATAGCATATATGAAAGAGATAGAGATTGATCTGGAAGCCGAGAAGAATGAGATACTAAAAAGATATCGTGCATTGTTGCGCGCCTGTAAATCGACCCTGCAAAAGGGCGATAAACGCATGATACGCAAGGCGTTTGACATGGCACTTGAAAGCCACAAAGATATGCGCCGTAAAAGCGGCGAACCCTATATATACCATCCTATTGCAGTTGCCCAGATAGCCGCCGAAGAGATTGGTCTGGGCACTACATCAATAGTATGCGCCCTGCTGCATGATGTGGTAGAAGATACCAATATGACGCTGGACGAAATTGAGATGGAGTTTGGTAAAAAGGTGGCCAAAATTATTGACGGCTTAACTAAAATATCGGGCGTATTTGATACCAACAGCTCGTTACAGGCCGAGAACTTCCGTAAAATGCTGCTTACCCTGGCCGATGACGTACGGGTAATACTCATAAAACTGGCCGATAGGCTGCATAATATGCGCACCATGGAGTTTATGCCGCGCGATAAGCAGCTTAAACTATCGTCAGAAACCGTTTACCTGTATGCCCCCCTGGCACACAGGCTGGGTTTATATGCTATAAAATCTGAACTGGAAGACCTATCCATGAAATACATGGAGCGCGAGACTTACCAGTTCATCAAAAAGAAGCTGAACGAGAAGAAAGCCGAACGCGAGCGCTTTATCCGCGATTTTATTGAACCTGTTAACAAGGCGCTGCAGGCCCAGGAAATTCATGCCGATGTGTTTGGCAGGCCAAAATCTATCCACTCCATTTGGAATAAGATGAAGAAAAAATCTATCCCCTTTGAGGAGGTATATGATCTTTTTGCCATTAGGATAATTTTAGATAGCGCCCCCGACCAGGAAAAAGCCGATTGCTGGAAGGCCTACAGCATAGTTACCGACCAATACCGCCCCAACCCCGACAGGCTGCGCGATTGGATATCGTCGCCCAAAGCAAACGGGTACGAATCATTGCACACCACCGTTATGGGCCCGCGCGGGCAATGGGTTGAAGTACAAATACGTACCAAACGCATGAACGAGATTGCCGAGAAAGGTTTTGCCGCGCATTGGAAATACAAGGAATCATCAACCGATAGCGGGCTTGATCAATGGGTGCAAAAGGTAAGGGATATGCTTAAAAACCCCGACACTAACGCCCTGGATTTTATCGACGATTTCAAGATGAATTTGTTCAGCGATGAAATTTTTATTTTTACCCCAAAGGGGGCGCTTATCCAATTGCCGCTTAATGCCACAGCCCTGGATTTTGCATTTGAGATACATACCGACGTAGGCGCCAGCTGTATCGGCGCCAAAGTAAACCATAAACTGGTGCCCCTTAGCTATAAACTGCAAAACGGCGACCAGGTAGAGATTATCACCTCGGGCAAGCAAACCCCCAAAGAGGATTGGCTGAATTTTGTGGTTACTGCAAAGGCTAAAGCCAAAATAAAATCGGCCTTAAAAGAAGAAAAACGTAAAGTTGCTGAGGATGGGAAAGAGATATTGGAGCGTAAAATGAAATCGCTTAAAATCACTTATAACTCCGAAAACCTGCACAAACTGAGCTACTTTTTCAAACTGCAATCAACCCAGGACCTGTTTTATAACATTGCCAAGGGTGTGATAGACATGAAGGACCTGAAAGAATACCAGGCATTTGAAAAAAACGTTGAAAACAAGCCCCAGGACAAAATTGAACAGGAGCAAGTTCAAAACCTTATCCGTAACCTGAAATCGAAAGACGCCGACATGCTGCTGATTGGTGAGGATATGCAGAAAATTGACTATAAACTGGCCAATTGCTGTAACCCTATCCCCGGCGATGATGTGTTTGGCTTTGTTACCGTAAGCGATGGCATTAAAATACACCGCACCAATTGCCCGAATGCCGCGAAGCTGATGGCCAATTATGGCTACCGGATTGTGAAGGCCCGCTGGACCAACCAACAGGAGCTCGCATTTTTAACTGGTTTAAGAATAACCGGAATTGACGAAGTTGGGTTAATCAATAAACTTACCACCGTAATATCAACCGATTTTAAGGTAAATATCCGCTCCATTACCGTTGATAGTGATAACGGTATTTTTGAAGGATCGATAATGGTTTACGTAAACGATACCAATCACCTTGAAAACCTGATCAAAAAAATAAAACTGATTAAAGGCGTTACCGGCGTCAATAGATTTGATTCGGTGATTGAAAAAGCTTCTTGAGGTGGGGGAGTGAGTGGTTGATTGAGTTGATTAGGTTAACTTATTCAAGCAATCAAACTCAATCAACTTATTCAACCCAATGCAACTTAATCAACTTATTCAACCAATAAACCAAATTATTAATAACTTTGCCTGCTTAACAGACCATTATGCCCCAACCGGATACTATAGCATTGGTTAAAAAAATTTTTGAGGCTTACCTTGAGAATAAAAACCTGCGCAAAACGCCGGAGCGTTTTGCAATACTCGAAGAAATTTACTCGCGCTCAGATCACTTTGATGTGGAATCTCTTTATATCCACATGAAAAATAAAAAATACCGCGTTAGTCGTGCAACGGTATATAACACGCTTGAACTGCTGGTGTCATGCGACCTGGTAACCAAACACCAGTTTGGCAAAAACATGGCCCAGTTTGAGAAATCATACGGCTACAAACAGCATGACCACATCATTTGCATCGACTGCGGTAAAGTAGTGGAGTTTTGCGACCCGCGGATTCAGCAGATACAGAGCATGATGGGCGACATTTTAAAATTCGATATTAAACACCACTCGCTAAACCTTTATGGTAACTGTGCCAAATTACGTGAGGGCAATTGCGACAGAAGGGTATAATCATGGACAAACCTATTTTAAGCAAACAGGCATTTTGGGATGTGGATATGGATAGTATTGACTATGAAAAGAATGCGGCGCATGTTGTGGAAAAGGTTTTAGAACGAGGCAAAGAACAAGACTTTAATAACCTGATTAAGTTTTATGGGTTTGATAAAGTAGGCAAACTGGCTTTGCAGGCTTTATGGCTTTCAGATATGAGCATAAACTTTTGCTGTACCTTGTTTAAGGTAACACCTACCGACTTTAAATGTTACGAGAAGAAACAGTTGAACCAGCAACACTGGAACTTTTAAGAAAAATTGTTTCATTGCCTGAATTAAAACAATTCAGGTTGGTTGGCGGTACAGCACTTTCTCTGTTATATGGCCATAGAAAATCAATAGATCTCGATTTTTTTTCAGACCGACCTCTTGAAAAAGACATTTTAGTAGAAACCCTTGAAGATAATTTTGGCCGTATTAACACTGTAAATGACAGAACTAAATCAATCTATCAGTGCATCATTCAGGACGTAAAGGTCGATTTTGTTTCAGTAAGAGATCCTTTTTTAAACCCCATCCAATTTATAGACAATATACCGTTTGCCGATACCAAAGATTTGATAGCTTTGAAACTCAACGCTGTGAAAGGCAGAGGTGTTAAAAAGGATTTCTGGGACATCGCCAAACTTTTGGAGTTTTACACATTCGAAAATCTTTTTCAATTTTATCATGATAGATATACATATGATGATACCTTTGCGGTCATAAGATCAGTGATTTACTTCGCTGACGCCGAAAATACAATATCTCCCGAGTCATTAGATGGTATGACCTGGGATAAAGTAAAAACCACCATCGTGAAAGCATTTGACGATTATTATAGAAATATTAGAAATTAATGGCTGTTGACGTATTATTAGGCCTCCAATGGGGCGATGAAGGTAAAGGAAAAATTGTTGATGTGCTTAGCGCAGGTTATGACCTGATTGCACGTTTCCAGGGCGGCCCTAATGCCGGGCATACTTTGGAGTTCGATGGTAAAAAATTCGTGTTGAATACTATTCCTTCAGGTATATTTTTTGAAAACACCATGAACCTTATTGGTAATGGCGTAGTGATTGACCCTATCACCCTTAAAAAAGAAATAGATAAGCTGAAAGATGCAGGGCACGACCTGTTAGCTAAAAAGAACCTGCTGATTGCAAAAAAAGCACACCTGATACTACCTACCCATCAATTGCTTGATGCCGCATCTGAAAAGAAAATGGGCGAAGGTAAAATCGGATCGACTTTAAAAGGTATCGGTCCTACTTATATGGATAAAACCGGCAGGAACGGGTTGCGTATAGGCGATATCACCCTGCCCGATTTCAAAGAGCGTTACCAGAAACTGGTTGACAAACATACGGCAATGCTTACCGCCATGTACGGCGAGGTTGCCGATTTTTCTGAACGTGAGCAATTGTTTTTTGAAGCTATTGATTTTCTCAAACAATTCCCATTAGTTGATTCGGAGCACCTGGTGAACGACTATATTAAAAAAGGCAAAAAAGTTTTAGCAGAAGGCGCTCAGGGGGCCATGCTGGATATTGATTTTGGAAGTTACCCGTTTGTTACTTCGTCAAATACTACAGCGGCCGGTGCATGCACCGGTTTAGGAATAGCCCCACAGCAAATTGGCGATGTGATAGGTATTTTTAAAGCTTATTGTACCCGTGTTGGGGGCGGCCCCTTCCCTACCGAACTGGAAGACGAAACAGGCGAAGAGTTACGCCGTATAGGCCACGAATTTGGCGCAACCACAGGCAGGCCCCGCCGTACCGGATGGATTGATCTGCCGGCTTTAAAATACGCTATAATGCTTAATGGCGTTACCCAACTGGTAATGACTAAAGCTGATGTATTAAGCGGTTTTGATAAAATTTACGCTTGTACCCACTACAACTATTTAGGCGAAACTATTGATTACATGCCTTATGATATCTGCTCGGTAAGCCCGGTGCCGGTTTTGAAGGAAATTGATGGCTGGAACGAAGATTTAACAGGTATTACCGAATTATCTGAAATACCTGCCAAACTGCAATCATACATCGATTACCTGGAAGCAGAGCTGGGCGTACCAGTAAAATATTTATCTGTAGGGCCAGACAGGAAGCAGACATTGGTATTGCATTAATATTGATCACAACGTTTGTACATTAACAAACCTCAGCATCATCGTATAAAAAGACCGGTTACCCGGTCTTTTTTCATTTACTTGGTTATTTTTGCAGGGTGATAGTACAGGTAGATAATCTGCAAAATTTCAAGCTTAAAGCCCTGCAGTGGGCATCATCATATAATTGGGTATGCTACCTTGACTCGAATGGTTTTGATGACCCCTACACCAAATTTGACACACTGATAGCCATTGGCAGCAAGGCACAAATAAAAGCAAGCGCAGGTTCTGCGTTTGGTGACTTACAAAACTTTCGCACAGATAATCCCGGTTGGCTTTGTGGCTTTTTGGGCTACGATCTGAAAAACGAAGTCGAAAAATCATCCTCACAAAACTTAGATGGCCTCAACTTTCCAGATCTGTATTTTTTTGCGCCGGTACACCTGATTATTATCAAAGGCAATAAAGCGGAGATTATTAGCGATGAGCCTAAACATGTTTTTAGCTGTATTGATGAGCAGGAGCCAATTACGAATGGTGATGAGCCGTCAATAAATTTAAAAAGCAGGTTTACAAAACAGGAATATATTGATGCCGTAACCGCCATCCAGAAACATATTACACGGGGCGATATTTATGTAACCAATTTTTGCCAGGAGTTTTATGTTGAAGATGTACATATTGATCCTTTGAGCGTATTTACGCAGCTTAATCGTGTTTCCCCCAATCCGTTTTCCACTTTTTTTAAGTGGAAAAACAATTACATATTGGGCGCCTCGCCCGAACGCTTTTTAGCCAAACGAGGCAGTAAACTCATATCGCAGCCCATCAAGGGCACGGCCAAAAGGCATGACAATTTGGAGGCTGATGAACTGGTTAAACATGAACTACGAAACCATCCTAAAGAACTACAGGAAAATGTAATGATTGTTGACCTTGTACGCAACGATCTTACCAAATCGGCCAAACAGGGAACGGTTAAAACTGAAGAGCTTTTCGGCATTCACAGCTTCCGCCAGGTACACCAGATGATCTCAACCGTAGTATGTGAGTTACGTGACGACTTATCTGCAATACAAGCCATTAAAAACACTTTCCCCATGGGCAGCATGACCGGTGCGCCTAAAATAAGCGCCATGCAATTGATGGAACAATACGAACGAAGTAAGCGCGGCGTTTACTCCGGCGCGGTAGGCTACTTTGCTCCGGATGATGATTTTGATTTTAACGTAGTAATCAGATCGCTGCTGTACAACGCTGATAACGGATACTTATCATTCCATGCAGGGAGTGCTATTACCTACCATGCCGACGCAGAGAAGGAATATGAGGAATGTTTATTGAAAGCCAAGGCGGTGCTGGAGGTTTTGGGAGGATAGTATCCGAACTTTACTATTTTACCACAATCTTATCTCCCATCCTCACCCTAATATCCGATCCAACGGCAAAAAAAGCCGAAACCGGCTCTTTCTCTAAATAAGGTTTAAATGCTTCGCCATATAGCCCTGCCACATCAGCTTCAAAAATATAACCTTTAACCTTGCCAGTTTGCCACGACACATGTTCAACCTGGTATTCCATAGTGGTTGTGGCCGAAAGTTTATTATATCCCCAATAATGCTCGAAAATAAATTCTTCGCTACTACCGGGTTGTATATCCAGTAATTGATTGCTGGCGGTTGCGCCAAGCTTATTCCATTTGCCTTTAAACTTCCACTCGTATAAAAATTGAGTATAATCTCCGGCCTCCAGTACACTGTGGCGCATGGGCATGGCGCTATAATGCTCTTTGTATAAATTATTTGCAATAACTGCTATTATTGGCTTAGGTACTATTTCACTTACAAAAACGGCCCCGCGCTTCCATTCTGTTCCGTTAAAGTGCTTTACATAAAAACGAAGATTCACCTCCTCAAAATCTACATGCCATGGCCATTTGATGCCCAGCACCTTTGTATCTAAAAACATAAAGCCTACCATACTCACCAATGCTTTGCCCTGCCATAAGTCAAGTTCGGTGCCGGGTGGTAAATAGGGATCAAGAATAGTGGGATCCACCTCGTAATTTATCATTACCAGGTTTTTCCATTGCGCTTTTAAGAATTGCGGTTTGGGCATTTTGGTGAGGGGTGAGCGGTGAATTGGTGAGTGGTCAGTTGTGAGCGGTGAGTAGTGAATTAACAGCTATTGAATGTATTTCAACTAACTACTCACCATTCACCACTCACCTCTCACCATTCACTATTTTTTATAATACTTCATAGCCTCGGGTATAAGGTTTTGAATATTGGCTATGCGGGTGGCGTCGGCAGGGTGAGTACTCAAAAACTCGGGTGGCGATCCTCCTTTATTCTGAGCAGCCATCCGTTGCCAAAATGCGATGGCACTATGCGGATCATATCCGGCCATGGCCATAAATGTTAATCCCAAACGATCTGCCTCTGACTCCTGCGCACGCGAATAGCTTAATAATTTTAATTGAGTACCAACCCCATATAAAGTACCTATGGCCGATTGTGTAGCTTGTGACTTATCGGCTGTGGCTGCGCCTACTAAAGCACCACCGCCCTGCACCAACATTTCCTGCGAAATCCGTTCGGCAGAATGCCTGGCAATAGCGTGTCCAATTTCGTGGCCCATTACTACAGCCAGGTAAGCATCGGTATTGGCTACCGGCAGTAAACCACTATATACAGCTACTTTACCGCCAGGCATACACCATGCATTTACTTCAGGGCTCTGGATCAGGTTAAACTCCCATTTAAAGGTGTATTGATCGCCATAGCCGTTATTTTTCAGATAGGTTTCAATAGCTACAGCCAGGTTATTGCCTATCCGTTTTACACGTTGGGCATCCGTTCCGCTGTTAATTACTTTTGTTTTAGGATCTGATAATAGTTGGCTGTAGCTGGCAGCGGCAGATTGATTTACTTCGGCGTCACCCACCAGGCTTAATTGTTTGCGACCGGTAAGTGGCACTGTTGAACAGGAGAACAGTGCAATAACCATAGTTATTGCTAAAAATGCAGACAGGAATTTTTTCATAATGATTAGGCAGCTTTTTTCTTTAAAAAATTAACTTTCGATTCGGTGCCCTTTAATAAGCGTTCGATATTTTTTTGATGGGTTACCAAAATTAGCAAGCAAATACACATCCCGTATATAACAACCGACCTTATAGAGGTAGGGAACACAAACGAAACGCCTATAGGATATGTAAAAGCCGCGGCAATTGAGCTAAGCGACACATACTTTGTAAGCAACAACACCACCACAAACACCAACACGCACAATAAAGCGGCGTGCAAATGTATAGCCAAAATCATTCCAAATAAAGTAGCAACGCCTTTGCCACCCCTAAAACCGGCAAATATCGGAAACAAGTGACCCATAACCGCAGCCACACCTAAAGCCAGTGCGTAATTCATATAGCTTGCAGAATTGTAAGGCCCGGTGGTAGAAACACCGATAAAGAAAGCAAGGTTGGTAGCTGTCCATCCTTTTAAGATATCAAGCAGCATTACAGGAATACCGGCCTGTTTGCCCAATACCCTAAAGGTGTTGGTTGCCCCTGCGTTACCGCTGCCATACTCCCTTACATCAATATCATAAAACGCCAGGCCAATCCAAACAGCCGTTGGGATAGACCCGCAGAGATAAGCAAGGATGAGCGCCGAAACTGAGTATACGTTGATCATTTACCTGCAATATTACAAAATTGATACCGTACTAAAACTCTAATCATAATTTAAACGCAGTGCTTTAATAGCCAGATTTTGATAGCCCGGCTTTAACTCAAATGTTTACAACAACGATAAACAATTAATTTACTTAACAGCCTTTAAACTAAGGTCGAGGCTTTTTACCGAATGCGTGAGCGCACCAACAGAGATATAATCAACTCCGCAATCAGCATATTCGCGTATAGTATCAATTGTTATACCACCCGATGCCTCGGTTATAAACCGGCCATTAATAATATTAACCGCCTGCCGCAGTTCGGCGAAGTTAAAGTTGTCTAACAAGATACGGTTTATGTTGCCGGTTTGCAATACCTCTTCCAACTCTTCCAGGTTACGCACCTCAATTTCGATGGCAAGTTTTTTATGATGATCTGAAAGATACTGATTTGCACTTTCAATAGCTTGCCGTATACCACCGGCGTAGTCAACATGATTGTCTTTAATCAATATCATATCATACAAACCAAACCGATGATTTACACCGCCACCTATTTTTACGGCCCATTTTTCAAGATAGCGCAAGCCTGGTGTTGTTTTACGGGTATCTAAAACTTTTGTATTGGTGCCTTTCAGCAAATCAACTATCTCGTTGGTTTTTGTAGCAATTCCCGACATTCGTTGCATACAATTCAGTACCAAACGCTCGGCAAGCAGGATGCTGCGGGCACTGCCTTCTACCTCAAACGCTACATCCTTATACTTAACAACAGCGCCATCCTGCAAAAAAAGGGTTACTTTAAGGTTAGGGTCTACTATTTTAAATATCTCAATAGCTAATTCGACACCGGCTAAGATGCCTTCATCTTTTACCAAAAGTTGTGCTTTGCCTGTAGTATCGGCAGGAATGGTTGATAAGGAAGTATGATCACCATCGCCAACATCCTCTTTTAAAGCATTAATTATAAACTGGTCAACAAGTTCTTTATCCAAGATAATTACTTTTTTAAGCCCCAAAAGTAGTGATTTTTCAGATGTGCAGATGAAAAGATAATGTGCAAATTTTAGATGTGCAGATTTCAAATTCCAGATGTGCAGATGAATATGTCTGAACCCTGATTAAGCGGATTTATTAGATTCCCGGATTTTTTACGCTGGATGACATCTGATTAATCCATTAATCTGCGTAATCGCCGTTCAGAAAACAATCTAATCAATCAAAAAATCATCTGCATATCTGCACATCTGAAATTTGCACATTTACTTCACCTTCTCGTCCTCAATTCCCAATTCGATGATGCGCATGGTGCCGCCAACATCTTTCAGGGTAAAGGCAATGCGGTATTCCTGTTTATCGGCGGTGGTTAAAATATATACGCCAAGCTGAATGCTGGCGCTGGAGTTCACTTTGTGTAGCAGCTTTATTGTTTGTGGCTTATGCTTAGTAAAAAAATCGCTGAGCACCGATGTGGCCTGGGTTTGCGGATATGATTGTTCTTCGGCCATCACCGACATCTCTACGGTTGGGGCAAACAGCTTACCAATTTCTTTACTGTTACCCTGCTTTATCAAATTAGCCACATTATCCATGGCGTCGGCCGCTACCCTGCCAGGCATCAGCAACAAAATTAAAAACGACGACAGGTAAAGTAACTTCATATCATAAATACGTGAAAAAACGGTTTAAAGTTACATTTGACAAAAAAGAGGTGATTTTTTCTGCTCAATGTTGAGATATAACTGTTTTTGCCTTCAATTATTATCTTAACAATCAGCACGGTTTAAGTATAAATCTAAATTCAAAATTTATAGCCATAAGTACATTGTTGCATTTATATTTGCAATGTGGAAAATAAAAAAAAACTCGCATTAATTATCCTCGATGGCTGGGGTTACGGCCGTAACGATCAATCGAACGCTATACTTGCCGCCAACACTCCTTTTGTTGACATGATGCTGCAAACTTATCCAAACTCCAAACTGGAAGCTTCGGGTATGGCGGTAGGTTTACCCGCCGGACAAATGGGCAACTCCGAAGTTGGACACATGAACCTTGGCGCAGGCCGGGTAGTTTACCAGGAATTAGGCCGCATTCATAAAGCGGTTGATGATAACGAATTACCCACCATTCCGGTTTTAAAAGATGCTTTTGAATATGCCAAACAAAACAATAAGGATGTTCACTTCATCGGTTTAGTATCTGATGGTGGTGTACACTCACACATCAGGCATGTAAAGGGCCTTTGCGATGCAGCAAAACAGCTGGATGTAAACAATGTATTTATTCATGCTTTTTTAGATGGACGCGATACCGACCCTAAATCGGGCTTAGGTTTTATAACTGAACTGGAAGAACATATAGCGGGTACGTCTGCACAAATTGCCACCGCCATAGGCAGATATTATGCGATGGACCGCGATAACCGCTGGGAACGCGTTAAACTGGCTTACGACCTTATGGTTAAAGGTGAAGGTGAAGCCACGCAACACATCACCGACCTGATCAAAAAATCATACGAAGAGGGTGTTACCGACGAATTTATAAAACCAATAGTTAGGGTTGATGCCGACGGTAAGCCTTTGGCTGTTATAAAAGATGGCGATGTTGTTATCTGCTTTAACTTCCGTACAGACAGAGGCCGCGAGATTAGCCTGGCGTTAACCCAAAAGTCGTTCCCGGAGTATAACCTGCACCCGTTGAATATCCGTTACATCACTATGACGCCATATGATGAAACATTTAAAAACGTACAGGTAGTTTTTAATAAAGAAGACCTGACCAAAACATTAGGCGAAATTTTGCAGAATGCAGGCAAAACGCAGATCCGCATTGCCGAGACCGAAAAATACCCACACGTAACTTTCTTCTTCTCTGGCGGACGCGAGCGCGAATTTGATAACGAAAAACGTTTGCTGGTGCCATCGCCCAAAGTGGCAACTTATGATTTGCAGCCAGAGATGAGCGCGGCAGGCATTCGCGATGCTATCATTCCTGAACTGGAAAGCGGCTGGCCTGATTTTGTTTGCCTGAACTTTGCCAATACCGATATGGTTGGGCACACCGGTGTTTTTAGCGCCGTTGTTAAAGCAGCCGAGACTGCAGATGCCTGCACAAAAGCGGTTGTTGAAGCTGGTTTAGCCAATGGATATAGCTTTATCATCATTGCCGATCACGGTAACGCCGACTATATGATTAATGATGATGGCACACCAAACACCGCCCACACCACCAACCTGGTGCCTTGTATCATAATAGACAAAGATGTAACCCACGTAAACGATGGTAAACTGGGCGATATAGCACCTACCATTTTAAAAATACTTGGGGTTGATATCCCCGCGGAAATGACCGGTAATGTATTGGTATAAACTGAAACTAACTTATAATGCCACCCTGTTGGGTGGCATTTTGCTTTTATTGGGTTTGCAAGCCTGCAGGCCCGATAAAACGCAATCAAACGGTACGCTTAAGTATTTTGATATAGCCGGGTATTTTAAAGGTGATACTGCCAGGCTAACCAAACTAAATCCACAGGTTGATAAAACCGTTACCCACAACGGCGTAACAGAAAACAAAACCGTACAAATTGCCAACTGGGGGCAGGAATTTAATCTCTTCATTCTTTCAGACATTAACCGCCCGGCCTGGAAAAACAGTTACAGCGTATTAAACACCGATTCGCTAATTATTTACCGGGCCAAAACCCCCGATTTGCGTACAACCGAGGTGATGATTAAAAAAGACGGCGACAAAGTAAAATGGATTGCAATATTTAACCATACCAAAAACCTGCTTTACGAAACACACGAAAAATTAAGCTACTTTCCAGATTCGGTTTACCAGATAGAGAAATCGCAGCAAGTGAGGCTAATGGGGAAGAATTTGTATAGGATAAAGGGAATCTTAAAACATTAAGTTATCGCAGCAACTATTAATGTTTTGTAGCAGCTGTTGAACTTGCCTGGTTCAGCTTTTCTTTTGATTGATCGATAAGCACTGCGATATCGTTGCGGCCCGGGTTGGCGTTCAATATCTTTTCAAGATCGGCAATAGATGCTTTTAATGAATTTACACCACGGCTCCTGTCATAAAAGCGGGAATTTGTTTGGAGTTTGAATACGCCGTAATCGCGGTAGGCTATACCCCTGTTTTGGTAGTATTTACTATCGCCTGGGTCGTCGTTGATAGATATGGCTTTGGTAAGGTCAACAATGGCGCCTAATAAATATAGTTCTTTATCGGCATCTTTAGTTTGGTTATCTCTACCTAAGTAGCTTTTTGCGCGCGCCCTGTAATAGTAAGCAGTAGCATCAGCCGGTTTTATAGCAATTACGCGGGTATAAGCAGCTATTGATTTTTTGTAGTTATCGCTGTGATAGTAAGAATAGCCCAACATCCACAAAGCATTGGCATTGGTAGAATCGGTGATACAGGCTTTTTCGAGGTGGGCTACTGCCGATCTGAAATCACCATCCATAACAGCTTGCTGCCCCATTTTTACATAAGCGCTTTGCGCCAATGTAGTTTCAATGGTTGACAGTAGCAGGAATGGTAAAATAACTGAAAGCCTCATCAACGGATTAATGGTGAACAAATTGTATATCATTAACTATCATTCCTTCGAATTATTATGCCAAAATTAAATTTATTAAAAATAATTCCATCAGGGTACCTTAATCGGGAAAGCGATACTATGACTTTTTTTCATCTTTAACAACAAAATCCTGCTTATTTGAAAAATTGATGCTAATTTTACAATTGCCACATAATCAAAATATTACAACACCAAATCAAACGGAATTCATTATTAACCCAACTTGGCACAGCTCTTGAACCATAATACCGCACAGGTTTTAATCATCGTTTACCTGTATATTACAAGCCCAATAAGTTTATGGGCTGACAACATGACGTTATTTTCTACACAAAAAATATATTAATGAGTTTCGATCCATTCGATTTTAAAAATGCTTTACCGGTTATAAATGAAGACTCGGAGTTTTTTCCTTTAATGTCTACCGAAGACGAAGAGGAAATGAACAACGAGCAATTGCCTGATTTACTGGCCATTCTGCCGCTGCGTAATACTGTGCTGTTTCCCGGGGTTGTTATCCCGATAACCGTTGGCCGCGACAAATCAATCAAACTTATTCGTGATGCCAATAAAGGCAACCGGATGATTGGGGTAGTTGCGCAACAGGATGTGGGTATTGAAGACCCCAATTTTAACCAATTGAATAAAGTTGGTACCATTGCGCTCATCATCAAAATGCTGCAAATGCCCGACGGTAACACCACAGTTATTTTGCAGGGTAAAAAACGTTTTGTTTTAAAAGATGAGGTTCAGTCAGAACCCTATATTAAAGCAACCGTTGAGCCTTTTCACGAAACCAAAATAAAAGAGGATAAAGAATTTAAGGCCATGGTATCGTCTATAAAAGACATGGCCATGAATATTATCCAGCTATCGCCAAATATCCCCAGCGAAGCCGGCATAGCTATCCGCAATATTGAGAGCACTTCATTTTTGATCAACTTTATATCATCAAACATGAATGCCGATATGGCGGCCAAGCAACGCCTGTTGGAAGTTGCCAGTTTGCGCGAAAGGATTAACCTGGTACTGGAACACCTTACACTTGATTTGCAGATGCTGGAGTTAAAAAACCAGATTCAAAGCAAGGTGCGTGTTGATTTGGATAAACAGCAACGCGATTATTTTTTAAATCAACAGCTTAAAACTATACAGGAAGAGTTGGGCGGTAATTCTCCTGATTTAGAGATAGAGAGCTTACGCCAGCGTGCTGTTAAAAGGAAATGGGCTAAAGAGGTTAAAGATCATTTTACCAAAGAGCTGGAGAAGCTTGCCCGCACCAACCCTGCAGCGGCAGATTACTCGGTACAGATAAATTACCTGGAGTTATTGCTTGATTTGCCATGGAACGAGTTTACTAAAGATAACTTCGACCTGAAACGCGCCCAAAAGGTTTTGGATAAAGACCATTTTGGATTGGATAAGGTTAAACAACGCATTATTGAATACCTGGCCGTGCTGAAATTAAAGCGCGACATGAAAGCCCCCATCCTTTGCCTGGTTGGCCCTCCCGGAGTTGGTAAAACCTCGCTGGGTAAATCTATCGCCAAGGCTTTGGGCCGCAAATATGTGCGCATGGCTTTGGGCGGTATCCGCGACGAAGCCGAGATTCGTGGCCACCGTAAAACTTATATCGGCGCAATGCCGGGCCGCATCATCCAATCGGTGAAAAAAGCAGGCGCGGCAAATCCTGTTTTTATTTTAGACGAGATTGATAAGGTAGGAAACGATTTCCGCGGAGACCCGTCTTCGGCTTTACTGGAAGTGCTTGACCCCGAACAAAACAGCACTTTTTATGATCACTACGTTGAGATGGACTTCGACCTATCCAACGTAATGTTTATTGCAACTGCCAACTCCCTGAGCAGTATCCAGCCTGCGCTATTAGACAGGATGGAGATTATTGAGGTGAACGGCTATACCATCGAAGAAAAAATAGAAATAGCCAAACAACACCTTGTACCCAAACAACGCGAGGCGCATGGCTTAAAATTAAAAGACATTGCCCTTAAAAGCGAGATCCTGGAAAAAATCATTGTTGATTATACCCGTGAATCTGGCGTACGTGCGCTGGAGAAAAAGATAGGTTCGGTAGTGCGTGGCATTGCCAAAAACATCGCTTTGGAAGAGCCTTACAATCCGGCGGTAAATAAAAAAGATATCGAAAAAATATTGGGTGCGCCTATATTCGACAAAGATCTTTACGAAGGCAATGATGTAGCCGGCGTTGTAACAGGCCTGGCCTGGACATCGGTTGGCGGCGATATCCTGTTCATCGAAGCAAGCTTAAGCCCCGGCAAAGGCCGTTTAACGCTTACCGGCAGCCTGGGCGATGTGATGAAAGAATCGGTAACCATTGCACTGGCTTATTTAAGGGCCCATGCCGGTTATTTTGACATCAACCCTAAACTTTTTGACCTTTGGGACGTGCATGTGCACGTACCGGCAGGCGCTACGCCAAAGGATGGCCCATCGGCAGGTATCACCATGCTCACAGCCCTGGTTTCGGCATTTACGCAACGCAAAGTAAAACCCAACCTGGCCATGACAGGCGAGATAACCTTACGCGGCCGCGTTTTGGCCGTTGGGGGGATCAGGGAAAAAATACTTGCGGCGAAGCGCGCCAATATCAAAGAGATCATCCTATGTAAATCAAACCAGAAAGATATCCTGGAAATTAAAGAGGATTATATAAAAGATTTGAATTTCCATTACGTAACCGATATGCGCGATGTGATTAAGCTTGCATTACTGGATGAAAAGGTGAGCGAACCGCTTGACCTTACGGTTAAGGAAGAAACAAAACCTGTTTTAAACTAAACAAAAAGGCGCCTCATCAGGTGCCTTTTTTGTTTATATGGAGATGCCGTATATTTTACCCTATTTAACGCTGATATTTTGATTCCCATTGTTTTTATTCAACTGGTAATCAAACCAATTCCATCGCTTACATCCACGAGCCACCGTTTTTGAAACCTTTTATTTCCCTTTAGCGTAATACAACATGAATTGCCATATTAGTTCAACTTACCTAAATAATGAAGAAATTTTTTACGCTCAACGGAATTATTCTTACGCTGCTCCTATTGTCTGGACTTAACGCATCGGCACAAATTGTTGAGCCTAACATGACGGATACCGTTAAAAAATCGCATCCGACCGGTACTAAAACTGTGGTTATAGATACTACCAAGGTTGATTCAACCAGCTCTGAACCGGAAGGTGAACGCGCCCAAACGGCTTTTTTTGAAGTTGGCGGGCCAGGCCTCGCTTTAACACTAAATTATGATATGCGCTTTGGCCACAAGCGTACCGGACTGGGCTTTAGGGCCGGCGCTGGTTATTTTGCAACCGACGGCAATGATGTATTTTCTGTTCCGATACAAATAAATTACCTGTTAGGAAAAGGCAACAGCCTGATTGAACTTGGCGCAGGCACTACCTTTTTAAATTCGCATGGAAACAGTAATGGCAAAACATTTATTTTCGACAGGATTACCGGCTTTATTGGCACAGCAACAATAGGCTATCGTTATCAGCCACAGGAACGCGGCATCAATTTAAGAATAGGCTTTGTACCCATAATCTGTGATGAGGGCATTATTGCAGCCGGCGGCGTCAGCGTAGGTTATACGTTCAAGTAATTTTCCTGGAAATTTTCTCTAAAACATTATTTCGGGCAATCAAATTTGGCGAGACGCTGAAGGAGGATTGACACGACGGTGAAAGACTTACGAAGTTTTTGAAACTTCGTAAGTCTTCGATTTTTCTTTGGTCATTGATAGTAACGAAGGATGACAGTCTTTATTTTGAACTTCATTTCCTCTTCAAAATTTCGCGAAATTTACTATCCTGTATTGACAATGCTATAAGGACACCATTTTCCCCAAAGCCATAAAAACCAGGGATACTTTACCTTGCCATCCTACCCACAATCTCTTCCGCAGTTAATTTTTCCTGCACGCCGCTGGCCATATCTTTAAAAGTTAGTAAGCCGCTTTGCATTTCATCGCCGCCGATAACTACGGTGTAGGGGATATTTTTATTGTTGGCGTAGTCTAACTGCTTCTTGATTTTGGCACCGGCGGGGTACAACTCCGTATTGACATTATTACGGCGTAATTGCTGCAACAATGGTAACGCGTAAGTTTCGCCCTCCTTGTCAAAGTTACAGATGAGCACCTGGGTACTTTGGTTGGCCGTGGCTGGGAAAAGGTTTAGTTCTTCCAGCACGTCATAAATCCTGTCGGCACCAAAGGAGATACCTACACCGGTGAGGCCTTTCAGGCCGAACATGCCGGTAAGGTCATCATACCGACCGCCGCCGCCGATGCTGCCCATGGCTGCCTCGTTTGTTTTCACCTCAAATATGGCGCCGGTGTAATAATTTAAGCCCCGGGCAAGGGTTATATCCAGTTCGAGCGTTGCGGTTTGCAGCGGGCAGCTTTCAATGTATTTAAAAACGGTTTCTATCTCATCGCAGCCTTTAAGGCCGATATCAGACTGGGCCAGTGCTTCGCGCAGGCTTTGTAGTTTTTTGGTATTGGTGCCTTGCAGCAAAATAACCGGTTTTATTTTTTCGATGTCGGCTTCGGTAAAGCCGCGTTCAATCAGTTCTTTGGTAACGCCATCCAGCCCTATTTTGTCCAGCTTGTCGATGGCGACGGTAAGATCAATAATATTATCAGCCTTATCTATGATCTGGGCTATGCCTGTGAGTATTTTGCGGTTATTAATTTTGATGGTAAAATCTTTCAGTCCTAATTTGCTTAAGGCTTCGTCGTAGATCAGTATAAATTCCGCCTCGTTCAGCAAAGAATCCGAACCTACCACATCGGCATCGCACTGGTAAAATTCGCGGTAGCGGCCACGTTGCGGCCTGTCGGCACGCCAAACGGGTTGAACCTGGAAGCGTTTGAACGGGAAAGTGATCTCGTTCTGGTGCATTACTACGTAGCGGGCAAAAGGAACGGTAAGGTCGTAGCGCAGGGCTTTTTCTGAGATATCCGAAGCAACCGCATTTGAGTTAAGCGCCGCCAGTTTTTCGGGATTTACCTTGGCCAGGTAATCGCCGCTATTTAGTACCTTAAAAATCAGTTTATCTCCTTCCTCACCATATTTACCCAACAGTGTCGATGAGTTTTCCATCGTCGGGGTTTCTATCTGCTGATAGCCGTATTTACGAAAAACGCTTTTAATAGTATCGAAAATATAGTTACGCTTCACCATTTCAACAGGTGAAAAATCGCGGGTGCCTTTGGGTACAGATGGTTTGATGGATGCCATGCGGCAAATGTACAAAAAAGCAAATTATACGTTTTGCAAAATTGGGTGCTGCCAGGTGGCTATAAGCTGGCCACAAAAACGCAAAAAATATCCCTTTGAATACCATTGAAATCTAAACTGTTGGCAATACCTTTTGAATGAGTTTAACCGGGAAAAACAACAGATTTTGTGTTAACCATGTAAAAAATACAAATAATTGATTATCAAATATTTATGACATAATATTTCCTAAATGTGTTAAGTTATGTTAACCCAGTTTGAATATTGATACTAAGCTGGGCACGGCGATTGAAGATGCCAGATCGTCAACCCTTAAACCGCTGCAATACCTAATCGAATAATCAGACAAACGATCCCTAATCCTTTATATGACACTCTTTTTACCGTCGGCAATTCCAACGAACGCCCATTTACCATATTTTTGAAGCCCATGAACATTATCACTCAAACGCCCCGCCTGCTCATCCGTGAACTTAGTGTTGCCGACGAAGCGCTGTCCCTTGTTATGGATGAGGACGAACGCCTTACCCAATACGTAAAGAAACGCACCCCGGCCGAAAGCAAGCAGGTGTTTAAGGATACCCTGAAGGATTACAAAAACAAAACCGGCCTGGGCCGTTGGGGAATTTTCAACGTAGCCGATAATGATTTCATTGGCGTATGCATGCTAAAACCAAGCGAATCGGACAGCGATAAAATTGAACTGGGCTACCGCCTGCATTTCAAATACTGGGGGAAAGGCATTGCCACCGAACTTTCAAAAGCTTTAATTGATTACGGTTTCAATACAGTCGGGTTAACGGAAATTTATGCTGTTACCCATCCGAATAACGCTGCTTCGCAAAAGGTTTTGTTAAAAGCCGGTTTTGGGCGTTTTGGCGAGGCTTTTTGGTATGGAGAAGATTTGCCGTTTTTTAGAGTGAGGAAAGACAATCAAGAGATTAGAGTCAGGAATTAAAGACAAAACGTTTTTGTTGGAGCTTTAGCTGGTAATATAGTTAAACCGATGTCCTACGCTACCGTCATTGCGAGGCACGAAGCAATCCCCGATATGCTTAGTCCCAAACAGTTCGGGATTGCTTCGTGCCTCGCAATGACGGATATGTGTTTTCATATTCAGCAACTTACACAACGCGCTATAAGGCGCTCGCAATGACATGAATTCAGGCCGTCAACTCCCTTATAATGTCCTTGCACCCACCTTCTATCAGTTCAAACACCGGCTCAAACTGGGTATCGTCGTGGTATGGGTCGGGTACAATTTTATCGCCTAACAGGAGCTTCACTTTTTGCGCATGTTCATCGTTACGGGCCATGTTCAGGATATCGCTGAGGTTGTACTTATCCATAACAAAAATATGGTCAAACTCATCGAAATCGCTTTTCCTGAACAGGCGGCAAATCTGCCCGCTGATATCAATGCCGTGGTTTCGGGCCGCGCGTACCGAGCGCCTGTCGGGCCCCTCGCCTACGTGCCAGTTGCCGGTGCCTGCCGAATCTACCTGCCAGCCCAGCCCCTGCTCATCGCTAAGGTGCTGCATTATCCCCTCGGCCAGCGGCGAACGGCAGATGTTGCCGAGGCATACCATTAGTATTTTCATCTTAAGTTGATTAAGTGAGTGGTTGATTGGGTTGATTAAGTTGAGTGATTTAATTTCAGTTTAGATTAGGTACTGATGGATTAGGTGCCCTAATTCAACCCAATCAACTTAGTCCAACTCAATCAACCCAATCAACCACCTATCCAAACAACTGATTCAACACCCCTGCCAAACGGATGCCGGCTTTAAGGAGTTGTTGGTTCAGGGTGGCTATGTGGTTAAAATTGTATTTATAAGTAAGGTTATCGCCTGGTTTAATGTCGGCATAAAACTTTTCGGCCAGTTGGTTGCTTTCAAACAGCCATTGGCTTATGGGGGCCTTTTGCAGGGCTACGCGCTGAGTAGTGGTGCTATGGTTTATCCAGGCGGCATATTCGGTATAGCTCAATTGCTGGTTATCTATCAGCTGGCTATCCCAAACCGAGTGCAGGTTGCTGTCCTTGCCAAACCATTGTACTTTAAAATCGTTGCCGCCTTTATCGCTGGTGTGGCCGGTATGGAAGGGCTGGTGCACATCTTCAACAATGTGGATCAGCATGCGCAGGTAAAGCAGTTTATTCGCTTTGGTGGTGCTTTTATTTTTAAGGCCGGCTATCAAAAAATTCATTTTGGTATAGGCATCCGTAGCTGTGTCGGCCTTTAAATAGGTTTGCAATTCGGGGTAGGTATAAGCCTTATCCAGGTCGATAAAATGCCAGTTGTACAGATAGCCGTAAGCAGGATCGGATTTAATAAAATCGGCCCAGTTGCTGGTAATCGCTATCGACTCGTCGCCTAAAATGGCCTGTATGGCTTTGCGTGCCTTGGGCGTTAAATAACTATCGGCTATTTGCCCGCAAATGCGGTGGCCATTGGTACCCCAGGCCATGCTTTGCACCGGGATATAGCAAATGGCTAAAAAAAAAGCGATTTTTTTAAAGATTGATGTTTTCATTATAATGGTTTTGGGATGCAGCTTGTACGTTTAACCAATCGGGCATTAATGGGTATTACGTTTGATGTACTTGTAAATTGAATGAGCGAATCTTTAGGTTGTTTTACTTTAAAAAACTCCTCGTAATCGCCCCAGCGGAAACAGGTTTTCTCGTCTTTGTAGCTCAGGTTGGCGTTGCAAAATTCGCCTTTAAGATGCAGGGTATCCTGCTTTTGCGAATAGGTGCCGCGAATATACTCGTCCCAATGGCCTTTATTCATGCAGGTATCGGCACCGTAGTTTACCTTGCTTACGGTACTTATCTTCATCACAAACGAATCGCAGCTAAATTTAATATCGTAAAGCGAATAGGTAACCAACCGCTTCTCGGCCGGAACAGAATCCTGCTTCCACTCGCCCTGTAAATAAGTTAATCCTGGCTTTTGCATGTTAGGGTTCATGCTGCAGCCGCAGAGGTAAAAGGCGAAAGGTAAAAGGTAAAAGGCCCTGTTTAGGAAAAAGGCTTTGCTGAGGTAAAAGGTGAAAGGCGAAAGGTGAAAGGCTTTTTTGCTGAAAGCCGAAGGCTGAAAGCGAAAAGCCTTTTTTTGTGTCGGGGCTGAAAGAAAATCGTTCAGGGGTTTTAGCATAAACTTGCTATTCAAAAGCAGTAAATCAAAAGCCCCTCTCCTTCAGGAGAGGGGTTTGGGGTGAGGCTCCTCTTTATAAGCTACCTATCATATTTTCGGGTATAACCCATTGGTCAAACTGTTCGTTGGTTAACAGGCCCAGGCCAATGGCGGCTTCGCGCAGGGATTTGTTTTCCTTTAGCGCGGTTTTGGCAATTTTGGCGGCATTTTCATAACCAATGTGCGGATTAAGCGCTGTTACCAGCATCAGCGAGTTTTCGAGGTGTTTTTTGATACCATCGTAATTAGGTTCTATACCTACAGCGCAATGATCATTGAACGATACGCAGGCATCGCCAATTAACCTTGCCGACTGCAGGAAGTTGGCAGCCATCACCGGTTTAAATACGTTCAGTTCGTAATGGCCATTTGAGCCACCAATAGAAATGGTTACATCGTTGCCCATTACCTGCGCGGCTACCATGGTAACAGCTTCGTTTTGGGTTGGGTTAACCTTGCCCGGCATTATAGATGAACCCGGCTCGTTATCGGGGATATGGATCTCGCCAATACCCGAACGCGGACCAGAAGCCAGCATCCTGATATCGTTGGCTATTTTCATTAACGATACGGCTATTTGTTTAAGCGCACCATGGCTCTCTACAATGGCATCGTGAGCTGCCAAAGCCTCAAATTTGTTTTCGGCAGTGATAAATGGCAGGCCGGTAAACTGGGCAATATATTCGGCTACTTTAACATCATAACCTTTTGGGGTGTTGATGCCGGTACCTACGGCTGTACCGCCAAGGGCAAGTTCCGACAGGTGATCAAGCGTATTACGCAGGGCTTTCAGGCCGTGGTTTAGCTGCGATACATAACCGGAAAATTCCTGGCCCAGTGTAAGCGGTGTAGCATCCATTAAGTGGGTACGGCCAATTTTTACTACCGATTTAAAAGCCTCTACTTTTAATTGCAGGGTATCGCGCAGTTTTTCAACACCGGGGATGGTAACATCCATCAGTATTTTATACGCCGCAATGTGCATAGCGGTTGGGTATGTATCGTTTGATGATTGCGATTTGTTTACATCATCATTGGGGTGGATGAAAGTTTTGCCTTCGCCCAGTTTGTTGCCCTGCAATACATGGGCGCGGTTGGCCACAACTTCATTCACGTTCATGTTTGATTGCGTGCCCGAACCTGTTTGCCAAATCACCAGCGGAAACTCCGTGGCCAGCGATCCGGCCAATATCTCGTCGCAAACCTGTGCTATCAAGTCGCGCTTTTCGGCAGATAGTACGCCTAAGTCGGTATTGGTATAAGCGGCAGCTTTTTTCAAATAGGCAAACGCGTCGATGATCTCTTTGGGCATTGACGCCTCCGGACCAATTTTAAAGTTATTGCGTGAACGTTCTGTTTGTGCTCCCCAGTATTTATCGGCAGGTACCTGTACCTCGCCCATGGTATCGTGTTCGGTCCTAAAACTCATGATGTTAAAATTTGCAGGGGCAAAGTTATGTTTTTATCTGATGCGGGAGATGGGGAAATGGTAATCTTTTTGTGATGGGGGAGGGAAGATTTTAAATGGTCGGTTTCCTTCACTTCAGGGTTTCTCAGGGCCGACAGAAAAGTGAGCTTGATAAGGTTGTTTAAAATGACTGATGTGTTCGAATCCCGTCCTTCCTGCGATTCGATTTTTAGAACACCCAAAGCCTATAGATAAATATTTATAGGCTTTTTTTATTACTTTTATTTACAATTATTTTGAGAGATTGCTAAAACTGATAAATGGAAAGAGATTTAACTGTAGAATTTAAAACACTTGTTAAAAATATTATCACTCCCCAGTTAAAGCAAACTGGATTTAAAAAAAAGAACTTAAATTTTAATTGCGTTTTTCCAAATTTAACTCAATCTCTAAACGTCCAAAAAAGTCAGTATAATCACTCTGAAAGCATAAGATTTACCATAAATCTGGGGTTCTATAATAGTTTAATATTTAAGATTTCAAAAGATAGAGTTGATGAACCTCAATTTGTGACTTCTGATAATTGCTTCATTTGGGGAAGAACGGGAATGTTGATATATAACAGCGATTACTGGTATGAGTTAGACCACATCAAAGAATATGAGAAGGTATCTAAGCAAATAGAGAATGATTTAAAAAATCATGTCCTTCCATTGTTTACAAAACTACAAACCTTGGATGCATTGCTTGACTTCATACGAATTGATTATAAATATCGTCCATTTCATTTAATAGCAAACATTGATGATGTTTCACTTTTGGAATTAGAATTTGGTGATTATGTTAGAGGGAGAACTATATTAAAGAGGCTCTATAATGAGGCAATAATTCCAAAATCGACCAAACACACTACCGTACATCCCGACGGAAGAGAAGATATTAGATGGTCCGAGCCATCCGTGAACGATTTTCATGTTAACAAATTGATAAGGATAGCGAAAAAATATAAAATCGATATTTAACAATTATCTGTCATCACTTTGAGTAATCTCTTTTACAGCTTCTAAAATTCCTTCTAAGTGTACTAATAGATTCCCGTTCATCCCGCAGGAACACTCAGTAAAAACCGGAGCTTTTTTATTTTTAAAAAAATCTCAGAACATCCCATTAAACAACGAGGTCGAGGGAACTGCCGATAGCTATCCGGACTCATCACTCACAGCAAAATATTTTAATTGCCCTCGTTCGTATACGGCAAGCAAGGTTTATAGTAAAGACGAAATCGAAAGTTAATGTGCCCATTCAGGCTTTCTTCATGTTTCCAGTGACTTTCAAAATCCCATCAAGGTATGATTAATATATTTTCACAACCCGCTATTTTGGATATACAAAATTAGTTTGCTCTTCTTTCAATTTTATAGGCCTTACCTCAATTGTGGCCGAAGGCACGTACTCAAACTCGGGGTTGCTTTTTGCAATTTCAACCGCCTCGGCCAAATCTTTTGCTGTAATATGGTAATAGCCAACTTGCACTTCGTTAGCAGGATCAATGGCTGTTTGTGTCCACGCGTTTTCGGTTTTTGAAATAATATAACCTTCCCGCACAATAGGCTGGGCTGCTATTAATTTACCTGCTGCTTTTAGCAGCCCGATATAAGTTTCGCATTTTTTTATAAATGCAAGATGCTCATCTGCCGATAAGGCCGCTTTTGCATCACCTGCATTGCGGATGTACAACATAAATTCCTGGCCCATGATTTTTAGGTTTATTAATCAGCTTATAAAAACGCCCATTTTATGGCCGGATTACAGATTCCGGCTCCTTTTCAGGCGTCATTACTTCTGTTAGTTAAGGTACTAAAGATCCGGCAAAATGGCTGTCGCTGTTTAACCATTTTTTTTTGCTCCCCCGCTCTCTCTACCGGTGCCACTTAAGTAGGCGTTTTCAACCCCGTAGGGGTATAACATTTGTAGAAAAAATAGAAAATAACGCTCCGTGCCGTAGGTACGGCACTTATGTAGCGTACCTACGGCACGCAAAAATGTTGATTTACAAACGCTACAAATGTTTTGCTCCGATGGAGCAGCCTGTCAATTCCTTAACTTCATAACCCCGATCTCCCAGCCGGGAAGACACCTCAACAAATAGCATTGTCACAATCTTATTCATTTTGCGGACGCTAACATTCAATTAATATGAATGGGGTATGTTGCGGACCAAACGTACTACCCGTTAATTAATTTGATATGACTTTTAACAACTACAAAAAAACGACGCTGGTAAATATTTTGCTGCTGATCATCGGCACTTTCGCCTGCACTGCGGCATTAGCCCAGGCGCCCCATATTAATCCATGGGCAGCAACCGAAGTTGGCCAGCTACCGGCAATCGCCAGCCTGAGCAAGGGCGTTTGGCTTAAAGGCGAACTGCACGTGCACTCGCGTCACAGTACCGAATCGTCTAATAATCCCATTAGCAAAATCATCGCTTTTTCTAAATCGGCAGGAATTGATTTTGTGGCTATTACCGATCATGACAACCATGTAAACGGCGACGTAGCGCACCACACCTGGGCCGACCCGGAGTTTAAATCAGACTCGATACTGCTGCTTTACAGCGCCGAGTGGACAACCACGCGCGGACATGGCAATGCCTTTTCGGCCGTACCCTATGATCACCAAAAACTATATGACGTGCGCGATCAGCGCGATGTAGTAGTAGGTGCCATAAAAAAGCAATTGGGCATCCACCTATCGGCCAACCACCCAAGTGGGAAAGATCATTTTGGGTACTCGTACGATATGGTTAATTCTATCGAAGTATGGAACTCGGCCATTTGGTCAAAAAACGCCAACGCCATCATGATCTGGGACGATATGCTATCATCCGGCCGCAAGCTTACCGGCCGCGGCGGCAGCGATGCCCACCATGGCGTTCCCGATTCGCCGGATAAAGAAACCAAAAACAGCTACCAGGCCAAGGCCAACTATGTGGGTACTCCAACCACCTGGGTGTTTGCAACAGCACGTACCACGCAAGCGGTAATTGATGCGCTGACGAATGGGCGGGTATCCATCAGCTCAAATCCATACGCGCCACGTATTGAATTTTATGCTGATGTAAACCAGGATGGTAAAATGGATATGATGATGGGCGATAATGCCAAAGCCACAGGCAAGCTGGTAAAATTCCGCGTGCAGCTAACCGGCAAGGTGCCAGCCGATGGCGAGTACACCATTAACATCATAAAAAACGGCAATCCCTTTGGCAGCTTTAAAACCACGGGTAAAACGCCCATGATTGAGTTTACAGATTCGCCGGCAACTGTCGAGCGGAGTTATTACCGTGTAGAAGTACAAGGCACCCCTACACCCTACCCGCAGGTTCCGGGATCAGTGGCCTTGAGCGGTAATATGGTTGGCTTATCAAACCCGATATTCTTTAATTTTGATCCTAATTTTTGATGAGATGAATCATTTTTGTTCTTCAAGGGCTATTTGAAAGAGTTCCTGAAGAACAAAAACATTCTTTATTTTTCAGTTCCATCATAGTTACTGTTTTCCAGTGTCCATGCTATCATTACCTCTTCAACCCAATTTATAAAATCGGGATGGGTAACTTCAACATCTGTTTTAATTTCATAAAAACAATCATGCTGCCAAAAAACCACCGGGCAAAAGCCATCTATCAAATTGGACAAATCAAGGCAATAATGATTTCCAAACCCATCGGGTGAAAACGGCATAAACTCAGCGGGCATCTTATTACCTCCTTCATCGTGTTCAAAATTGTAGAGTTCATCCAAAGAAGCACCTCTGAGTTCGATATCCAAACCACAAACCTCGGTACCATCCAAAGAAAACCCATTATGCTTTTTAAGCAGGTATACAAAATCACTTGGCAACGTAAAGCCGATAACTTTTTCAAAACACTCCAACCGATCATCATCAATAGGCGGCCCCAGATAAAGCATGTCATTGGAAAATTTTGAAAGTTCTGTTATCAGTCCATCGCATCTTTGAACAACAGTTACCATTTCTTATAAATTAAAACTCCTTTATGCTATTTTGTATAATAAACCCTGCCATTAAAGGAGGGCTCTTTTTCATTCACTATCAAAACGAATATTAACAGTACAAAACTTGTTACAGCAGCTATCTTACAAAAAACGACGGTGTGCAATATGCTTATTTGCTCTTGATTCAACCCGGCAAAAGCACCACTACCCTTAAGCTGAAAATCCTGTACCTGGTATTTGTAATTCACCATGTTGTTTACCCATCCGTAGGCAAAAAACAATATCAATATCACAAGTAATATTAGCGTTACCGAAAGCATTCGTTGACTTATCTTCATTTATCAAAACTCCCTTTTTGTAGCCGTTACCCAGGCATCCAATGCCGATAGTTTGGCGTTGTTATCTTTAAACCATTGCAGGTTTTCTTCCTGGTTTGCACCAAGACTAATCAAGTGGGCAAAGGCTTCCATATTATCAGTTTCGGCCAGCTTTTTAAAATAATCAGAAAAAAAGTTTTTATAAAAAGGATCGCCTTTTTTGTCGTCAAATGTATCGGCAATACCGAAAAGGCCCTTCAATTGCAGCGTCAGGGAGTCGGTTTTAGACAGATCTTTTTTACCCGATGTGGCGTTAACCACCGTTATCGGCATCAGCAAGTTGGCACCGTTCAAATCGTCAGTTGATATATTAATGGTCACGTTTTTTTCGCCAGTTTGCTTTACGCCATAATTGATAATATACTGAACATACCGGTAAGCCTCGGCTGATCTTTTGGTTTGTGGTTCAAGGTGTAAAAAGCTGCACCATGCCAGCAAGGATACACCGCGTTTATTTTCATTGAATGTTGCCATAGCATAAGCACGCTGGCTGCTGGCATGCTTGGGATCAAGTTTTATAGCTTCAACCGCATAATTCTCCGATTCGGTGTATTTTTTTTGACGCAAGTAGGCTACTGACAGGTTGTAAAAAAGCCGCTGGTATTTGGGATTAGCCTCTATCCCCTTTTTATAATATTCAATAGCCTTATCGGGCTGCTTATCATCGTCATAAATACTGCCCAGCATATCATATGCCCCCGCTAATTTGGGATCCAACTTCAGCGTTTTTTCCAGATAAGCAATCGCATCGTTACCTTTACCCGTACTAAACAACGTATAGGCCAATTCATAATATGCACTTGAATATTCAGGGTCAATTTTTAAAGCCTCGTTATACTTGGCAATAGCTTCATCATATTTTCCGGCATCGTGCAGGGCAATACCCTCTTTAACCAAAGCTTTGGCATCGTCCTTAGTCTGCCCGAAAGCGACCGGCGCGTAAGCTATAAACAAAATAAACAGCAGGAATTTGTGATAGGTTTTCATGCCTAAATTTAGGCAGCAGTTTTAATTAAAAGAAGGGTTTTTAAAATTTTCTTTCCGCCGTCGCAACCCATGCGTCCAGCGCTTTACGCTTATCCTCATTTTGCTGCAACCATTGTTTGTTAGCTTCTTTATCTGCGCTAAAACCCATCAGCCTTGCAAACGCCGGCATATTGGCGGTTTTACTAAGGTTGTAAAAAAAATCGGCATAGTAATGCCTAAAAAAATCATTACCTGCCTGTTTTTCGGCCAATTGCCCAACTGCTTCAAAAATCGACTTTAGCTGATTTTCCAATACCTCGGCAGGGGTTAAACCTGGCTTTGCCTTTGCTATAGCGGCATTCAACGCCCTGTTCAAAACTATGGTTGATGCTTCGGCTTTGGCCTCCTCTGTTTTAAGTGTGCCGCCTTTTAAAATGCTTTGCATATTGGTATAGGCCTCATCGCTTCGCGGGCCTTCGGGTTCCAATAATAAATAGCTGCAAAAGGCCATCAATGCAGCGGCCCTTTTATTTTGATGGAAAGATACCAGGCCGTACAGGCGCTGGCTATTGGCATGCTTGGGATCGAGTTTAATGGCTTCTACGGCCGCCTGCTCGGCTTCGGCAAATTGTTTGGCGCGGAAGTAGGCTATACCAAGGTTAAAATACAAAGGCTGATAGTCGGGCTTTATTTTCAGGCCCTCTTTATAAGCGTCGATAGCCTGTTGGGGTTGGTGGCTGCTGTCATAAATGCCACCTAACAACTCAAACGCCGGACCGGTAAAACTGGAGTTGGCCTTGGTTACTTTAATCAAATACGGAATTCCGTCGGTGCCCTTACCCGATGCATTCAGGCTGAATGCTATCTGATAATTGGCCTGGGCATTATCCGGTTCGGTTGTTAAGGCCAATTTGTATTTTTCGATAGCCCCGGCATAATCATGCTGATTATTAAGCTGGATTCCCTGTTTAATCAAACCGGCAACATCGGTATCCTGGGCCCGAACAGCAACCGAAAATAGTAACACGGGCATCAGCAGCCAGACTTTTTTAACAATATTCATACTTAAACATACAAAGAGTATGAAGTAAACGAAAAAAAATAAAAACTTTAATGTTAACCTGCTGTATAATTTCTAATTTTCGCATTCGTTTTAAGTGTGAGATTCTGATCTATGAAGTTATTGTACAAGAGTACCCTTTCGTTCGCGTCCTTACTGCTGATTTTAACAGCCTGTTCGTCAAAAAATAAAGATAAAGCGCAAAGCGCCGCCGGCCCCGCCACCGCCAAACCACTGGACACCGTTACCTTGCTGGTTTACAACCCCAAAAACGCCGATAAAAAAATAGACGCGGTAATGCAGGAGCTGCACCGTACCCGTGCGTTTAACGGCAATGTACTGGTAGCCAAAAAAGGTAAAATTATTTATGAAAATGCCATTGGCTGGGCCGACTACCTGCACCGCGATAGCCTAAAAATAGGCTCGCAATTTGAGCTGGCCTCGGTTACCAAAACCATGACATCAACAGCCATATTGATGCTAATGGAACGCGGCAAGCTTAAACTGGATGATGATGTAAAAAAGTTCTTCCCGGATTTTCCGTACGATGGTGTTACCATTCGTTTGTTACTTACCCACCGCTCGGGGATGATGAATTATGTGTATTTTATTGACGACATATACCGCAGCCAGCACTTAAACCAACGGAAGGGCCTTAGCAATATGGATGCTATGAAGATGATTGCCGATTACAAACCGCATCCTTTTAACGTACCCAATAAGCGTTTTTTGTACAACAACTCCAACTTTATGGTGCTGGGTTCAATCATCGAAAAAGTGAGTGGCCAATCATACGCGCAATTTATGAAGGATAATGTGTTTGTACCGGCCAGTATGATGCATACCGCGGTTTACTCTAAGGCAGTTTATGATAAAATACCCGTACACGTGGTCGGGCACGACCGTGGTCAGTGGAAGTATTCGGTTGCGCAAAACTTTTTAGATGGGCCAGTAGGCGATAAAGGTATCTATAGCACTGTTAAAGATCTTTTCCTGTTTGACAGGGCGCTTCGTGCCGGCATATTGCTAAAGCAAGCCACGCTCGATTCAGCCTACGTGCCGCGTAACCCTATGCTGCATGGCCATTTTAGCTACGGCTACGGCTGGCGTACCTTTACTGCTCCCGGGCAGCAGGTTATTTACCATACCGGCTGGTGGCATGGTTTCAGGCACATTTACCTGCGCGATATGAAAAACGATATCACTATTGTTTTGTTATCAAACTTAGCCAATGGCAGCCTGCTAAAACTTGATGACCTGTTTAAAGCCGCCGGCATGCCTATTGTACGTAAAAGCGCATACAACGGTAATGGCGATACGAGCGATGATTAACGAGCGATGATTAATGAGTGGTGAGTGGTGAGTGGTGAGTGGTGAGTGGTGAGTGGTGAGTGGTGAGTGGTGAGTGGTGAGTGGTGAGTGGTGAGTAAAGCAACTTCGGATTAAACCTTTTGGTTTTGAATTTGTAAAATTTAAGAATCAGCAATATTAAATAATTATCCATCTGCATATTTGCACATCTGTAATCTGCACATTTGCATATCTGCACATCTATAAAGTTATGTTTGATAAAATAATGGAAGCCCAGCAAAAGGCTGGCGAATCGAAAAAACGCCTGGATGCTATTACGGTAACAGGCAGTGCCGAGGGTGGCAAAATTGTGGTAACGGCAAATGCCAACAAAGTGGTTAAATCAATTGCTATCAACCCCGATTTTTTGGCTGACGCCGATAAGGAAGAACTGGAAGAGTTATTAGTTGTAGCTTTTAACAAAGCCATGGAACAAGCCGATAACGTAAGCCAGGCCGAAATGGCTGCCATGACCAAAGATATGTTTGGCGGCATGCCAGGTTTGGGGAACTTGTTTGGAAAATAGGTGCCCCCTAACCCCCTGAACGGGGAACGATAGTTTAGAATAAAATAATGTAAACATTAATCTACGATGAAAACTACATATTACGGTCAATCGACTGTTGAAATTGAATTGGGCAGCGGCACCAAACTTTTGTTTGATCCGTTTATAACGTACAACCCACTGGCCAAAGATGTTGACTTGCAAAGTTTAAAACCAGATTATATCCTGTTATCACATGGCCACGGCGATCATGTTGCCGATTTGATAGAGGTACAAAAAAACAGTGGTGCCAAAGTTATCTGCATTGCCGACATTGCCAGCTGGCTTAATGGTAAAGGTGTTAATAATGTGCACGGCATGAACATTGGCGGCGGCTTTAACTTTGATTTTGGCCGGGTTAAAATGGTAAACGCCGTACACTCCAGCACCATGCCTGACGGCGCCGCTGGTGGCAACCCCGCGGGTTTCCTGTTAACTATCGAAGGTAAAAAAATCTATTTTGCCGGCGATACCGCCCTTACCTACGATATGAAACTACTGGAAGATGAAAACCTCGACTGGGCTTACCTACCTATAGGCGATAACTACACCATGGGCGCCGATGACGCCATTAAGGCCGCAGGTTTTATTAACTGCAAAAACATCATTGGTATTCATTACGATTCTTTTGATGTGATTAAAATTGATAAGGACGAGGTAAGGGAAAAATTTATTAAAGCAGGATTGAATTTGAAGCTGCCTGTTATTGGCGAAACAATGGATTTGTAAGCGAACGAACTTTGCTTACAGCTGTGTTATTGCGCATATCCTGTGTTATTGCGCATATCCGATACTAACGTCATTGCGAGGTACGAAGCAATCCCGAACTATGCGGGACTTAGCATTTCGGGGATTGCTTCGTACCTCGCAATGACGGAATTAATAAATGAAAAAGCCTCCCAAATACTCAGGAGGCTTCTTTTGTTGCTGTTGAAGGTTACTTTCTCATCTTCATCGTGTCTTTTTTCATTGTCGAATCCTTCTTCATTTTTTTCTTCTTCATTTTCTTCTTTGTAGTATCTGTTTGCATAATACCATGCGTAGTTTTCACTGTTGCGTTACCGGCAAATGCAAAAACGCTTCCGAAAGAGACTGCTGCTAAAGCAATCATACAAAGTGCTTTTTTCATAGTTGTTATGTTTTATAGTTTTTATACCATCAATAACAAATTAACTATGGATTGTTTTTTATTTCGTTTAATTAAATAATTGTACCGTTAGGAATAATCGCGCGTTTTTTAACAACTACAATACCATCCTGCACGGTATGCGTACCGTAATCGCCATCGGGCAGCAATTCGCCGCAGTTGATGCTCACATCGTCGCCTATATAGGTATTTTTATCGATGATGGCATTTTTTATCTTTACCCTGTCGCCTATACCCATAATCGGCGAACTGCTCAACTTCAGTTCGGCAATTTGCTCAAGCGTTTGGTAATTATCGCTGCCCATTACATAGCAATTTTCAATTTCAGTATCAACTCCTATCCGGGTACGGATACCAATAATAGAGCGGGTAATTGTTTTAGCGCTGATGATGCAACCGTCGGCGATAATAGATTTATTTAATGTAGTGCCAGACACCTTTGATGGCGGCAGCATACGCGCACGGGTATAAATATGATTTTCGCCAAAAAGGTTAAACTTAGGTATCTCGTCGGTAAGGCCCAGATTAGCATCAAAAAATGATGGGATAGTACCAATATCTGTCCAGTAGCCCTCGTACTGGTAGCTCAAAACCTTATGATTAACTATAGATTGCGGGATAATCTCTTTACCAAAATCGGTACGGTCGTTACCTTCCAATAATTCATACAACAGTTTACGGTTAAAAATGTAAATACCCATCGATGCCAGGTAAACCCTGCCTTCGGCTTTCATCTCATCGCTTACATCAGATGCCCAGCTTTCAAAGTTCGATTTGGGTTTTTCGATAAACGCCGTAACCATGCTATCGTCATCTGCTTTCAAAATACCAAATCCAGGAACATCAGCCGCGTCAACGGGGATAGTAGCGATGGAAATTTCGGCACCGGCATCGATGTGCTTGGTTATCATGTCATCAAAATCCATCTGGTACAATTGGTCGCCCGATAGGATCAGCACATACTCAAACTCATGTACAGCCAAATGGTGTAAACTTTGTCTTACGGCATCGGCCGTACCCTGAAACCATGATACGCTTGATGGGGTTTGTTCTGCTGCCAAAATATCAACAAAAGCATCGCTGAAGCTGCTGAAGTGATACGTATTTTTGATGTGTTTGTTTAACGAAGCCGAGTTAAACTGCGTTAACACATAAATACGTGTAATACCCGAGTGCAGGCAATTGGAAATGGGAATATCAACCAAACGATACTTGCCGGCAATTGGCACAGCCGGTTTTGAACGTGTTGCAGTAAGAGGCGATAAGCGACTGCCCTGGCCACCGCCAAGCACAATTGAAATTACTTTAGATGTCATATCAGAGGGTTTAAACTTTCATAAAGGTTTATATATTCTTTGGCCGATCTGTCCCACGAAAAATCGAGGGCCATCATGCGCTTGCGGAGTATTTGTAGTTGTGGCTGGTTCTGGTAAAGCGCGGCAGCACGGCTTATGGCGTGGCAAATATCATCTACCGAAACCTGGTTAAACCGGATGCCGTAGCCGCCTTCGTCGCCAAAATCAATTACCGAATCGATTAAGCCGCCCGTGCTGCGTACCAGCGGCATGGTGCCATAACGTAAGGAATAAAGCTGGTTAAGCCCGCAGGGTTCTACCCGCGATGGCATCATCAGGAAATCGGCACCGGCATAAACCACGTGCGCCAGTGATTCATCATAACCGATAAACACATTGCATCTGCCCGGGTATTTTGCCTTAAGTTCAAGCAAGGCCAGTTCCATATCTTTGTCACCCGAGCCAAGGATAAAAAAGTTAACCTCATCGCCATATTGCGCCAGTGTGCGGTCAATTGCTTCGGGCAGCAGGTCGGCGCCCTTTTCAATCACCAGCCGGCCAATGAAGGTAAACAGGGGCTTCGAGGCATCCAACCCAAAACGGGTGCAAAGAGTTTCTTTGTTTAATTGCTTTCCCTTCGCCAGTGTTTTAGTATTAAAATGGCTCGGTATCATGGGATCTTTCAAAGGATTCCAAACTTCGGTATCTATACCGTTTATTATACCGTAGCCTTTGGCTCTTTCGATATAAAAGAGATATTCCAAGCCGTTTGAGTTAATGGTAAGCTCGCGCAGGTAAGTTGGTGATACCGTGGTGTACAGCCAGCTACATTTTACAGCCGCGGCCAGCGGGTTTATACCGCCAGCCCAATCAAGCAGGCCTGTTGAGGCCGGATCAATTTCGGGCAGGTATTGAAAATGCTCCCAGCCAAAAGCGCCATGATACTGGCCGTTATGTATGGTAAATACCGTAGGTACATTGGCCAGCCGTTTGTATAATTTGGAATGGTAAAGCAGGAAGGGAACCAAACCGGAGTGATGATCATGACAGTGGATAATGTCCGGTGTTTGCTGCGAATAGCTGATCCAATCTAAAAAAGCCAGCTGGAAAGCAATAAACTGCTCCCGTTCGTCGGGATAGCTGTATACATTTTCCCTGTCAAGCAGCCCGGGTATTCGGACTAAAAACAATTCGAAACCCAGCTTATCGGTTTTTTCTTTTAAAATTTCAAAGTAAAGGCGACGGGTGTTTAGTAAAGTTACCGCAGTAAAAACAACATCAAATTCGTTTTCCTGGGTAAACTTGCGATCATAGTAGGGCATTACGACTGCTGCCTGCAAGCCTGCCAGGTTTTGATATTTAGGCAATGCGCCAACAACATCTGCAAGGCCGCCAACTTTGGCAACGGGGTAACATTCGGCACTCAAATGGAATATTTTCATTCAGGTTTTATTGGCTCAATTTAAGGAAAGATTACCAAAAGAGAAACCTATAATCATTAATATAGTTTTTTAAATTTACTGAGAAGATTGTAAAAATGTTATTAACGTTTAGACGGAATAGTTATAAAAATGATAGCAAAAACAGCTAAATTGAACTTAAACAACGTTGAGTATTGAGTACACTAAGGTGGAATTATTTACTCGAAACGGATTTTTATTGGCAGGACGCCGGATTTATGGGACGTATACCGATGGATTATACGTAAAATTTGCAAAAGCCGCAGAAAGCATCGTTGAAACACCATCATTACACCATCAGAAAGATATCCGGCAGGATAGAATCGCCGATTTTAAAACACCGGCTTCCTCGTATGTTTGCTCATATAAACCAGTAACACCGAGAGTAAGCAAAGTAACTTTATTGTTTTCAGGATCGATAATAAAGTATTCCTTAACGCCTGCCGATTCATAAAGCGAACGTTTTTTTTGGGTATCGTACGCCCTGTTTGTCGAAACAATCTCAATAATTAATCGTGGCACACCATGAACACCATTTTTTTCAACAATATCCATTTGGTCATTTAAAACAACAAACAGATCTGGTTGTACTACGGATTTTTGTTTTTCGAAGTAAACATCAAAAGGAGCAGTAAATAATTCGGCTATTGGGTTACTGGTAAAATATTCGAATAAGAGGGAAGTTAACTTTATTAATAATTTTTGATGTTCACGGGATGGCGACGGCGACATACTTAATTCATTGAAAATAACTTCACAGCGGGTACCTTCGGGCAACATACGATAAATATCAACAGCGGTAGATGGGATCTCCGTTATAAAGTTTTGATATTTATGTTTTTCGTCCATGATCCGGGTAATCTTATAGCTATAACACAAATATAATTAATTGTGTTGTAAAAAGATTAACTTCTATTTTTCAATTGATTTTAGAAAAAAACGTGCCACTGTCTGTTTACGACAGCAGCACGTTTTTATTTTAAGTGGCATATTGATAATTATGCCCGATCGAATTTCTAACTTAATCAACCCAATCTAACTCAATCAACTATTGACCATTATCAATGCGCCTCCAGCCAATTTAATCCGGTACCAATCTCAACCATAATGGGCACTGTTGTTTTAATGGCGGTTTTCATGTTGTGCATAATGATGGGTTTCACAATTTCAATTTCGTCATGAGGCACATCAAACACCAACTCATCATGTACCTGCATGGTCATGCGGGCATCCAGCTTTTGGGCTTTAAATTCGCGGTGAATGTTGATCATGGCTATCTTGATCATATCTGCAGCCGAACCTTGTATGGGGGCATTGATGGCATTTCGCTCGGCAAAACCACGTACTGTTGCATTTGCCGAATTGATATCGCGCAGATAGCGGCGGCGGCCCATCAACGTACATACATAGCCGTTTTCGCGGGCAAAGTTCATGGTATCGCTCATGTATTGTTTAATACCAGGAAACTGGGCAAAATACTGCTCAATAATATCCGCAGCTTCTTTACGCGGGATGCCTAAACTTTGTGATAAACCAAAGGCCGATTGCCCGTAAATAATACCGAAGTTAACCGCTTTTGCGTTGCGGCGCTGCTCGCCGGTTACCTGGTCAAGACCAACGCCATAAACGTTTGCGGCCGTGGCGGTGTGGATATCCAGGTTATCAACAAAGGCCTGCATCATGTTGGGATCTTTGCTGATCTCGGCTATAATACGCAATTCTATCTGCGAATAATCGGCAGATACAATGCTGTGGCCTGCATTTCTGGGAATAAATGCTTTACGCACCTCCCTGCCCCGCTCGGTACGGATAGGGATATTTTGCAGGTTGGGGTTAACGCTGCTTAACCTGCCGGTAGCGGCTACCGCCTGGTTGTATGAAGTATGCACCCTGCCCGTTTTAGGATTCACCATAGTTGGCAAAGCATCAACATAAGTTGATTTCAGTTTTTGCAGCTGCCTAAAATCTAATATATCTCTTACGATATCACTTTTAGCTGCTAACGACAGTAACACATCCTCGCCGGTTTGATATTGGCCGGTTTTAGTTTTCTTGGCCTTGGGATCAAGCATCAGTTTTTCAAACAACACCTCGCCCAACTGTTTTGGCGATGCGATGTTGAACCTTACCCCTGCTTTTTCGTATACAGTTTTTTCCAGTTTACTAATATCGGTCTCCAGCTCTTTACTGAATTCGCCCAGCGTAAAATGGTCTATTTTCACGCCTTCAAATTCAATGTCGGCCAAAACGTAAATCAATGGATGCTCTATCTCGTGAATCAGCTTTTCGCTTTCCACCTCTTTCAATTTTGGTTCGAAGACCGATTTTAACTGAAGGGTAATATCGGCATCCTCCGCGGCGTATTCTTTTATTTTTTCTATCTCCACATCGCGCATACTGCCCTGGTTTTTACCTTTGGGGCCAATAAGCGAAGTGATGGAAACCGGCTTATAGCCCAGGTAATTTTCGGACAGTACATCCATCCCATGGCGGGTATCTGGGTCGATAATATAATGTGCCATCATGGTATCAAACAGCTGGCCTTTAACCTGCACATTGTACCATTTCAGCATCAGGATATCAAACTTAATATTTTGCCCTATTTTGCCTATATTTTCATTTTCCAGCACCGGTTTAAACTCATTAACTATAGTTTTAGCAGCTTCCTGATCTTCGGGTACCGGCACATACCAGGCCTCGCCTGGCTTTATCGAAAACGACAGGCCAACCAATTCGCAATAATTAGCATCAGTACCGGTGGTTTCGGTATCAAAGCAAAAGCTTTCCTGTTTTTCAAGGATGGCTATCAGCTCAGCGCGTTTTTCAGCCGTATCGGCCAAGTGATATTCGTGTGGTACGTTATCTATATTTTTAGATGCTGTTACAAAGTCTTCGCGGATATCTTCCACATCAACAGTCATTGTGGTGCGGGCCGTAGCAACAGGCTCGCCAAACAGGTCGGTTTGGGTACCGGCAGATTTAAACTCAGTGATGGTAAAATCATCGCCAAACACACGCCTGCCCAGCGTGCGGAATTCCAGTTCGGCAAAAAGGGGCTCTAACAGCTCTTTACTTGGCGCGCCAACTTCCAGTCCTTCCTCGTCCAGTTCAACAGGTACATTTAATAATATAGTAGCCAGTTTTTTTGACAGTAAACCCTGCTCGGCAAACTGCTCAACATTTTCGCGCTGCTTGCCTTTAAGCTCGTGACTATGGGCAATGATGTTTTCCATCGAGCCGTATTGTTTAATGAGCGATTTGGCCGTTTTCTCGCCAATGCCGGGGATGCCGGGAATATTATCCACCGCATCGCCCCAAAGGCCTAAAATATCTATAACCTGTTCAACCTTTTCTATTTCCCATTTCTCCAGCACTTCCTTCACGCCCAAAATTTCCATCTCGTTCCCCATGCGGGCGGGTTTGTAAATGCGGATGTTATCAGATACCAGCTGCGCAAAATCCTTATCGGGTGTCATACAATAAACCTGGTAGCCCTTTTGCTCAGCCTTTTTGGCCAGGGTGCCTATAATATCATCGGCCTCGTAGCCATCTGATGTGATCACCGGGATGTTGAAACCCAGTATCAGTTTCACTACATAGGGTAATGCCTTTGATAAATCTTCGGGCATAGCCTCGCGGTGGGCCTTGTAATGTTCATAATCTGTATGGCGTTCGGTTGGCGCTTCGGTATCAAAAACCACGGCCATGTGGGTTGGTTTTTCTTTTTTCAAAACATCCAGCAGGGTATTGGTAAAGCCCATTACCGCTGATGTATTCATCCCGCCCGAGGTAAACCGCGGACTTTTACTCAAAGCAAAATGCGCCCGGTAAATAAGGGCCATGCCATCCAAAAGAAATAGTTTTTTCATAATTATATTAACACTAATTGCACGGATTTAATCGAATTTCACGAATTACCTGCAATGGCTCTATGCAAAAATAGAATTAAATCCATGATAATTATCGCCAATTAAAATTCGTGTAATCCGATTAAATCAGCGATAATTCGTGTCTAAAAAAATTCGTGCAATTCGATTAAATTCGTAACTATTCGTGTGTATACTTGAAACTACACTCCGGTATATGATCGTTCACCATACCCGTTGCCTGCATATGGGCATAACAAATGGTGGTACCAAAAAATTTGAAGCCCCGCTTTTTCATATCCTTACTGATGGCATCCGATTCGGGCGTACTGGCGGGGATTTTATGGTGATGGTTGATAATCGGTTTTCCGCCGGGCATAAAGCTATACAGGTATTTATCAAACGAACCAAATTCCTGCTGTATACCAATAAATAGTTTAGCGTTGTTGATAGCTGCCAGTATTTTTAGCCGGTTACGAATGATGCCGGTATCCTGCATCAGGCGTTCTACATCGTCATCAGTAAAGGAGGCTACTTTCTGTACATCAAAATCAGCAAAGGCTTTGCGGTAGCCCTCCCTCCTTCGTAAAATAGTTATCCAGCTTAAACCAGCCTGGGCAGATTCGAGGATAAGGAATTCAAAAAGGGTATGGTCATCGTGTACTTCTTTGCCCCACTCTTCGTCGTGGTATTTGTTATATAGTGGGTCGGTTCCGGCCCAGGAGCAGCGGATTAAGTCTGAAGTCTTGAGTTCTAAGTCTGAAGTCATTTTTTTAGTCTTTAAGTAAAATAGGTCGTAATTATTGGCTATTTGAATTTATCTGAGTTATTTATCATGTAGATCAACAGAAATGAAATTTCTTCGCTTTGCTTGTTAAGCTCGTAAAATTTCTCTTGTGTAATATAATTGCATGCTAAAGAAGCATCCAGCCAAGCTTGCGTTTCTGCATTTTCCATTTCCGCATCGGTAAGCTTGCTTATAAAGTGATTGGGGTATTTCCGCTTTTTATAGGATTCTGCAATTGAAGCAAAAACCGACCTCGATGACCTTCGTATTTGGTCAATAAGACTATAGGTTTCTTCTTTGGGAAACGTTTTTGTTAGCCAGAAAATTTCCATTGACAGGGCGAATGCTTTTTTATAAGCAATCAAATCTCTAAATGAGCTCAAATTTTTAAATTAAGTAGAAAGTGTGCATAGTTTTAAATGCAATGGACGTTTTCATAAAACCAACTTTTGGCTTAAGACTTCGAACTAAAGACTTACGACTTAAAGCTAAGCTTCGTTTAGTTCATCCCAATACTCTACAGCACGTCGGTAATGCGGAATTACTATTGATCCCCCTACCAGGTTGGCTATCATAAATATCTCATTCATTTCATCGTGCTTAACCCCTGCGTCATAACATTTACCCAGGTGGTATTTAATGCAATCGTCGCAGCGCAGCACCATACTGGCTACCAGGCCAAGCATTTCTTTGGTTTTTACATCGAGGGCGCCATCGGCATAGCTGGTGGTATCCAGCGCAAAAAAACGTTTAATATTGGTGTTGGCAGTTTCCATTATCCTATCGTTCATTTTGGTGCGATAGCTGTCAAATTCTTCTACAAGTTTTCCCACTTTTTTAATTATTGAATTAGTGATTTACTGAATTATTGATTTTTGACAATTTTACTAAATTATTTAGCATTTTCAATATAAATCTATAATTTTATCCGAGTATTTATTTCAATTTTTACCGCTTAATTAAAAAATCATGGAAAGCTTGTCGCCCAATATTTTTGTTAAGGATATTAACGAAACTATCAAATTTTATCATCTGCTGGGTTTTGAACTGGTAGTAACCGTACCCGAAACCGGTAATGACCTCATTTGGGCTATGATGGCCAAGGGGAACGTAACCATGATGTTTCAAACCATGGCAAGCCTTGGCGAAGAACTTCCTGATATCAGCCGGCAGGATGGAGCGTCGATGCTGCTCTATATCAAACTTAAAAACATCCGGGCTTTTTTCGAATCTGTAAAAGATCTGGTGCCTGTTTTGAAAGGCTTAGAAACAACTTTTTACGGCGCTACCGAGTTTTCGATTAAGGATAATAACAATTACGTGCTTACGTTTGCCGAAGACGAGTAAAACGACTAAGCCGGCCAATAGGTTCAAATCCTCAAAGTAAGTTTCACCTTTTACCAGTACATATAAATTTACAACAAGCTGTTGCGGAAGAAAAATGACTTTTGCGTAATAATTTTGTATCTTCAAACCTCGGGTACCGTTTTGTGTTAAGGTATCTGAACAACACCAGATAATCATCTACCCTATGCCGGCAAAAAAAATTATAGCCCCTTTTTATGAACGACTTGCGCTTACCCTGCTGGGTTTTCTGGCCCTTGGTTACCTGATCATCATCGGCAAAGATATCCTCGACCCATTAATCTTCGGGTTTATATTTGCCATCCTGTTGCTGCCGGTTTCTAACTTTCTCGAAAAAAAACTGCGCCTGCCGCGCAGCATGTCGTCACTGGCATCTATCCTTTTATTGGTGGCCCTGGTTGGCGGTATACTATACCTGGTAGGCTCCCAAATATCAAACCTCACCAATGATTGGCCAATGCTTAAAAGCCAGGTATCGCAATCCATTCACGATTTGCAGGATTGGGTGCAATCGGCATTCCATATCAACGCGGCCAAACAGCTAAAATATGTAGATGATGCCTCCAAAAAAATAATGGAATCTGGAACCGACGTGGTAAGCACTGCTTTTGGCGCAATCTCGTCGCTCATGATATTTTATGTGTTTATCATGATCTTCACGTTTTTTATTTTGCTTTACAGGCGGCTTCTCCTTCGGTTTATCATCTGGGTATTCAGGGACGAGAACTCGGCGGTAGTGATGGACATTGTAGAAAACGTTCAATCTATCATGAGGCAGTATATACTGGGGCTATTGCTTGAAATGTTTATTGTAGCCAGTGTTGCCATTACCGTTTTTTTATTAATCGGCATAAAATACGCGGCGTTACTGGGTATCATTGTAGGTTTATTTAACATCATTCCCTATATCGGTATTTTCACAGCGTTGCTATTAAGCACCATCATCACTTTTGCTACCGGCAATATTGGCAAAACTGTAACAGTGGCTGTTAGTGTAATTGTAATACACGCAGTAGATGCCAACTTTTTGCTGCCAACTATTGTGGGTTCAAAGGTGAGGCTTAACGCCCTGATCTCGTTCATCGGCATTATTCTTGGCGAGATGATCTGGGGGCTTTCGGGCATGTTCCTTTCCATACCTGTTATTGCTATTTTCAAAATCATATTTGATCGTATTGAGAGTCTTAAACCCTGGGGTTACCTATTAGGAGGCGACTATGAGTCTAATAAAAAAGCTGCCGAAAAGCTGAAAGTTGAATAATATCAGTTCAGGCATTAAATCATGTGACATTGAGTTTTGTGGGAGTTGTTACTTTAGCTATCATTTAAAACAGCTTTTATTTTTGTTTAATTGATGGGTATATCATTAATTTAGCACCATAACAATTGTGCTGTACTGCAATTGAAAATCTACCTTTAATGATCCGTAAATTCCTTGCTTTAAGTGCTATTCTATGTGCTTTGGTGCCTTTTGGGGTAAAGGCACAACTTAAACCGGCGCGCTCATTCAGGCTGGTGCCTTTGGGCGTGCTGGGGGGCATTGATGAAAGCAACCTATCGGCTTACATGCTGGCAGCAAGCGGCAGTAATGATTACATATGCTTAGATGCCGGCACGCTGCACTACGGCATAAAAAAAGCCGTCGAAAACAAGGCTTTCCATGTTTCGCAGGAGAAAGTATTAAGGCAATACATTAAAGGATATTTTATTTCGCATGCCCATCTCGACCACCTTGCCGGCCTAATCATTAACTCGCCAGAGGATAGCACTAAAAACATTTATGGCCTGCAAAGCACACTCCAAACACTCAAAACCCATTACTTTACCTGGGTAAGTTGGGCCAACTTTGCCGACGAAGGGGAAAGTCCCGCTTTAAAAAGGTTTCATTATAAACCACTTGAGCCTGGAAACGAGGTGGCTATAGAAAACACCGCGCTAAAAGTGCAGGCATTCCCACTAAGCCATTCAAACCTCACCAGCACCGCCTTTTTGGTGCACAGCAATGAGGCCTATATATTATATTTAGGCGATACCGGCCCCGATGCTGTTGAAAAAAGCACCAACCTGCAAAAGCTTTGGGAAGCTGTTACCCCCCTGGTTAAAAACAAACAATTAAAAGCCATCATGATTGAGGTTTCGTTCCCAAGCGAACAGCCTGATAAAACGTTATTTGGCCACCTTACCCCCCATTGGCTAATGGTCGAAATGGACAAACTGGCCTCATTAACCGGCCCGGATGCCGTCAAAGGGTTAAACATTGTTGTTACACATTTAAAACCGCCGGCAAACAGCATTGTGAAAATAAAAAACGAATTAAAAGTTGAAAATAAATTACAACTAAACCTGGTTTACCCGCAGCAAGGCAAACCGCTTACTTTTTAACAGCTACCAACCCCAATTTAGGATATATGAAAAATACTTTGAAAACGTGCCTGCTCCTTTGCTTCCTGGTAAGCGCCGGCAGCACATTTGCCCAACAAGGCAAAGTAATTGAAGAGCAAACCATTAAAAGCAAAATTTTAAAACGCAACGTTAAATACACCATTTACCTTCCTGCCGATTATGAAACGGCTAACCGTACCTACCCTGTGGTATACCTTTTACACGGATACTCCGACGACAACACCGGCTGGTTACAATTTGGCGAAGTAAACCGTTATGCCGACCAGGCCATTTTAGATGGTACTATTCCGCCAATGATTATTGTAATGCCGGATGGCGGTACCAGCTGGTATATTAACTCCTATGATGGGAAGGAAAAATACGAGGATTTTTTTATAAAAGAATTTATACCCCACGTTGAGCAGGCCTATCGCATAAAAACCGAAAGACAATACCGCGGAATTGCCGGCCTTTCCATGGGTGGCTACGGTACGCTGATTTACGCTATTAAATACCCGCAGCTTTTTTCGGCAGCAGCGGCATTAAGCGCGGCGGTATTCCCCGACGACCAAATGGTTAACCAGCCAGATGATAATTACGAACACGTTTTTGGCCAGTTATTTGGCCGTGGATTGAAGGGTAAAGACAGGCTGACTAAAGATTGGCAGGCAAATTCAGTGTTGAACCTGGTTCAAAATAAAACGGCAGACGATTTAAGCAAAGTGCGCTACTGGATTGATTGCGGCGATGATGACTTTTTAACCATAGGTAACAGCATGCTGCATATAGCCCTGACAGAAAAGAAAGTGCCTCATGAATTCAGGATGCGCGATGGTGCCCACAACTGGACGTACTGGCGCACCGGCATCACCAATGCCCTCAGCTTTATAGGCGATGGTTTCAGGCAGAAGTGATAGATGTGCGGCAGATATGCAGATTTCAGATGTACAGATGGATTGAAAAGATAGATGAGATAATGTTTCACTGTTGATAAATGGCAAAGGATTTTAAGTTGACGGTTTCGACAGACCGTCTGGAAAAACTTGCAGATGGCACGCTACCGATAGCAGAATTTTTGTACGTTTTTTTTGGCGACGATAAAAACAACGCCAACATGCGGCAGGGCCTGGCCTCCTATTTTTATGATAATGGAGGATCGCCTGAAGTGCGGGAATTTGACCTCGTAGAGGCTAAATTCAACAGCCATGACTTAACGGGATCATTCAAATGCATATTCACGGTGTATTATTTTTTCACCTGCAGTGATATTAAAAACGATAAACGCGAAAACATAACCTGGAAATTTAAAATTGACGGGGCAGACTTAACCATTGCTTTTGTAGGCGAAGAACCATGGGTGTGGGATGCAGATTGATTTTAAATGTGCAGATATGCAAATTTCAGATGTGCAGATGAAAATGGAAACATTTCAGATCTATAGATTTTATTTTCAAATTTTCAAATCCTCAAATTTTCAAATTGATTAAGATACTATGAAAAAACTTATTCTGATCTGCTTACTCCTCTCTACTTCCATGGCATTTGCACAGCATATTCCGGCCGGCAAGGTGATAGAGGAACAAAATGTAAAGAGCGACATTTTGGATTACAACGTAAAATACGCCATTTATTTACCGGCCGATTATGAAACATCAAACCGTACTTACCCGGTAGTGTACCTGCTGCATGGTTACGGCGATGACCAAACCGGCTGGCTGCAATTTGGCGAGATTAACCGTTATGCCGATAAAGCCATCGCCGAAGGTAAAATTCCGCCGATGATTATTGTAATGCCCGATGCAAAAACAACATTTTACATTAACTCGTACGATGGTAAACGTAATTATGAAGATTTCTTTTTCAAGGAATTTATGCCCACCATCGAAAAAGATTATCGCATAAAAGGCACTAAAAAATACCGCGCCGTAGCCGGTTTATCTATGGGCGGATTCGGAACTTTAATTTACAGCATTAAACATCCCGAAATGTTCTCGGCAGCGGCAGCTTTAAGTGCAGCGGTACGCAACGAGGAAGACTTTATGGGCATTACCGATGCCCGCTGGGCCGAGGCGTACGCTAAAGTTTTCGGCCCCAACCTTAAAGGCGCCGAAAGGTTAAATGATACATGGAAAGCAAACTCGATTTTAGGATTAATTCAAGGCAAAACAACCGATGATCTTAACGATGTGCGTTATTGGATTGATTGCGGCGATGACGATGCCCTAAGCAAAGGCAACTCCCTGTTGCACGTTGCCCTGATGGACAAGAAAGTCCCCCACGAGTTCCGCATCCGCGACGGCGCCCACAACTGGACCTACTGGCGCACCGGCATTATAGATGCATTAAACTTTATCGGGGATAGCTTTAGGCAGAAATAAGCTGCGGATGTGCAGATGAAGGAGCGGATGTGCAGATGTGCAAATTTCAGATGTGCAGATGAAAAGGATAGATTTCAGATATTCGGAATCTCATTTTGAAATTCTCAAATCCTCAGATTTTCAAATTGATTAATCATCTGCACATCTGTAATCTGAAATCTGCACATCTAAATCTACTGGTCACTCAACAAATCAAGACAGTTCTTGCTCAATTTAGCCAGGCGGGCGGGCAGGGTGCCAAGCGCGGCTTCGTTATTTAAATTGGTATAAAGTACCTTAATAATTTTCAGGGTGTTTTCATCCGGATCGCAAGCCTGGGCTTTTTCAAGGTGGGGTAAAGCCAACCGTGCTTTTTCAATATAATTCAGGTTCATCACCACGGGCTTTCCCGAAATATCTTTGATATACAGGTAGCCTAAAGCACGGTGCGCCACGTAATAATCTGGCTGGGCAGCCACAACTATTTTGTAATATTTAATGGCATTGATACTTTGGTTATCGTCTTCGTAAAGTTTTGCCAGCGAGTTATAAAATGCAACTCTTACTTTGGGCGTCAGCTTGGCTGTATCGGGTAAAATCTTTTGGGCAAGGGCAATTGACTGGGCAGCGTCATCATTTAGTTTTGCCACATTAAAATCGAGATAACTATCGTAAACCTGTTCTGCAGTTTGAGCCTGGGCTATGGCTCCCGAAAACAATAATAAAAGCAGTACTAATACCTTTCGGGCCATCATTGATAAATTACTTGCTATTAATAATTATCCTTCTGCCTTAACACTAAATAAAAACACCACCGATTCGCCCAATATTACCTGGTCGCCTTCGTTCATGGGGTGGCCAATCTGGGTCGAGTTAAGCTTAATCAGTTTATCATCGGCTGCTATGCTGATCTTGGTTTTATTACGCGGTGGTACACCACCCTCATCGGCAAAAATCATAAAACATTCCGCGTCTTTATTCCATTCGATATGGGCATGCTGCCTGCTGATAAATTTGTTGCTGGGGTCGTTACTATCGGCCGGGAATATAATCTTGTTCAGCCGGTATGATCCGTTCTCCGTTATCACTTTTTTATCCCGTCCAATATTAATCTTGCCGTCGGTAGCCTTAATCAGGTATTCTTCCTTTTCGGCTTCGCCGCTAAGTATCCTGATATAAGCAATGGCCGATGATGCATTATGTGCCACCTGCCTGCGGGTATGCATCTGGAAAGCGGCCTCAATCTCGGGAATCTTTGGCACATCGGCGGGAAGCTTATCTGCAAAAATCACGTCAATGGTCCAGTCATCGGGCAACTCTATCGCGTAGTCATCGGCAATCCGCTGAATCTCGTTCCTGAATACTTCCTTTTCGTGCACGTAAACCGCACCTTCGTAAAGATGTTTGTCGTCGGGATCGGGCGCCAGGTAAAGCAGTAGCTCTTTGATGTGCCTGCCTTCGCCGCCTTCAACCTTTTGCAGGGCCTCTTTTATAAAACGCAGTATGGCTTCGCGCAGGCCCTTTACATCAACCTGTCCCTTTTCTCCGCCGCTTTTACTAAAAAAACTAAATGCCATGTTTTCAAGTTTTAATTACACTAATTGCGCAAATTTTATCGAATTGCACGAATTTGATAAAATTATTTATTGCTGATCTGTAGGCTCGGCGACTTCTCCCGATACTATACTCTTCATATAACCCTTCTCCAAAAGGAAAGGGATCACGTGTTTCCCCGCTAAATGCACCGCATCTGACGATCCTTTGGTCGATTCTACACGGATACAAACAACCATATTGCCTTTTCCGTTTGCCTCCGGTGCAAAAAATACATACCAGCCATCGTTTACGCTTTTATTTTTAACAATACGCTCGGGCGTACCGCTTTTACCGGCCACTGCTATACCAAGTATAGGCACCTTTGGCGCGCTTTGCGTTATCATATATTGCTTTAGCAGGGCAGCATAATCTGGTTTATCGGCCAGGGTAATGCCGGCCTTTACCGGCATTTTTGTTTTGCCAACATTCAATACAAACCGATTGCCTAATAACACACCATTATTGGCCACACCCGATACCAACCGCGCAACAGATGCGGGGGTAGCAATCAGCTCGCCCTGCCCCCAGGCCATACCCGAAATACCTTTGGCCCTGGTTTTATGAATATTGTTAGGATCGTACCGGGGCTTGGTATTAAACTCGGTTTTACGCCACAGGTTACGCCATTTTTCTTCCTGGGCGTCGTTTTCGGCAGGTTTATTATAATAGTAGCCGCCTACCCCGTGCAAAAACATCCCGGTTTTCATATACAGGTTTACCATATACTCTTCCAGGTGCTGCTGGTTAGCCAGTTTAATAAAATATACGTTGTTTGATTTGGCTATCGCCCGTTCCATGGTAATGATACCGGTTTCGTCCGGCTCGATTCCCTTGGTACGGATACGCTCTTCCATGCTTACGTGATAGGTTACTTTAGATGCATCAATGCCCAGTTTATTAAATGCCGACATGGCTGTTAATACTTTAGCTGTTGAACCCGGCTGCGATGCATAAGTGAAGCCCAGATCGGTGGTGGTCATCCAGTTGGATAGTTTATTCTGGTCTGCTTGCGACATCGTTAGCTGATCCCAGTTGTGCACCGGCGGCAGCGGGTACTGTGCCGATACCAGCACGTCGCCGGTATTGGCCTCCATCACTACAACGGATACGCGGTTATCGTATAGCGAGGTATCGGTAGCGATAGACTGCTGAATTTTTGTTTGCAAATCGGCATCCATCGTCAGCTTAACATCCCGGTTACGGTTTTTAAACGCGGCCACTTCGGGGCCATTAATATCGGCTAACAGCAATGGCGCCAATTCACTATAATCCTTTTTGGCTACGGTCATTTCCTTTACGCCACGAGGTAAAAATCTATCCTCCTGGTAGCGCGAGGCTTTTACATTATAACTGCTGATGGGCATTTTAAAACCACGTAATTCGGCCGCATGTTCATACTCGGCAAAGTAGCCGTTGGTACTGCCATTAAATACACCGGTGTTTACATCACCCGTCCAAAAAAACATTTGTTCTTCAAAGGGATAAAACCGTTCCAGCCGCTTGTGCACTGCCGAATCGAGGTTATAATCTTTTACGCCTGCTACAGCCAGTTTTTTCTGTTGCTTCGCAATAAGTTCTGGCTTACTGGTAGCCAGGATCAATCCGTTCCTGTCAAGTAATGATCCGGCTTGCAGCCTGTTCATCAAAATGGCAATCCTTGGGTTATAGCTGAACATCCGCAGCCCGCTTTTATCAGCTACCAACGCGGGTTTTACCACCCATTTTTTATTATCGGCGCTGTAGCGCGATACATTTACGGTTAACAACACTACGCCTGCTAATGCTGCCGCCAAAGCGGGCACCAGGTTTTTATCCTGTTGTTTGGTAATGTAATCCATTTGTACCTGGCTGCCTTTTACCAATGATACCGACAGTAAAAAACCGGTTGCCAATAAATTAATTACCAACGACGAGCCACCGTAACTTTCAAACGGCAGCGATACGCCCGACAAAGGCAATGCCCCAATAGAGCCGCCAGCTATCAGCAAAAATTGCACAAAGGTACATACGCCAATACCGGCGCTTAAGTAAAACAACAAGGGCGTACCCGTTTGCCGGCCAATAATTATCGACCGGTGTAAAAACAGCAGGAACAATATAAATACGGCCGCCATGCCAGCCCAGCCAAACTCCTCGCCTATTGATGGCAAAATCATGTCGGTATGCGCCTCGGGAATGGTTTTGGCAAAGCCCTGACCAACACCTTCCCCTGTTAAACCACCACCGGCCATAGCCCAAAGGCCGTTGGCTACCTGGTCGCCGCCATAAACTTCATTATTCCACGGATCCTGCCAGATGGCTTTACGCTCAACCAAACGTTCAACCGGGCCGGGAATAATTTTATCCAGGCCGGGAATTTTATCGATGGTTAAAAAAGCGCTAATCACAATCAACGCCATTACGGCCGATTCGCTCAGATATTTCGGTTTCCAAAAACCAACCAAACCTAATATACCAAAAGTAACACCGGCACTTAGCCAAACATTATCAAAAAACCAGGTAATAAGTACAAAAAGCACCACAAAACCTGCCATTGATAAAAAATCGCCACGGGAAAAAGAGAAAAGGATGATAAAAGTAAAACAGATTACCATGGCAGGCCCCAAATCGCCTAAAACCAAAAACAATAACAGCGTTATCAATGTGGCCACGAGCGCCGATGAAAAGAACGACAAGCGTTTACTCCAGCTGGCATACTGGCTGATAAATTTTTCATTCGCGGCGAAAAATCCCGCAAGGAAAATAATCACCAGGTATTTTACAATCTCACTTGGCTGAAAGCCCAACAGGTTTACCTTAACCCCGCTGCCCTCGGGCCCTGTACCAAATAAAATGGTGCTAAACAAAATACCCATCGCCACAACAACCCACGGCCATCCATTTGCAGCGCTACGCACATTTTTGAATACCAGCAAACGATACAAACCCGAGTCGGCAGTAAGTTTGCGCAGGTTGATAAACAGTATAATGCAGATAATGCCTACGCCAATGCCCAGGTAAATAAGCGTATCCTTTGCTAAAAATCTATCTCGTAAAGGGTCCTGCAGGCTTAATAAAGTGAGAAACGAGATCCCGGTAAGTATCATTACCAGGGGCAATATAATTTGATCGGCCTGGGGATAACGGTAACTTAACAGGATATGGATAACAATAAACCCGGCAAAAAAGCTGGCCGCAATAATCCAATACCAAGTGTTAAAATCGTCGATCGTACGTACAATAAACGCCCCCTCTTTTTTAAGGATATTGAAATCGCGGGTTGACAGCAGCTTAATGCTGTGCGGCGCCTGCACAAAATTTATCTTTTTATCGCCATCCAGGTCTACTACGCCCTGCGAACGGCCAAACTCAAAGCCCGGCTGCAGCGGTAATAACTCAAAAGCCTTATCGGTAGGGAGATTTTTAAATTGATAACGACCGGCGGCATCTGTACGGGCAAATGCTGTAAGCGATTGCAATTGCCGCTTTTTATCGGCATTGGCGACAAATACCTTTTTAGCCGTTGGCGAATTTTCAGTGGTGGTGTTTTTGGCGGCCGTTTCCTCGTCGGAATAAATACTGTCTCTTGGCAATATCATATTCAACCTCACCAAAACACCGGCAACCGGCTGTTCCTTGTGGGTTATCTTGCCACTAATGCTATAATCGCCCAGGCCAAGATCGTTTTGGGCGGGAATTTCGGGCGGGTGATTTTTTTCCTGGCTAAACCGGATGGAATCATCCCCGGTATAACCCAACAACTCGCGCGAATCCAATACCCGCTGTCTGAACAATTCGCCGCCTTGTTCTATAGCCTCATCTGCATTAACATAATATTTGCGTTTATTCAGTTCGCCTGCATTATCAAAAGCACCTGCTGAATTTGCTTTGGCGGCAATAACAGATTGAATATAATCCACATCCCTCGGGTCATCAAAATAGTAGCCTTTTTTTAGCAGCGCGGCTACGTTTCCGGCCCTGTTTGGGGCATTCAGATTTACGATGGTGCCATCCTGCAGGCGCTTATCAACATCGGTAAATTTTTGCTGCAAAACAACGTATAACCTACCAAACAGCGTGGCCAGCAAAATACCCGCGAGCAATAAAAACAATCGCTCCAATCGCCTGCCCGGAGGTTTGGGTGTGCCCTTATCCATTATTGTTTGATGGCTTTGGGTAACGAATCTATTTTGAACATGCCACCAAACAACCTGCCCGATACATATTTTTTATCGGGAAACAGATAAGTGGTTTGTACCGGTATGGCACAATTATTAAACTGCACATATTTTAACACCAGGGCATCGTTCTGCGTAACCACGCCGGTTTTAAAGCCGTCAAAGGCAACACTATCCAGCACCACATATTTGGTTTTTGGCGATAACATAAAAGCCGGCCCTTTATAACCCGAATCGGGTTTAAAAACAATTTTGCCTTTAGCTTTTATATACAGGCTATCCCTCCCAATAAAAATAGAATCGCTTAATACTATTGGCTCTTTAAAATCGGTAGCAGAAAGCACCAACGAGTTGCCCTTTAACTTGTTGAGTGTATCCTGCAGCTTTATTTCGCCTGCACTTTTCGGCCTGGCAACAGGCGCGGTGGCAACCGGTTTCCTGTCGTCGTGCTTTAGCTGCTGGTTTATCCAGTATTGCCACACAAATCCGCACAAAACTACCAGGAACAGTATGGCAAGCAAAACTACTGTGCCGCGGTTACTTTTTTGCTTTACAGGCACCGTTTCGGGTCCATCGGGTAGTTTAGGCTGATGCTTAGGGTCTATAACTTCTTCCGCTGCTTTTGACGAAACTACCGGCCGGGTTACATTTTGAACACGCGGAGCCTTGTTGTTATGTACCAACACCACGGTCACGTTATCTTTGCCACCTTTATTATTGGCAGCTTGTATCAGTTTAGCTGCCTTATCTTCCAATTCGCCTTCCCCTGTCAGAATACTTTTTATTAGGTTTTTATCTACCATATCGGTAAGGCCATCGCTGCAAACCAATAACATATCGCCGGGTAAAAATGGCGAATGGCCTGTTTCTACAAAGTCAGCGTCTTTAGCAATATTAGGGTCAAAACCCAGGGCTTTATTAATTTCGTTGCGCTTAGGGTGGTCCATGGCGGCTTCTTCGCTCAACCTGCCCGAGTCTTCCAGGAAGCCTACAAAGGAGTGATCTTTTGAAATTTTAATAAGCGAATTATCGCGCAGCAAATACAAACGGGTATCGCCCACATGGGCATAATAAAACTGGTTATTTTCCAGGTCGACCACCGCAAGCGTAAGTACGCAGGCCATGTTCTGCAACTCTTTATCGGCTATTTTTTTATCATAAATTTGTTTGTTGGCATCAACAAAAGTATTCACCAACAAGGTGCTCACATTGCCCGCTATGTACGATAGATCTTTAATAATGGTCTCGCGCGCAATTTCGGCAGCAACCTCGCCGCCTACATAACCGCCTACCCCATCAATTACGCAGGCCAAAATAAAATTGCCATCATTGGCTTTTTGGGCAATAAAGGTATCCTCATTATTATCCCTCTGCCTGCCGGTATCGGTTAGTCCGAAATAATTATTTGCCATGGCTTGATCTTTTTATGTCGATAAAATGGGCCAGCAATAACAAAACACATATTGCCAGCAGGCCTATTGATAATATTTGTGACATTATGCTTCGGGTTTAAATATGTTGATGCCAATGATACCATTCAGCAATATTTTTGAGTTAAAAGGCAATTCTACCCATTGCGGCGAGTTTACATCGCTGCGGGTAATTTCCTGCTCGTTAATCATGGTCAATTCGCCAAATGATGAAAGGTAAAGCTTACCATCGGCCTTATTCATGCGGATGCGCAGGTGCGGGGTATTTACCCAATCGCTCGGAATTTTAAATACGGCGGCATCTTCGCGCGTTTCTTCGTTGCCCGATACCACTATGTCTTCATTCTTCATCAAAAACTCCACTTTACGCCCTACAAACTGCTTATCTGGCATAATAGTATCCAGCCGGGCTAAAACGGTTTGGCCGGGTTTTACCACATCCTTTTCGTTATAATGCAGGTCGTTAGCGTAAGGTAGTTCGTAATAGCCTTCGCTGTAATAGGTAAAGCCTTTTAAAATATCATTACTAATATCCAAAGTTTGGGCAACGCCGGTATGGCGGGGTATAAAGGTAACGCGCAGGTTCTCTTCTTTTTTATTGCTCCCGGGCAACAGTTTGCCTATAAAGCCCTTGTCGCCCTTTTTATAATCGGGATGTGATACCAGCCTGAACACCCATTTTGAACTTGATGGCTCAACCTTTTTGCCCACTTCCTGGTGTTCGCGTAGCAACTCGTAAAACTTTTTTACCGATTCATGCACAATAATGCCAAACAAACCCGACCTATTGTTGATAAACTCCTGGTAGTCTTCTTCGTTAAAGCTGATAATGTATTCGTGATAAAAAACAACCCTGTCAGCAAATGATAGCTGAGCAACGGATTCTTTAAATTTTTCGATAATGTACAGGTACACATCATCGGGAGTGAGCGTTTTATTTGCTACAGCAGCCACCGCAGCCGCCTTCCCATTCGGCAGAAACCAGTCCTGCAGACCTATTTTTTGCCAAAATGTAGATTTGGATTCCATTAGGTAAATCTTTTTTTAGATGTTAATTATCATTAACTAAAAACTCAATTTTGATGTATCAGCGTTTTTTATGCTATCGCGATAAAACTGCGGATCGGATTTAGACTTGTGTTTTACGCCACGCAGTATCGAATCTGCCAATGAATCCACCTCTGGCGGAATGCTGGCAGCAGGATCATTATTAACCGGCTGTGTTTCTGCCTGAGTATCCTTTTTAACCTGGTTATCTGGTTTGGCCTGTGTACTGCCCTGGCTTAAAGTATCCCTTGGCGGCGGTGTTGATTTAAAAAAAGTATTATAAATACCCTTACGGTGTTTAATGGCCATAACAGACGAAAACCCGGTAAGCGCTACCAACACTACAATTAAACTGATAAACAGCGGCTTGGAAATGCGTACTGCATGCTTGCCTACAACAACAGGTGTTTCGGCGGCTGGATTTACCACATGTACGCCCCTTGCGCTTTCGGCCTCCTGGTAGTAAAGTAACAGCCCCTGAAGGCGCTCATTTTCCTTTAACAATACCGAAGCATTCCAGGAATCATCAACATCCGTACTGTTTACTGCCGATATACTGCTATAAACCAATACCTCCTGCAATTCGATGCCGTTTGCATAGCGGTTTTCGGGCTCTTTTTCCAGACATTTGGCTACAATTTTAAGCAGCCAGGCGGGCACCTGCATTTCGTGCTGTTTCTTTTCGTCGGTCCAGCTGGCAGGCAAATTCTTTTTGCGCAGTTCCATTACATCAGGAACTTCCTTTTCCATATGCGACAGCATTACCGCGTTGCGGGCAGTTTCGCCGTTATCGTTAAGCGGGAAAGGCACCTGGCCGGCAATCAATTCATACAGGATAATACCGTAGCTGTACACATCTGTCTGAAAATACATCAGCCCCTCATTTTGCTCGGGCGCCATAAATTCAATAGCCCCGGCATGCCTGATACTGGTACGGCGCTGATCGTCAGACATAGCCGAGAGGCCAAAATCAAGCAGCACATAGTTACCCGTATGGATATTGAACTTTACGTTATTACTTTTAATATCGCCATGCTTAACCGATACTTTGTGGCAATGCGAGAGCGCATTGGCCAGTTGATCGGCCAGTTTGATGATCTCCTTGATGGTAAAAATGGCCTCATGCGGTGGCTTAAGTAAGTCTTCCAGGTCGGGGCCATCAATATATTCCATTTCGATAAAAGGAAACGAACCACTTTCGGTAATACCCGAATTGAGGATTTTAACCACATTGGGATTGGGCTCTTCGTTTACCTTCTTTAGTTTTTCAACCTCGTTCTGAAAATTTCTGAAATTTTTATCGTCGGTACTCTCCGTATGGATTGGGGTGGGTAATAACTTTACCGCTGTAATGATAGGGCCATAGCGCCTGCCTTTATAAACAGAGCCTTGTCCGCCCGTTCGCAAAGCCCCCATATTCTCCAAACCTTCGGTAATTGTAAATACTTTGCTCATTGAGTTATACTTGCAGTGCTGTAAACATAAATAACAATTGGTTAAGCTTTGTTATCTCAACATAACGCACATGTTGGCGTTTGGTTATAAAAATATGAAAATTTATGTGGATGTGCAGATTTCAGATGTGCAGATTTCAGATGATTTAAATCAGTTTGAAAATTTGAGGATTTGAAAATTTGAAAATAAGATCTACTTATCTAAAATACTGCCTCTCGTCTGCACATTTGAAATTTGCATATCTCCACATCTCCTTTTTCATTTGCACATCTGAAATCTGCACATCATTTTATAACTATTTCATCTACCAATAACCAGGCCTTAGCTCCGGCAATGTATTCGCCGGGTGGGATAATGCCTTTGTTGGTACCTTTTACTCTGACATAGCGGCCCTGCGTTGGTTTAATATCGGCCCTCACCGTGTTAATGCCATTAGCGTTAAACTCGGTTTGCCGGTAAACTTCGGTGTAGTTTTTTCCGTCTTCAGATACTTCAAAAGTCAGTAATGTTGGTTCCCACATTTTTTGCCAGTGGTATTTTAAAATATTGATACCCAACTGCGATATTTTTTGAACCGAACCCAGGTCGACCACGGCGTCCAGGTCATTTCCATTGAAGCCATACCATTGGCCATCGTTGTATAATTTGCTGCCAAAAAGTCCATTCACCAATCCGAAGGTATTGCCGGGATTATAAGCTCCCTGCGGTTGATTGGCAAGAGTTACCGTTTTACCAATGCCTTTGTGAATGGCAAAACTTTTTTCGTACACCCGCCCGGTTATTTTGCCATTACCAAATACCGCGGCTTTTATGGTACCCGATCGGGTTATAGTTAAGGCCTTGTTATAAACTTTGCTACCTAAGCCCGGTGCCGATCCATCGGTGGTATAAAATATTTTTCCGCCAGGCAAAGTGGTGCTTAAGCTAAGCGACACCTGGTGGCCTGCGGTTTCACTTACGTTATCCGTTATCTCATCAAATGTAATCGCTGCATTAATGTTCAGCTTTTTAAGCATCGGCTGTTCGTACCTTAACCGCTTCAAAAAGCCATCGTAATCCTTGTTTTCTTTAGTCGACCAGGCTACCTCGGCCAAAGCCAGCATCCTGGGGAACAGTTGTCGCTCGGCCCGGGCGGGGCTGGGCAGGTATTCGCTCCAGGCATTGGCCTGCACGCCTTTGATGTACCGGGCTTCATCGCCAGATAGTTGGTTTGTTAAAGGTTCGTAGTTATACACTTTGCTTAGCGGGGTATAGCCGCCGGCTGTTATCGGTTCGCCTGGGTATAACGACTGATAATAGTCCAGGTAAACATATTTTTCGGGCGTCATGATGGCATTGTGGTGTTGTTTGGCAGCGGCTATGCCCCCTTCCTCTCCCGTCCAGCTCATTACGGTTGCGCCGGGGGTTAAACCGCCTTCCAGGATCTCGTCCCAACCAATAATCTGCCTGCTCTTGCTGTTCAGGTATTTTTCCATCCGGCCCATGAAATAGCTTTGCAGTTCATGTTCATCCTTCAAATGCTCATCCTTAATACGTTTCTGGCATTTGGGGCATGTTTTCCATTTGGTTTTGGGACATTCGTCGCCACCTATATGAATATATTTTGAAGGGAAAAGTGGCAATACTTCGTCAAGCACATTTTGCAGAAAGGTAAAGGTTTCATCGTTACCAGCACAATATACGTCATCAAATATGCCCCAATATGTAGCCGTTTTATAGGGACCACCGGTGCAACCCAATTGCGGGTAAGCTGCCAATGCCGCCAGCGCGTGCCCCGGCATTTCAATTTCGGGGATAACGCTGATATGTCGCTCTGTAGCATATTTCACTATGGCTTTAACCTCTTCCTGGGTGTAATAACCGCCATAGCGTTTGCCATCAAAAAGGTGAGGGCTATCACGCTTGTGGCCTATTATGGTTTCATCCCTGTAGGCCGATATACTTTGTAAAAGCGGGTATTTTTTAATTTCTATGCGCCAGCCCTGGTCGTCGGTAAGGTGCCAGTGAAAGGTATTGATCTTATAGAGGGCCAGTATATCGATCCATTTTTTGATGTCATCCGCAGCAAAAAAGTGGCGGCTTACATCCAGCAGCATACCCCGGTAGGCAAAGCGTGGATGATCTTGAATGGTACAGCTCTCAACGGTTATTTTACCGTCAGACGAGCGTAATAGCTGAATAAGTGACTGCAGTCCATAAAATACGCCAGCCTCGTCATGACCCCAGATGTTAATTTGCTTTGATGTTACCACCAGTTCATAACCTTCATTATCAGCAACTTTAGAGGAATCGATTTTCAGAATGATAGTGCCTTTGCTTTTCACTTTAAGCTGATAGCCGGCAAGCGATTTAAAATACCTGTTAAAAAATATAAGGTTGCCTGTTTTGATTCCAGGCCCGATAGTTATACCGGTCGCTGCCGAAAAGGTAAACGATCCGCCATTCCTTTCAAACTGATACGGCTGCGGTATTACCCCCTGTTGTTTAATTTGTGCCGATGAATAACCGGCAATTAATACCAAGCTTAAGATAGTTAACAGGAATTTGTATGGGTGTATCAGCTTTATCATGAATACAGATTTGCAAAGCCTAATATAGCCGATTATAGGTATTTACGCGCTAATTATGAAAATTACAGGCTGCCAATAGCTTTGCGATAATTAGTAATGGCTGTAGCGATAGATTTTACAATAGCATCCTGCCCGTCGGGCGAGTTGAGGTAATCCTCTTCTTCGGGGTTGTTAATAAAACCTGTTTCGATAAGTACGGCAGGCATGGCGCTATGGGCCAGCACCAGTACCCCCTGCTCCTTCACCCCTTCGCTTGGGCGGCCGTCAAAATCAGTAAACTCGGCATTCAGCAGATCGCCAAAAAGGATACTTTGTTTGCGGTATTTTTGAATATAGGCGTTCAGGATAATGGCGTTTGACGGGTCGGATTCATCATAGCTTTCGTAGTTTTGCTTGTAGTCCTTTTCCTGGAAAATAGACGCATTTTCACGCACAGCCTCCTCCTGTTCTTTCAGCCGGTGAAAGCCGTAAACCAGCAACAACACCCCCTTGCGTTTATGGGCCGAAGCCGCATTTCCCTCGGGCGATGAGTTGCAGTGGATAGAAACAAACAGGTTACCATGCGCCTGGTTAGCTATGTTTGATCGTTGATTGAGGGGGATAAACGTATCATCGGTACGGGTCATCAGGGCGGTAAGGTCCCTCATGCCGGTATCAATATAAAGTTTCAGTTTTTTTGCAATGGCCAGCGTCACGTTTTTTTCAACTGAGTACGATCCGCGGGCGCCGGGATCTTTACCGCCATGCCCGGCATCAATAATAACCGTCTTAAACCTGAAGCCCGAACCTGCGGGGATGGAATCTCTTTGCTGTGCCCGGGAGTTTAAATAAAACAAGCAAATTCCTATACAAAACCCAATTATTCTTGAAATTTTCTTGATATATCTCATCTTTTTACCGCCTTTTTGCTGCATTTTGGGCACAAGCCGGTAGCATATAGTGTAAAACCCCGGGGCTCAAAACCCGGTGGCAGGGTTATGGCGGGAAGGTGCAAATCGTCAAGGCAGTATACGTTTTTGCATTGGGTGCAGTTGAAGTGCAGGTGCTCGTCATGATGATGGCCTTCGTCGCAACTTGACGAGCAGAGGGCGTAATTGGCCGTGCCGTTTAAATCAAACACTTTGTGAATAATGCCTTTTTCTTCAAAAGTATTCAGAATGCGGTATAGGGTAACCCGGTCAATATCGTCCATAACACTCTCCAAATCAGGCTGTGAGGTGGCGGCGCTGCGGGCCGACATCATAGACAATACCCTAAGCCGGGGGGCAGTCTTCTTTAAATGATGCCTGTTCAGCAGATCCTCGAAGTGAAAGTTATTACGGGCTGGTTCCATCTAAGTTTACCGGGGTGTATACGTGCAAATATATACAACGTTGCATTACGGGAGAAATTATAGTGATGCTGTTGCACAGCTGTCCGGGTTTTCCGGGATACAAAAGTTTTCGGGTTCAGGTAGGCAGCGGTTTGAACAGCGGCGAAGACTTACCCCGTCCACGCCGCGCTGGCCGACGCCTGCCTTATACTAAATGATGAGCCCGTTCGCTAATGGCTTAGGAAAGTTTTTTTGGAGAAGAAGGCCGCATAACAAAACCGCTTTTTATATTTTTATCATCAACAAAGTGTGTGTACCAATACGGGCTGACACACCCTGAAACGCCCTGGTACTGGGTGAAACACCCTGGTACGGGGTGAAACACCTTGGTACGGGGTGAAACACCCTGGTACGGGGTGGCACACCACCTACAGTTAATGTTTTTAATTTAAATTAAAAAATATCCTTTTCGCACAAAAACGATAAAACGCAAAGCAATTTCTCTTTTTCTTTACTTATCAGCGCCTGTCTAAATTTGGTTTACGAATGTTTTTATGCTACTAATGGAGAGGCCACAACCTGTTTCGCATGTCGGCTAAGACTCACCCGGTCGAGGCTGCGCCCGACCACCCTCTCTCCGGCTTACGCCGCAAAGAGGGTGAAACTCATTTTTTTCCTTTTCCTCCCCTCTATGCGACGCAGTCGGAGAGAGGGGAAGACGGGCGTAGCCTCGTCGGGGTGAGTCGTCGCCGCTATGCGATAAGCGCCATTCCCTTCCAGATTCCACCAAGTTCTCGCTCCCCAGGCGCAACATCAACCAAAAAACAATGCCCTGCAACAGCTTTTCGCTATCGCAGGGCAATGCCATTCTGAACTTATATAGTTTACTTAAAACCCATATCGTAACCCTACCTGGAACTGGTATGGGTTACCGCTTAAGCCGGATACACCTGCATTGGTGTTTACGGTATAGGCGTACTGTTTATTTACAGCGTCGAAGCTTTTAATGGTGTAAATTGATGTAGTGCCAAGATTATGGTTTACGCCCCAGTTTTTGTCGATTAAATTGCTGACGTTAAACAGATCGACTGATATCTCCAGGTATTGTTTTTTCAGGATTTGTACCCGTTTAATCAGCCTCAGATCTATTACACCGTAAAACGGGTTAACCCCACCGTTACGTTCTGCTATTTTGCCAAAGCTTTTTTCGATATAATCTTTCATCCCTTTTTCAACCTTGGGGTTATTTAATATCGCATTGATACCATCTTTTAAATATTGCGGCGTAGATGCGGAGTTAGGATTATAGATGTAAGCAAGATCGTTACTGGCCACAAAGTCGCCATTAACGTTGCCGTTTACTGTTAATGAATACCTGGTGCCGCTTATGCCCGAGAACCGTAAACCGGCGCTAAAACCATGAAACGTTGGCGAGCTGCCATAAAACACCACCTTATTGCGAAACTGGTTATCAGAATAGTTCATGCTGCTTAGGTTGCGCGGATCGTCTTTTACATATTGCACCAGGGTTGCGGTGTTTGCCACGTTTCCGTTGTACGAGGTATTGTCTTTGGTTTGGTTCCAGGTGTAAGAGAAGGATATTTCACCCTGTTTATAATACCTGTAATCGGCATCAATAACAAACGCCACCTGGTTTACTTTTCCCAGGCTTTCCAATTCCAGCACCCGGCCAACTTCGGTAGTTTTGCGCCCCTGTGTCCAATCGGCCGATCCGTTTGCTGCGTTAATTGTACCTGCCGGAACGTATACGCCCCTGTTATCTTCGGCCGCAATGCGGAAATAGGGTTCGTCTACCATATTTTTATCCACGTAGGTGTAGTTATTGCGGCCAAGGCTTAGGTAAGCGCTGGCGGTAACACGAAAGTTTTGCGCAAAAAAGTGAGAATATGAGGCATTGGCCTTGTAAACCGTAGGTACTTTGGCATCTTTTCCATTCATGTTAATGGTTGCCATCTTTGGTATCGCAGGATTATTGAGCAGGTCCTGGCCGGGCGCTGTCGACGGATCTTTACGATAAGCCGGAAAATTTGGCGTGGGTACCAGGCTACCGGTTACATCAACGCTTTGGATATGCGAGCCATCAAACAGCATATTGTTAATCATGGAGTACGGGTTAAGCGCCGAGCCTAAAATACCGCCTCCAAACCTTATGATATCTTTCCCGTTTTGCCCTAAATCCCAGGTTGCCTGTAAACGGGGCTGAATTTGCAGGGTAGCCAGCTTGTTAGATGTGTTTAGGCCCAATGTACGGTAAACTACATCATTAAAATTCGCCTTATCAAGGTAATCGGTATAATCGGCACGGATACCGGCGGTTAAATCAAACCCGGGAAATAACGTGGTTTGGGCCTGTACATACAGGTTGGGCGCAAGAATGTTGAATTTGATATTATGATCTGCCGAGACATAAATATCCTTGGCAAAACGGTAAGGTGTAAGGTTATTGAAATTGGTGAGCCCGGTAAAATAAAAACGCCCGTTGGTTTCGCTGCCATAAATCGAATTCTGGTTGGTAAATGACAAGCCGCCTCCTAAAGTAAAGTTAAATTTGCCTTTTGTCCAGTATACGTTATCAGTAAGCTGCGCTACGTTATTGTTAAAATAATCGCCGCCGTAACGTTGCCCGCCCAATTGTATGGCCGTTGAATAGGTTGATCCGTTTGCCGCTGTCGAAGAGATATTCTGTACTATAGCGCGCGGAATATTGTCGGCAGGCAGCTGGCTGTTGGCAAACATTTTATTGTATTCCCAATAGTGCTGTACTTTCAGTTCGTTGGTTAAGGTTGGGCTCAGAATACTGCGCAACGAGGCCATTACACTATTGTTCAAACTTTTACGGGTGCTATACACCTCGTAAATATTAATGGCCGTGTTATCGCCATCCGATTGATTATCCAGGTCGTAAATAAAGTTATCGCGAATGGTAAGCAGGTTTTTAGCGTTGATCTGCCAGTCAATCCGGGCGAAACCCGCATGGGTATTTTTAAATTTATCAAACTGGCCCACCTGCGGCGAATTGGCAACACCGTATTTTGTGCGCGCTATTGATAAAAAGTTATCCAGTGTAGCCTGGGTTACGTTGTAACGTTTTTCATCATCGGCAGATTGAATATTGGCTATATATAATGGCCGTGAATCTGCCTGGTGGTCCCAGGCGATAAAAAACTGCGCCTTATCTTTAACTATAGGGCCACCCAAAGAAAAGCCATATTGATAAGTAGAGAACGCCTGGTTACGTTTTAAGCCGTTTAAGCCATAGGGGCTTGAAAGCCAGTTGGCACGCGCGTAGGTAAAAGCGCTTCCCGAAAGTACGTTGGTACCTGATTTGGTTACCGTACTGATAGTACCCCCACCGGCATTACCGTAAGTAACATCATAGGCATTGGTAACCACCTGGAATTCGCGCACGGCTTCCAGCGATATAGAGTAAGCGCCGGTTGGCTGCCCGCCAGATATGGTGCCGCGTGCCGCCATACCGTCAATAGTATAATTGGTTGCCGATGCCAGCTGGCCATTTAAGCTGCCGCCCGAACTAAGTGGCGATAAATCTGCCAGGGTGGTAAAATTACGACCGTTTACCGGCAGCTTCGCGATGTCTTTAGCGGTAACAGCTGTAGATGAGCCAATATTTTCAATTTTGTTGCGCGTGGTGGCCGATTTAATTTCGACCACGTTAAGCTCATGAACTTTGTCTTCCATCACAAATGCAACCTGTAGCAGGTCGCCCTGGTTAAGTGCAAAGTCGGTTTGTTTTTGCGGCGCCATACCCATAGCTTCTACAGTAATGCTATAGGGCGAACCGAGTGGAAGCTCTTTTAAAAGGAAAGCTCCTTTTGAATTGGTTGTAGTTTTGATCATGAACCCAGTCGACTCATTTTTCACCGTAACGGTTGCATTAGATAAAAGCGTGCCGCCAGGGCCGGATACTTTGCCGGAAATACCGGCCAGGTTAGTTTGTGCCTGGCCTGTTGTAACCAACAGGAAGCAGGCTATGCCCAACAGGCATATTTTTTGCAGGATAGTTTTGTATAAAGTCAGCATTTCTTAAGTATTAGTTAGCCGCAAAGGTGTACCTGCCGTGTTAACCAAAGATTCTCTAACTATTAACCTTAAGTAGTGATTGTTTAATCTAAATGTTAATTTTATTGAATTTGAGTAGGTAAATTCATTAAATGATAATGGCCAATTTGTTGTTTCTAATATTTATTAAGCTTACCCAAACGGGTTACCTAATTATCTCTCCCGGTATTAAGATCAAATACTTTTATGGAAGAGCGAAAAACGGCAGCTGTTATGTTAGGCATTATTGCTTTAATTGTTATTTTCTTTACCGTGATGCTGCCCGCGATTAATGATAACAGTACGCAAACCCTCGCCTTCAAAAACTGCGCCGTACATTTTAAATATAACAGTCGCGAACCAGGCCCGGATCTGTACCGGGCTTCACAAAATAAATTAGCGCATTGTTTATGTAAAAGCTATCAGCAAAACCCGGATACAGCCGTAGGCAACCATATCATCAAAATTTACCGGGAATATGGCAACCATTACGGCGCCGATAGTGTTCGCAGATATAAAAATATTGACAGCATTATTAAGCACAGGAACGATGTGTTAGATACGCTTGTTCTTGTAGATTAGCGTTGGTAGTTAAGTACCCCCTAAAAGCCCCGTTTATACGAAACAATCACAATATCTTACACCCCCACCTCTTCCCTGTTATACTTCGCCCTATAATCCAACGGCGACAGGCCTGTAATTTTTTTAAACACCTCCCTGAAGGCTTTATCATCGGCATAGCCAACTTCATTCATTACTTCAAAAATACTTTTGCGGCCTTTTTCCAGGGTGCTTTTGGCTACTTCTACCTTTACACGCTGCAGGTACTCTACCGGGGTATTGCCCGTGGCTTTAATAAAGCGCCTGTCGAAATTCCGGCGGCTGATGGCCAGTTTAGCGGCTAATCCTTCGAAAGAAATTTTTTCGCTTAAATTTTCTTCTATAAAAGATTGGGCTTTGCCAATCAGTTCATCTCCATGATTTTTCTGTATCTGAAAAATATTAAAGGGCGATTGCGATGTCCGGTCCATATCAATCTGGAATACTTTGGAGCAGTATATAGCTGTTTGCCTGTCAAAATATTTTTCGACCAGGAAAAGCACCAGGTTCAAAAAGGAGTAAGCACCACCATTGGTGTAAATGCCCTGCCCAACCGTAAGCAGTTTATCGGTATGCAGGTCGACGTTGGGGAACAGGCGCTTAAAAGCAGTTGCCGCATTCCAATGGGTGGAGCAGGTTTTGCCATCGAGCAGGCCGGTAGCAGCCAACAAAAAAGCGCCGGTGCAAATACTGGCTATTTCGGCTCCGCGTTCATATTGTTCGCCAATCCAGCTGATGAGGCCGGCGTTCTCTTTAAGTACCCGGTCGTACTCGTGTGAAACGGAGGGAATGATAAGCAAATCCGTTTTTTGTATCTCTTCAATACTTACCGGGAAAATAGAAAAGAAGCCGCCATCCAGTTTCAATTCTGTTTCAAAACCGGCTATGCGCACTTCCATCATAGGCCGGTGCCCCAGTTGCTGCCAATAGCCATTGGCGCGGTTAAGGATTTGAAAAGTACCCACTACGCTGGCCAGGTTGGCATACCCTTTGGGAACTATGATGATCACTTGCTTCATGACATTTATTTTGAATAAAGATAGCTAACCTTCCCGTCCAAATCAACCCGTCACAATGTCCATATTACACCCTGCGTTTACAATATCAGGGCGTTAAATTTGCTATATTCAATTCCAAATCAAATCAATAACCTATTAAAAATGACAACAGCAGATTTTTCAACCACCCTGTTGGTTGACCAAAGGCCCGAGGAAGCATTTAATGCCATCAACAACGTTCGCGGATGGTGGTCGGAAGAAATTGAAGGCGATACCAGCAAACTGAATGATGAGTTTAATTACCATTTTGAAGACATTCATACCTGCAAAATAAAACTGGTAGAAGTTATTCCTAACCAAAAGGTAGTTTGGCTGGTGCTGGATAACTATTTTAAATTTACACGGGATAAAACCGAATGGACAGACACAAAAATTAGTTTCGGGATTTCGGAACAAGATGGTAAAACGAAGATCGTTTTCACCCATCATGGCCTGGTGCCCGAATACGAGTGTTTCGAGATTTGCCAGGGCGCGTGGACCAATTATATCCAGAACAGCCTGGCCAGCCTGATTGCTACAGGTAAAGGATTGCCTAACGCAGCCGGTACCGCACGAACAGAAGACGAAGAGAAACTCCTGGCCGAAAAAAAATAAGCCGGCAAACCACATTATCTTCAATACACCATGAACAATTATCAAAAAAGCATCACCATAAACAAATCAGCCGATGAAGTTTACGCCGCCATTACCCGGCATATTGCCGATTGGTGGAGCGATGACCTAAACGGCACCACCGCCCGCACCGGCGACCAATATGATATTGCCTTTGGAAAAACCAAAAAAACCTTCAGTATCATTGAAGCAGTGCCCAATAACCGTGTAGTATGGCGGTGCGACAAAGCACATATAGATATGGCTGCCCTAACAAACAAGGCAGAATGGGTAGGCACCAAACTGATATGGACCATAAGCGTCGATAACCAGGGCGCAGCCCTGATTTTTTTACACGAGGGCTTAAACCCAGGTTTTGAATGCTATAACGTATGCGAGGCTGGCTGGGATTATTTTATAGATAGCCTGCATGCTTTTTTAACCACCGGAAGCGGGACCCCGTACCGCAAACAACAGGTAGTATCAAATTGATAGTGAACAAACCAGGCCGCCACGCAACAGGTTGGCGGCATTGTTAAAAAATGCGCAGGCAACTGTTCTGTAGTTATTTGGCCTTATTAAAAATAAAGAATAATTTTATAATATAAAGCGCGGCCGCTTTGTGAAACCATCGTATGTATTCGGAAGAAGTAAAAAAGCGGAGGAGTGTGCGGTTCCTTCCTTGGGGAAGGAGGAGGTAGGGGTTAAATCAAGCGTTTAGTACACGCTCGATAATTACGCGGCGCCCCCCCTCCCATTGAGCTACTGTGTATACACATCTTTTGGAAACGTACCAATAATAAAAAAAATGTCATTTCGAGCGAACCGGGGAGGGCTTGGGTGTTGGCGTGAGGAGAAATCCTATACGTCATGCTTGCAAATTTGCATGGTTGAATGCATAACGTATAGGATTTCTCCTCGTACCTCGTTCGACATTTTCTTTTGTTTTAAAGATGTGTACATACGGTAGCCAAAGGAAAGGGAATTAAAAATCTTCTAAATACATGAAGAAACCACCAATATTAAAACCATGAAAACAACCTTATTTTGCCTGTTCTTTTTTATAACCTTTCATTTTCATGATGCCCAGGCATATCAGCCAATGAGGGACTTAAGCTTGCATCGGCCGAAAACAATGCCGAGTACATCCGGATGAATAAAGAAGTATTACATGATGCCGGAACAAACTGATAACATTGCCCGCATGAGGCAAAGAGACTGAGCACGAGCCAATCCTCCAAAACATTAAATCAATTTTCCTTATTATTTCAAACCAGCTTTCAACTAAAACAAGTAAATTGGGATGCCGATAAGGTAACAGCCTTTCGTATGTTCAACCTTTGGCATGTTAATTCCGTTTAACTGTAAAGTTTGATTACTATAAGGTGAATGTTCTGTGGAATAAATTAATTGGCGATAAACCCGACTTCGCTTTAGAAGGGCGTATCTTCCATTCTGTTTGTATTATTGTAATGTTTGGGCTTGGGCTCAACATCCCTTTCAATTATATGATTGGGCTGCCCAAACTGGCCGGGCTTATGTTTGTGGTATTGCTGGTGGTAGCTGTGGCCTACTATATATCCCGTTTTCATAAAATGCTCGGCCTGGCAATTGTGGCGTTCCAGGTTATTAACAACCTGATGCTAATAGCCAATTATTACGACAATTCGGGCCTCAATGGCCCTACCCTGGCTATATTCCTGCTATCGTTTATTATAGCAGTATCAATCATCCCGCAAAAACAATACGCCATATGGCTTCCATTAAACATATCGGTAATGCTTTTGCTCATTTACTGGGAAGCGGCTCACCCCGACTGGATCAGGGATACCTACCCTAACAAAACTAATCGCTTTACAGATTTTGCGTACAGCTACATTATTATAGCCGCGCTTATTTTTTTTATCATTGCTTTTATCCGGAGTGCTTACCACCAGGAACGCCGACGGGCCGAGCATGAAGCTACAGAACTGGCTGCAAGCAACGAAACCAAGAACAAATTGCTATCTATCCTGGCACATGACCTTAAGGAACCCTTAGCTTCGGTACAGGGTTTCCTGGAATTACTTACCTATTATAAACTGGACGAGACAGAAAGGCGGAACATTGAGAATGAATTGCTAAACCGTACCCGGGATACCTCGCAAATGCTGGGTAACGTGCTTTCCTGGACAAAAAGCCAGATGGGAGGTGTACAGGTGCAGTTGATGCCTTTGCAGTTATTGCGTGCACTGGATGGTACTTTACAGTTATTAAAAAGTATTTCGGCCGAGAAGCAGATTGAGCTACAGTATGATATAGACGAGGCCATTTGGGTTACTGCCGATACCGACATGCTGCAACTGGTTGTCAGGAACGTGGTAATGAATGCCATTAAATTTACCTTCCCGGGCGGTAAGGTTATTATAAGCGCCACTACAAGCGATGGCAAATGCACTATCGCGATAGCCGACAATGGCATCGGGATCCCGGCCGAAAAACAGGCTAAATTATTTTCGATAAGCGAACAGGTTACTTATGGCACAGGTAAAGAAAAAGGTGCCGGCCTTGGCCTGGTGCTTTGCAAAAACTTTGTAGAACTACAGGGGGGCAACATTTGGTTCAAGAGCGAACCAGGGCTGGGCAGTACCTTTTTTATCAGCCTTAATTATAGCCCGCAGGCAACAATCACCTATAATTCTCCCGGGCCCCTGGTGCAGTCTGCCGCAAAACCCATTTAGGCAGGAGCCCCCCGCATAGGATGTATCAACAGTTAACCTGGCATACTTTTTAAGCGTAGCTGCAATCTTCGGTAGTTACTATGCGAGTGGCTGTTAAAAAAATTTTAGTCCAAAAACATATTTATTGGTAAGTACGTTGCATTTTTGTAACACACAAAAACATCAATCCATGACATCAGTAAAAGCCTATGCAGCGCAGGGAGCAGCAACGCCCCTGGCTCCGTTTTCAATTGACAGGCGCGAACCCGCAGCCGACGATGTTGAAATTAAAATTTTATATTGTGGCGTTTGCCATTCAGATATCCATACTGCCCGTAACGAATGGGGAGGCACCATTTACCCCGCCGTACCCGGCCACGAAATTGTGGGCAAGGTTACCCGTGTGGGCAATAACGTAACCCGGTTTAAAGTTGGCGATACCGTGGGCGTGGGCTGCTTTGTAGATTCATGCATGCATTGCGCCAATTGCAAAAACGACCTGGAGCAATACTGCCAAAACGGCCATACCCAAACCTACAACTCGCTTAGCCAGGATAAAAAAACCATCACGATGGGTGGCTACTCAAGCCATATTGTGGTTACACAACACTTTGTGCTATCGGTATCCGACAAATTACCGCTCGAAAAAGTAGCGCCTTTGTTGTGTGCCGGCATCACCACCTATTCGCCGTTACGCCATTGGGGAGTAAAAGCCGGTGACAAGGTTGCCGTAGTTGGTTTAGGAGGCCTGGGCCACATGGCTGTTAAACTTGCAGCATCAATGGGTGCCGAGGTGACAATGCTAAGCCGATCAAAAAGTAAAGAAAAAGATGCTGCCGAATTGGGTGCGCACCACTTTAAACTAACAACTGATAAAGATACCATGGCCGAACTGGCCAACAGCTTCAATTTTATTATTGATACGGTTTCGGCTGCACATGATTATAACGAATACCTGAACTTGTTAACCACCGATGGCGTGATGGTTTTATTGGGTGCGCCGCCACAGCCTACACCAGTAGCTGCTTTCCCGTTCATTATGGGACGCAGAAGTTTGGTTGGATCATTAGTGGGCGGCATAAAAGAAACCCAGGAAATGCTGGATTACTGCGCCGAGCATAACATTACATCGGATGTGGAAGTGATTAGCATTGATAAAATTAACGAAGCTTACGAACGTACCCTTGCCGGAGACGTGCATTACAGGTTTGTAATTGACATGGCCACGTTGTAAAGCTTAAGGCGAAAAGCAAAAAGCAGATCTAAAAAAACAGGTTCTCTTTTTACAGGAGAACCTGTTTTTTTAAGCTTGGGTGTAATATTTCTTCGTTACGTAACACATTATAATTTCGTGTACGCTGTGAATCAGCTTTTCGCTTTAGGCTTTCGGCTTAAGCTTCCTTCCCTACCAGCTTACCCGGAAAATTTCATGATCGTCGCCGTTATCCCTATCGGCTAAAAGCGAAACCTGTGCAGGTGTGCCGTACATTTTACCCAGGCCCAGTAATAAGCCTTTTACAAATGATTTAAGGCCAATCCGTTTTGAAAAATAATGTACCGAAATGCTATTTTCTTCAATATCTGTAACCTGGAATTCCGGCGGGGTGAGCTTAGGATATATCAGCATAATGCGGTTGTGGAACATCGGCAAATTAATTAAAAAAGCTTTCAGATGCTCGCCGCCGGCTTCCATCAAATCTCCGTATTTTTCTTTCCCGGTTTTCAGTATCCACCACTCGCCAAAGGCCTCCAGCACATCGGCAACAGGCATATCCATCTCGTCGCCCACCGCGTTGGCCAGGCTATAGGTCAGGTCATCGTCATAGGGTTCGCTGCTGATGAAAAAATCTATATCAAGCTTCGTGCGCAGTTTTACCGCTTCCCACTTATCCTCTCCAAAGTTTGCCACTACTAAGTCTTCTATCGCTTTGTTAACTATTCCGTACATGGTTAAAAGTTTAAGTTTAGACTAAAAAATGCCATACCCCGCGATATTATCCGGTCTCGTCAGAGGATCTGCATTTGTGTTATCGTTTTTCTTAGTATTAAAGAAACTACGGGTTGCCGAATGACATTTTTAACGCAGGCAACCTGCTATAAGTTACTATATATGAACACAATAAACAAGATTAATAACATTTATATCAAATTTACTATTTCATTAATTACAGCATCCAGTTTTTTTGCACTCTGTAGCAAATGTGATAATACAGCCGGATCGGCCTCATCTTCAGATTTATTCATCTCCAACAAGTTTATCAGTCCTAAAATATTGGCCAATGGTGCCCTTATCAGGTGGGTTTGGTCGAACGCAACTTTCGCCAAAACCATGCTTTTATGCCGGTTATCGTGCTTTACCTCTTCTTTTTCGGTAACATCCCTGCCATAAACATTAATATAGTTGTGGTCGGCAATGTAACGGCAAACAAAAGAGTATATCTTGTTTTCATAAGCCGCCTCAAACGGGGTATCAAAAGATGTTTGAATCCTGACAATAAGCTTCCAGAATTCTTCGCGGCAGTACCTATTTCCCTCGAAATTAAAATAAACGATATGATCTGCCGCAGGGTTACTCATTAAAACACGACCATCTGTTGCAATCCTAAACAATGGATCGGGGTTTTGTAAAGCAAAAAGCGCTATATCGCGAATTTCATCTGTTGCCTTTTTCAACTCGCTTTTTTTGCGGTGAAGGGTGATTAGTAACTGCTTTAAATCGTCGTTTACAATATCTTTGGTTTTAAGTACATGCAAAAGGTCAATTAACGGATCGTGAAAGGCAAAATCATGCAGGGTAAGCTTGTGCTGTTTTACTTCTGTCATGTTATCAAACCAGGGCGAACCGATAAAAAGTAACTGGTTTGAGTTTTGCAGCAGTTCAAATTGCCCTCTCAATATATCATTAAATGCGTTATTCACTTCAACTATTACCAGTTGCTTGCAAACCCCACACAGCGATACAAATGTTGCCGGTACATTGGCTGGGCGTTTTAAGCTAAAGTGATCAAAAAATAAGCGCTCGGGAGGCCGTTCAAAAATCTTTTTTAAACTGTTACCACATGATTGGATGGTAAGGTCCTGGTTAATTAAAATATAAAATGGGAATAACTGGTTAAATTGATCTTCATTAAAAGAAAATATCGGATCGACACTCATTTTATATTTAGTAAAATCAATCAATAGTTAGTATTTATATTTTTTTGCGCTATTATCAGCGCCGTATCTTACTACGCAAAATACTGGCTATCTGTTTCATAGCATCAGTTTATTTTTTGAACATTATCCGTAAATTAAAAACAATGGTGAAAACAGGCCCTAAACAAAAAAGAGCCCGTTATCATTTCTGATACAGGCTCTTTTTTGTTACCTAATATTAGGCTATAGTTTAGCCGTGGCGCTGGCGGCTAATTTGCCTGCCGGCACGGTTTTGCTGGCGGTAAACCTGCCTGAATTGTTGGCGGTTTAAGCTCCCCCCGCTGGCCTGGCGGTCGGCGCGGATAGTACGGTTAATATTTTGCTGCCGGTTTTCGGCGCTGGCGGCTTCACCGGCATTCAGTTGTCCGTTACGAATGCCCTGTGCTATCCTTTGCTGCTGATTGGCTCTTCTATCGCCTATGGGGTTATCGCCATAGTGGGCATTGTTATCGTTATGTTTATCAGCATCGATAGAATTACTTATCCTGTTTTGCTGCCGGTTTACCTGGCTTTTTTCCTGGTTGGTTAAATGCCCATCGTTATTAGCCCTATCGGCGCGCACCTCTTTGTTCAGGTTAGCTTCGCGGTTTTCCAGGTTTTTGGTTTCGCCGGCAGTTAGTTTACCAGATGATACGCCATTGGCAATACGGCCCTGCTGATCAAAATGGCGACCGCCTACCCTGTTCATGGCCACGGTACCCGGTACGCCGTGGTTTGTTGAGGCAAACTGGCTGCGGTCATGGCTGGCAGTTCGTTCATGGTCCAACTGGTTTGATGTTGGCTGTACATGGCGCTCGTTCATAGCGCTACGTTCCTGCTCGTTTGGCCTGGCATTAACCCCGCCCTGGCCGTTAAAGCTGGTGCGGTTTATAGTAGTATTATTAATAACCGTATTGTTTACGTAAGTATTATGCACAATGGTGGTGTTTACGTTTGCCACAGCGGTATTGTACCTGAATACGTTGCCGGCCCAAATACCGCCGCCAAAACCTACACCGCCATAACCGTAGCCGTAGTTAATGCCGCCATAGAAACCAACATGAGGCCCCCAATAACCTGCGTGAAAACCGTACACCCCGCCCTCAAAGCCCCAATAGGCCGGTGTCCACAGCAACCCAAAATGCGGTGGCCTAACCCAAACGCCGGGCACCCAGTAATAGCCATCAGGATCGGCGTATGCCCAATATCCCGGTGTCCATATATAACCATCGCCGGGGCAAACCGGCTGTGTATAAACCGGTAGTGCCGGAGGCGCAATATGTGCAGATATACTGATGCCTACACTCACCTGTGCATTAACCTGCGGGGCTGCAGCTGCCAGGCCCGCAATTAAAACCATGTTTCTGAATATCCTTTTCATAAGTAATTTTTTACTGTTTTAATAGTGACAAAAAACAAAACATGTGGTTTAAAAGGTTTTTAAAGGTTCATTATTTCTTCATCATAATGGAGGCGTTATGGAACATCCCTCCCCGGGAACCGGACCCATCTATGGCGAACTTGGCAAACCATTCCTTGTTGGTATCTCCCGCCCGCGCAATCCTGACGATATCAACAGCCGCGATAATTTGCATGGAAGATTGTTTAAGGGAACGGTTTGATGACAACATTACCCAACCACCGTTTTTATCATTTATATTTAAGCCATCAAAAAAATATAAATGACCAGGGCCACCATTCATAAAATATTAACCATCATGATTGCCCTGGTGTGGCTTGCCAATGGCTTGCTTTGCAAGGTGCTTAACCTGGTTCCGCGGCACCAGCAAATTGTGGGGAGGATTTTGGGCGAAACACATGCCGGGCTGTTAACCAAACTGATAGGCGTTTCAGAAATATTGATGGCCGTATGGATCATCAGCGGCATCAAATCGCGCTTGAATGCGGTAACACAAATGCTTATTATAGCCATCATGAACTGCATTGAGTTTGTTTTAGCACCCGATTTGTTATTGTGGGGTAAGGCAAATTCGGCCTTCGCGTTTATGTTTATTGCTTTGATTTACTACAACGAATTCAAATTGCGTAAAAACCTGGTCATTTAAATCATATGCCCGCGCTTTTAAAAAACCATCCTTTTGCTGTCGAGGCTTTTTTTGAGCATTCTGTTGTATTAACATTCGCATTTCCGAAGGAACAATTAGCGCATTTGATTCCAGAATGTTTAACGCTGGATACCTACCAGGATAAGTGGGCGTTTATAGCCATTGCGCTGGTTAACACCACAGGGTTGCGACCAAAGGGCTTCCCTAAGTTTATGGGGAATGATTTCACGCTGATAGGGTACCGTGTATTTGTCCGTTATACAAACAATGCCGGCAAGCGTTTACGCGGCCTGTATATATTAAAATCCGAAACGGATAAAAAGATGATGGAGTACCTGGGCAACCTGTTTACCCATTATGCTTACACCACAACAGATATTGTACAACGCCAGCATGACGGTCAGCTTTACATCCAATCCGCCAAATCCGGCCTCAATCTGCATTTAAAGGTAAAAGAAGAGGATATCGCCCTGCCGCTCGGCTCTCCCTTTGCAGATTGGAAGGAGGCGCGCAAATTTGCCGGCCCGCTGCCGTTTACTTTTACTTATGATAAGCAAACCAAAAAGGTGTTGATTATTGAAGGTGTAAGAGAAGATTGGATTCCGAAACCTGTTGAGGTTGTCAGTCAGCATATTTCGTTTTTTAATGATATGGAATTAGCTGGTGGAATTTTAGCCAATGCTTTTATCATTAACAACATTCCGTATTATTGGAAAAAAGGAAGGACTGAGCAATGGAACCATTAAGAAAACCATTGCAGGGCGTATGGAACATTATCCGCTTTAACCGGCACTTTTATATCGTTGCTGCCGTATTAGTAACAGGTTTGCTTTTAGCAGCTCATTATTTCCACTCCCCGTTCAGTGTTTTAATAGTTATATTTAGCTGCCTGGTTATCCTATCAACGCTGGTATCGCTGGCTGTTTCTTTGTATATCTATGACCTTTCGGGCCTGTACAAACTGAACTGGCTAAACACCCTATCCATTACCTCACCTGCTATCCTTGTAAATATCAATGCGGGATTTGATGAAACCACTGAACTGTTACAGCTTAAATACCCCGGCGCATCATTAACAGTTTACGATTTTTATGATCCCCAAAAGCATACCGAGGTTTCTATAAAACGGGCGAGAAAGGCCTACCCCGCTTTTGATGGAACAATACATGTAAGCACGGCGGCAATACCCTTGCCGGATAACTATGCCGATGTGGTGTTTTTAATATTTGCCGCCCATGAAATAAGGGATAAGGCCGGGCGCGACCAATTTTTTGGGGAGCTTTACCGGGTTTTAAAACCTGGCAGCAAAGTGGTATTGCTTGAGCATCTTCGGGACGTGCCTAATTTTATGGCTTACAACCTGGGTTTCTTCCACTTTATGTCCAGGCAATCCTGGTTGAGCACGTTTGCCAACACTGGATTTAACATCGCCCGCGAAACAAAATTCACGCCTTTTATTACCAACTTTGTGCTCAGTAAAAATGGAAACACAAATTAAAATAGTTGGCATAATTTTAATGCTCCTGGCTTTGCTGCACAGTGTGTTCCCCAGGTATTTTAACTGGGTAACCGAGCTTAGGGATGTAAGCCCTGTTAACCGGCAAATGATGTATGTGCATACTTTTTTTATCGCCCTTACTCTTGGCCTAATGAGCTGCCTATGCCTTACCTCAGCTCATGACCTGGTTGCAACCAAACTGGGTAACCGCGTAGCTTTCGGGTTGGGAATATTCTGGACGGCAAGGTTAGCAATTCAATTTTTTGGTTACTCAGCAGATTTGTGGAGGGGGAAACGCATGGAAAGCGCTGTACACATTGTTTTTTCTATTTTGTGGGCGTATATGAGTGTGGTGTTTTTTATGATCTATTTTAATCATTAAAAACATCTTTGAGAGGGTGGTATTATAAATACCCCGCGGCTACAGATTAACCAGCGTCAAAAACATAAACTCTCCCCCATTGTTCCTTAAAAAACCCAAGCAAATGAACAATCACCCAACCTCTAACTGGCCCGTTTTAGATTATCACGATCTGAAAGAAACAATAGCCACCGTACACATGTACACCCAGGTAGTTGGCAAAATAAGGCTGCAGCAAATGCCCTGGATCAACCATTCATGGCAGGTTACTTTGTATGTAAGCCCTACGGGGTTAACTACCGGCAGCATGCCATATGCCGGTGGTGTTTTCCAGATCGACCTTGATTTCATCAGTCACCAGGTACAGGTAACTACCAGCGAAGGGGAAAAGCTTTATTTTGCCATAGGCGGTAAAACGGTAGCCGAATTTTATACGGATTTGATAAATACCCTGCAACAGGCCGGAGTAAATGTAACTATATACGCGGTACCCAACGAGGTTGACCCAGCCATACCTTTTGCCCAAAACCATGCGCCCTGCGGCTATGATGCTGCTGTAATGCACAATTTTTGGCAGGCACTGGTGCGTATCCATAACGTATTTACCGATTTCAGGGCCGGTTTCCAGGGCAAGAACAGCCCGGTACACTTTTTCTGGGGTGGTTTTGATTTGGCTGTTACCCGTTTTTCGGGCAGGCCGGCGCCCCTGCACCAGGGTGCTATGCCTAATATGCCCAAAGCGGTAATGCAGGAGGCTTATTCACAAGAAGTAAGTTCATGCGGTTTTTGGGCGGGTTCGGATGTTTTCCCGCATCCTACATTTTATTCGTATTGTTACCCTACCCCGGACGATTTTGGCACACAGCAGGTAGCACCACCCGAAGCATTTTACAGCACCGAAATGGGCGAATTCCTACTCACCTATGAATCGGTACAACGATCTGCAAATCCCGAAGCTACTTTGCTTGAATTTATGCAATCCACCTATGATGCCGCTGCAACAACCGGCAACTGGGACAAAACCTTGCAATGCGACCTATCTGCGCTAAAGAACAGGCTTTAACATGTTGCCAGGCAGCCATAAAATAAACCGGCCCTGCTCCGTAAGGAGACAGGGCCGGTTAAAGCATGTATGGGCTGGTTTTTAAGCTACCAGGTTAGCTTCGGCACCAAAGGCCTGGTCGATGATTATTTTCCAGGTACCATCGGTTTGTTGCTGCATCACTTCGATGCCTTTGGCAGCCACTTTCACTTCGTCACCATCGGTAATGCTCCATTCAGAGCGACCGAGGGCTATATTTCCTGTTTGAAGGCAATACACGGTTTTAATCTCCATTTTTCCTTTGATGGATAAAATAGCTTTTATCGAATCTTCAAACTGTTGCCTGCCCGATACCGGCTTGTTTGGTTCGGGTACAATAATGCCGGTTACATCATACATACTCATTACGGTGGCTACATCGCCAGTATTAAAAGCAGCGGCCAGTGTTGTGTGGGCATCTTCGGCCCTTTTTGGTAAGTTCATGGTTTATTAAATTTATGGGTGAATTGAAATTGTTAAAGAATTGACAGGAAGTTTTTATCGCTGATAACCGCGGCTGCAAGCCGACTAACATTATCATAGGCCTTATTAAAAAGAAACGGCCCCATGCTAACGCGTTTTACACCCAGCGAAGCCAGTGCTTCAAAATCGGGCAGTGCAGGCATGCACATTACATTAACAGGCAAGCCGGTAGCATTTACAACCGCTTTGATATCGTCACTATGGGTAATACAGGGCACAAAAACTCCGCTGGCCCCCGCGTTTTCATAACTTTTTACGCGTATAAGTGTTTCGGGCAGCGCCGATGGCAGGCCCAGCAGGAAACCATCTGTGCGGATGTTTAAAAACAGCTTTAAGTTGTTCCTGCTGATGTGGTTTGCGACTGCTGATAGCGTTTTTTGAAAGTCCTCAACGGGCTGCAGGTAGCGGGTATCGCCTGCAATGGTATCCTCCAGGTTTATGCCAACAACGCCTGCGTCGTGAAGTTTATCAATGTTGGTAATGATCCCTTCAATAGTGCGGCTGTAACCGCCTTCCATATCTACCGAAAATGGGATGTTAACCACTTCAACAACCCGTTTGGCCAGTTGTAGCAGCACTTCAAAGGGCAGGTTCTCGCCGTCCTGGTAACCCATTGCATTTGATAGCGCCTGGCTGGAAACACCAATAGCCTGGTAACCATTGGCCTCAAAAATTTGTGCACTCTTTACATCCCAAATATTTCCTAAAATAAGCGGAGTTGGGTTTTGGTGCAGTTGCGAAAATGTTTCGAAATTATTCATGTTTTACCTTTGTTTTATTGTTGAAACAAAGGTATAGCAGCTGCAAATGCCAAAATTGTACAAACCGGAACAGTTTAAATTATTGCTGTAAAAGCTGGTTAACCGGGGTTATATTTTGCAGGTAGGCCGAGGGTGTAAAGCCTGTAAAAGATTTAAAATCGCGGATAAAATGCGACTGGTCAAAATACCCGCTATCATAAGCGACAGCGGTAAAAGGCTGCTCGTTTTTGGTGATGAGCTTGAGGCTATGCTGAAACCGGATGATTTTATTGAATGACGATGGCGACAAACCGGTGTGCCGGTAAATTAATTTGTGCAGGTAACGCGGAGTAATACCATATTTTGAGGCAATATTACCCAGGTTATTTTCGGCGGGTTCTTTTTTTATGCTCGATAAAATGTGCGCCACCCTGTCAATTCCGGGTGCTCTTTTTTCGCTGTCCATCAGTCGTTTTACCAGGAAGTTTTCTATCAGGGTTATTCTTTTTAGCTGGTCTGTTGTTTCCAGCAGCCGGGCGTGGAGTGTTTTTGCGGGGCTGCCAATAACATCTGTAAAATCGGTTATCCGGTCGTTAAACGCGCCCATTTCATCGTTGAAAAAATAAGCAGCCGAATGTGTAAAAAACTTAATGCCCAGCATAGTATGCCGCCCCTTGGACCGGATGGCCAGGGGTTTTGTAATTTGTCCCCATAGCTCAATAGGCGGCGTTTTCAGAAATTCGTGATCAACCAGCGATTCCCAGGTACCACTACCCAGGTTAAAGATAACTTCCATATCGCCGCTCGGAAATACGGTATCCTCAAATTCCGCGTCCGAATCTGATTCAAAAATATAATAATGCCTTACATAAGGCTTTAAAATATCCGATGGAAAAAAGTGTTTAAATTCCATAATGAGCCCCCTCTAAATAGCATAGCTTTCATGAGCACCAAAAACAATCAAACTGCGAATAATCTCCCCCGGCAGGGGAGACTTAATTTCGAGATAGATAAATTCAGAATCGACCATTAGCTCAATTCTATTAAAGTGTAATAGTTATTTTGAAAGTTTTACTAATGTGAATTTACGGTTCTTCTGTAACATCATTCCTAATTTATTGCATTATTTATGGCGGTCGCTGCTGAATGAATCGCGAAACATTTTCCAGCCTGCTGGTGTCTTCTTCCACAACACCAGGAATTTACCTTCGTCAAACAGCTTATTATTCACATCGTACGATTTCCAAAGTCCTACTTCGGTTACGTAGTGCCCGCCATCGCCAAATACGTCAAGGGTAATAAATTTGCCGTTCCGTAACCCTATTTTGTCATAAGCTATCTTAAAAAACTTAAGCGGTGCATCGGCTCCCTTCATGGCCGGAGCATTTGGAGGCATTATCCAGCAATCTTTTGCATACCGGTTGATAAATATAGCCGGATCGTTTTTAACAAAAGCCTGGAAATAAACGCGGTTACTTTCCGCTATCGCTTTTTTAGCTTCGGCCAGATCTTGGTTTTTACTTTTTTGCTGGGCATTGCCGGTATAAAATACCGATGATAAGGCCAGGGTAATAATAAGGGTGATTTTAAACATAACAACAATATTTGATTGATGATACAAAGCTATTGTTGCTAATGGTGACAAAATTGTACAAACCGGAACTGTTTCTTTGTATTTACTATCGTATCGAATAGCCGGCCTTATAGTTTGGTTTTTATAAAAATATTGGGTTAAATTTGATTTATGAGCGTATTGGGAAACACGAAAAACGAGCAGGAAGAAAAGGTACTATTGGCTTTTTTGGATAGCCTGCGTTATAACTACCAGGCCAATGTTCACAAAAGTGCGGATGAGCTCAACTGCGCATTTATTGATGAATATAATACCGGGCTTGAACAGGCCGACGCTGCAATTGAAGCCGGAAGTTTTGTTAGCCATGATGATGTGGAGCAACTTTTCCAAATCAGGCATTCGAGCTGAAGGCCGTTTACACGGCAATAGCTGTCGGCCCACAATTACCCGCAGGTTCGCGTTAGTGATAGCGCGGATACCGGCCTGCGCCTAAGGCCGGTTGTGGGCACAGCATCGGGGGCGCAGTATGAGCAGATAGCACCGCCACCACTTCTACCGGTGGTGGAAACGCCCGGCATACTGCGGTTGTATCCTGTTAATTTTCTTCGTCAGTAAAACGTATATTTTGCTTAATTGATTGAAGGTGGTGTTGGTTAACCTGTTGTTTCAATGTATCGAAGTCGAAGTTGTGATTTGTACCACAATCAAGCATATTGAAATATACCGAGGGGCTTAAACTTTCAAAGTATTCGATAATATTGCTGGTCCAGATGATTTGGCAGTTCCCCTTAATCAGCGGGATTATTTCGGCAATACCCTCCTGGAACTTAATCGACCGGATATGGCAGCTTTCCAGGTTACCCTGCGGAAAAAACAGCAGCAGGTTGCCCGGTTCGGCCAGTTGTTCGGCAGCATATGCAAAACTTTCCCTGATAGATACTTTACCCGGTTCAACAGAAAAACTGCCACAATACCTGAGCCAGCGGTTCTTTTGCATTTGTTTTTTTACCGACATGATGTATAAGCGCTTCATCTGCCCCTGCTTTAAAATTACCTTCCAGGCTAAATAAAAACCTAAAAAACCATCGCCAAAGCCAAAGTGATTGCATAATAAAATATAGGAATGGCCGGGCTTAATTTCAATTGGGTTAATAACCAGTTTATTTAAACGCGATTTTAAAACCCTCTCGACCAGGTACCCGGCCATTTTTAATAAAAAAAAAGGTAGTGGCTTTGATTTAATGATCATAACAACAGGCCTCCTAAAACCGCAGCAAAACGTTTATTAATTATTTCGTGGCTTTCATCCATATCTATTATTTCGGCGTTTTTTATCCGGGGTAAAAAGGTTTTTCCGATAGCAAGCGGGTACTTTTTATCGCGCTTACCAAAAATAAAAATGCTCCTTATAGCATAATCGTTAAGCGACCTGGTCAACTTTGCTTCATCGGTTATTAAAAACCGTAAATAAGTAAAGCATGCATACATGTTAAACCTTAAGTCCTCTGTTTCAATTTCTTTTAACAGAATATTGTAGCCTTCGGCATCTATAAGGCCTATCTTTTTGCAGGTAACCAACAGGTTTACCATGGCGTTTTTACTTAAAACTATTTTTTCTAAAATTTTATTACCGGCCGCATTCCTGCTAAAAAAACTAACCATACGGCCCGGTTTAATTGACGATGGTGCAGCAACAATATATTCGTTAATCAAAAACGGAAGTTCTTCAACAACCGCTGTTGCATAATGCGACCCCATAGAATAACCTATTACCGAAAACCGGTCTATCTGCTTTGCTTTGCAAAAGGAAACTATTAAATCAGCCAGTTGTTTTTTGGTAAGGCCGGTTTTTACAGCTGCTAAACTGTTGTCTTTCAATTTGGTTTCTTTATGAAAAAAAAGGTCAAACCCCCAAAAGGTATATTTGTTGCCAAGTTCGGGCGCTAAAGCTAAAAATTGTTTGCCGTGCATGCCAAAACCGTGAAAACACAGCATATGCGCTTTCCCTATTCCAAATTTATAATAATGGAGATCTACTAAGTCGGTTTGATAATAATGTGAAGTCAATGGCTTAAGCTATTTTATCAATTAATGCCAAAGCCCAGGCGTAGTCACCATCGTGTGATATGGTAAGGCTTACCTGGTAACATTTAAGATTAGGTTGTAAAACCACATGCGGGCGGCCAGAAGCTTTTGTCCTGATAATTTCTATTTTTTTCCAGCTTAAAGGTGCCGGGTCAATTTGCTTAACCGCCTTGTAAACGGCCTCTTTGGCTGCCCAGGTAGATGCGTAACGAAGAATTGAATCGCTAAAACTATCGCAGTAGTCCATCTCGGCAGCGGTATAAACTTTATTTTTAAACAAGTCGGTTAAAGAAGTTTTAAAATCGGCTAAGCATACCAGGTCGTTGCCCACTGCAAATCGCTGCAAGGCTGTTAATTCCTTCACCGATGAGTCTATTTTATGCTCCATCTACGGGTATTGCCATTATATTAAAGCCGCCATCAACAAAATGAATATTTCCGGTTACCTTTTTTGAAAGATCTGAAAAGTAATACAATGCTGTATCGCCAACATCCCCCGCATCAATATTGCCTAACGGCGCCGTAATTTTTCCTAATTTCCTGATCTTACGGATCCCGCTTATGCCCCCTGCTGATGATGTCATGACCAAACCGGCAGAAATTGCGTTCACCCTCACCTGCTTGGTCCTGAAATAACTGGCAAGATATAATACAATGGTTTCAAGGGCCGCTTTGTTAATGGCCATACCCGCATATTCGGGGAACACCCTGCTTCCGGCATTATAAGTAAGTGTTAGGATAGATGCGTTTTTTTGCAGCAGGTTTTCGGCCACCCGCGCTATTCTTAACAGCGAATAGGCGCTGATATTGAAGGAATCCATCAGGTCTTCAAACGGGATATCGATATATGATGGTGCAGGCTCTTTACTACCCGGCAAGGAGGAACACATCACTTTTTGATTGCCAAAAGCTACGGCATGCAGTATATAATCAATGGGGCCTAATTCCTGGTGTACAAAATTTAAAAACGTTGTAATTTGTTCTTCATTCCTTACATCAACCTGTTTGGCAAAGCGGGTATCAATATTCAGCCTTTCCATCAGGTAAAGTACATCGTCCTTAGTATCTTCAACATAGCTAAGGGCAAGTTTGCAACCAGATTGATTTAGTTTTAAGGCAACATCATAAGCTATGGAGCTGTCGTTCCTTACACCAAATATTACGGCAACTTTATTGTTGTTACTAATCATATTTTATGCTTCGATACTTTTAAAGCACTGTTTGTGCCGCCAAACCCGTAATTAAGGCAAACAATACTGTTAATTTCTTTTGAAAAGCTTTTTTGCGGAATAAGGTTCCGGTAAGCTTCCAATGGTTTGGTGGGGCCCGTCCATTGGCTTGTTTTCTGGTAGCCCTCCAGTTCGGGGTTAAGTTGTACCGAATTTAAGCATGGCAAAACTTTCTGCTCCTTAAGCATCAGCAAAGCCGTAATAAACTCTACCGCTCCCGCCGCGCCAAGCATATGCCCGAATTGTGATTTTGGCGCCGAAATATGGTAGCCATCCTCGCCTAAAACATCTACTACGCTCAACAGTTCAATGGCATCGCCTGCCGGTGTAGAGGTGCCGTGCACTTTTACAACATCCGGTTTAGCCTCCGACTCAGAAAGCAAACCTTTCCATAAACGTTTCTGGCCGGCAAAGGATGGGAAAAACATATCGCCATCACCATCAGAGTTATTAAAATACTCATCAATTACACCTAATATCTCAGCACCCCTGGCTATAGCCTGTTCATATTCTTCAAGTGCTACTATCCCTGCACCAAACGAGCATACAAACCCGTTCCTGTTTATGTCAAAAGGGCGGGAGCTTTCTTCCGGACTAAAGCCTTTGCTCAGCACCTGCATACCATCAAAACCAATAAAGGTTTCTAACGATGTACCTTCAACCCCGCCTGCAATAACGCGGTCCTGTAAACCAAATTTAATTAAACGGTACGCGTATCCTATATTGCCGAGCCCGGTTGCACAGGCCGACCCGATAGCTTCACAAACGCCTTTATTTTTTATGAGTATAGATACATTGGCGGCTTCGCGAAAAACCATGGTACGGTCAACAGTATGTCCTCCGCTTAGGCGTGTTTTTTTACCCAGTTCATAAAAATTATGCCAGGCGTTCCGTAAAATCACGTTACCGGCCCCACCAGAGCCTATAATCACACCGGTTTGCTCCGACTGGGTTTCTGCGTCCGACCATCCTGCCATTTTTATGGCATCTAAGGTGGCCAGCATCGCCCAGATACTTCCAACATCGGCAGTGGCTAAATTGGCAGGCGGTATCCTGTCCAAATTATCAACATAGGTTTCCGGGTAGTTTGCGGCTAATGATGAATAGATTACATCAATATTCATCTCCTGTTCTGTTATATAACCAGATACAGACGACCGGATATTTTTGCCATAGGCCAGGGCCTGGTCCCATGACCGGATCAGGCTTTGGTCTGCAAATATTTTCCGGCTAAAATCGTCCAGATTTTCACAGGCAGGGAAAGCTCCGCCCATTCCTACAACCGCTACTTTCCTGCCTTTCATATTAGTCTTTTTCTTTTGATTTCAATATCAGATCAACAATATCTTTAACCTGCGACCCTAAATCATCAATGTCATCGTCTTCAAACTCAACATCAAACTTCTGCTCGGTTTTAGCCACAATATTTATCATCTCTGTTGATGGGGTGTTCAGATCTTTTATAAAATCAGTTTCTTCTGTTACGCCTACCAATTTATCCGGATTTATTGTTCTTACGGTTTTAAGTATCTCTACCAAACCATCAATAATTTCTTGTCTTTCCATTAATATTTTAATTGCTGTTAAATTAATTCTTTTTTAATTGATCTTCCTGTTATGTCATTAAATTCGGCAATAAGCGTAAAACCGGCCCCTATATCATATGCCAGCAAACGTTCTTCGGTAAAATCTTCAAAATGCTTATCCAGGTTAATGCCTGCGGGGCATTTATAAATTCTTCCGTCGCAAACTATTTGCCTGAATTTATAAAATTTTATGTTCCCGATACTTATAAATGTGTCGCCCTTTTCTAAATAACCTATAAAATTTACCTGGCCAATACTTAAAAACCTGGGCACGAATTTTTCGGATAACTCTACCGGAGCAGAGGCCAATTTCTGGCATTCTAAAAATACGCTGCACGAACCGGAAGTGGCCTGTGCAAATGCTTCTATCTGGTCAACCCCTCTAAAAATATTAAAATGGTCTTCCACATCCCGATCCTTCGGGGTGTAGCTTGCAACAATACCTACATTTGGCGAATGCCAGTGATAATTATCAACCAGCAACTTTGTTGGTCCGTGGTTAACCAGTACATCCTTCGGGTCCGAATCACATAAATTGTGTATCAGTACTCCCTGATCATAATAACCCACCATTAATGTGTATGTTAGTTCCGTTTATATAAGATGCTTTGTCTGAAACCAGGAAAGCCACTACTTCTGCCACTTCATTTACGCTGCCAAAGCGGTTAGCCGGTATAGCTGTAAGGAATTTTTGCTTTTCGGCTTCCGGGATCCGGTCAGTCATGTCTGTTTCAATAAAACCCGGCGAAATGCTGAGTATCCTTATTGCATGCTCTTGATTAAGCGCTGCCACTTCTTTGGCCAACGATTTTGAAAACGCTACCAAACCGGCTTTGGTGGCCGCATAAACAGCCTGGAACGCATTGCCCGTTTCGCCAACAACCGAACTTACATTGATAATTACACCTTGTTTTTTTAAAGTGAAAATTTTCATTGCTGCCTTACAGATCATCACAGGGGCTTTAAGGTTTACCTGCAGTATCCTGTCAATATCATTTTCGGGCTGGTAAATTAAAGATTTGTCTAACGTTATACCCGCATTATTAATTACAGCTACCAGGGTATCCCCATGCTCTTTTTTTAAGCGGGTACAAAACTCATTAAGCTCCTGCCTATCGCTCAGATCGGCACAAAGTAAATGGCTTCCGGGCTCAATATGGGTAAAACTTTCTTTGCGGGTAGCATGTAATATTAAAGTATATTCTTTTGAAAGTATTTTTGATATTGCCAGGCCCAAACCCCTGCTTGCTCCGGTTATCAATATCTTTTTTTCAACCATTTGTTAAACGATTTTTTACGTATCAATTAAAAGTTATTTCGGCAGATGTATTTTCAATGCTTGTATTACGTTAACCCATAGATGATTAAATTAACGTAACCTCAATTGTGGTTAGGAACAATAACTTACCAATACATTATTATACTCAACAGTGAATATGTATTTCAAATGTAAGTTTTAAATTGCAATTCTATAAACTGTTTGGCCCTATTTACCATTAAAATAATAAACTGTACTTCGATTTAAATAAGAGCCAGGAATCAAGAGTCAAGAATCAAGACAAATATTGCGAACTGGCTATTAGCAGGTTATATGCTATACATACTATGTATTTATCTTTATTTCGATAATTTGAAAAGCTGATAAGCAAGCTCTTTTTACCTGGCTGCATTTAAAAAGCCTGTATACTAGTAGCTTTTATGATCGCACAGATTATCAATACTTTTCTTGATTCTTGTATCTTGATTCTTGATTCTATTATTGTTTTATCCTGTTCAGGCCTTCTTTTGCCTGGGTATCTATGCTGTTTTGATATTCATGGTTTTTCATCTGCAAGGCCTGGTTGTAATAGTCGGCAGCTTTTTTATAATCCTTTTTCTGTTCGTAAATAACACCAGAGAACAATGCCGAATTGGCCGCATAATAATAGGTTTCTTTTTTGCCAATGTTAATTGCCTTTTGGTAGTTGGTTAAAGCAACGTTGAAAACATTCATACGGTCATAGGTACGTCCAAACCTGTAATAAAGCTCAATTTTATCCCTTATGTTTTTAAGATCGTTTACCTGTTTAGATTTTAATTGCGCCAATGCATTGTTATAATAACCGCCATCAAAATACAGCCTTGCTTTTAAAAGCTCCAGATCGGGTTTAACATCATTGGCTTCCTTTAAAGCCTGTTTGTCTTTTTCGTCGGTGGTGTAACCTTTGGTACGTGTCAGCTTTATATAATTATTATAGTTGTTTAAATCATTCCTTAAAAGATAATAGTAAGCCAGTTTTTGGTAGGAGTCTTTAATATAGTTGATCCCCCTGGTATCTTTTAAAAACTTTAATAAATAAATATTGGCATCGGTATCCATACGGCATAATTTTGCATTACCTAATAAATAACTTATTGCCGGCAAGGCGGGATACAGGTTTGATTTTGGTGCGTTTTGAAGGTAATTAATTGCCTCGTCATTATGCCCGGTTTTATAGGCAACATAGCCTTGCAAATAAGCTTTCAAAAGGCTTTTATCATTCATCCCATCTAACAGCTGTGCCAGGTGTGCATAGTTGTTCCGGCTGTGTAATACATCTATATCAGTAAAGCAGAGCAAAAAAACAGCCTCATCATTATAATAACTATAGGGCGAACCTGCTATCTGGGTCCTGAATTTTTCCAGCTGTTTATATCCGCTTGCAATATCGCCCCGAATGCCGAAAAAATTCGCTATTCCTCTTAAGTTAGATGGAATGGCTCCAAAGATCACATCCAGTAAAGCCAGGCTTTTTTGGTTGGGTAAAAAATCTTTGTATTTCTTGTTGTTTTCGTTCAGCAGATTTTTGGCCTTGTTTAAATCAAGGGTAGAGGCCGTGAAATCGCCAAATTTGGCTTTTAACATTCCCCATTGAAGATAGATCTCGGCCTGGGCAAACAAATAATAAGGTGAATTTTCGTCGTTATCTTTTATGGCATCAATCCTGTCCGACTTCAGGTCTTTTAATTTTTCATATTCGCTTTTATTTTCTGAAGTAAGCAGGTGTAAATAATCGGCGTAATTATCAAGCAAAACTGTAATGCCATTTTGCGGATTTCTTAGTTTTTCGTCCTGGATATACTTTTTAGCATCATTAAATTTTAACTCATATATGGCTTTATAAGCCGCTATTGAATTATTATTGAATACAAAATTTGCCTTTACAGACAATTGAAAACCTAATAAGAACGATAGTAGTAAAACAGATTTATAAAACATTTTAAAAAGGTAACGACCAGCTTTTAGCTTTGTTTAACATGTCAGTATAGATTAGCTTCAAAGCTATAGGTTTAAATGCAGTTTTAAGCTTTGTTGTTTATTTTTTGTCTCCTGCCAGGTAGCTATCAATACAAATAGGTAAAGGAAAATATCATCAAATAGTTTTACAAAGGCATAGAAAAAAGAACGCTTAAAACCATACTCCAAACATAGCGGCAATTAAACCACTTCGGCCATATCTGCCAATACTTCTTCGGCCGGTTTCCCTATCAATCCGTTTATTGAAAAATGCATTTTCAGGCACTCCAAAAAGTTTTGGATGGCAGGTGTTTGCTTGATAGTTGCGGCATACCAGGTGCGTTGGGCAATGGTATGATGCAAGGGTTTTGTCACAATGTTGCGACCATTGAGGTATGGTTTAACAATCCAGTCGGCCATAACGCTGATGCCAAGGCCTGCGTTCACCATCTCGATAGTGGCATCAGTATAGTGAATGCGGTGCAACGTTTTGGGCTTTACCTGCTGCGCCTGGATGAGGGCTTCAATCACCGGCGTGTCCTGGTATGATGGATCATACAACGGTAAAATGAGTTCTTCGTCCTGGAAATCCGATACGCTGATAATGTCCTTTTTTGCCAGCGGATGATCGGTACAAATTACGGCCACAAGCTGATCTTCAAAGATCGGCTCGTATACAATTTTGGTATTTATCATCTGCGTACGCACTATGCCAATATCCAGTTCGCCGCGCATTAAATACTCCAGCGGGCGGCGTGTTGCATCCGATAAAATGTGGATATTGATATCAGGCCAGCGGTTTTTGTAATATTTGATGATGCCCGGCAACCAATGATAAGCCGTGTAACATTGCATGCTGATGGTAAGTTTCCCGGTCTTGCCGTTCTTGTAATTCTGGATGTCTTCTTCAAGCGAATTCAGCTCGGCCAGGATCTTTTCGGCGCTCCGCAGGAAGCGATACCCCTGCTCGCTAAGATGGAGTTTTTTACCCTGCCGGTGAAAAACTTCAATATCCATTTCGCGCTCCAATTCCTTCAATTGATGGCTCAGCGCCGACTGTGTTAAATGCAAAGTTGCGGCTGCTTTTGTAAGCGATCCTTCTTTAGAAATTGTATCAACCAAACGGAAATGATGCAGTGCAATATTCATATATTAGTTTTTCTAATGATTATGACAAAATTAATTCATTTTTCTAATATATATGATACATCTACATTTGCCGTGTACAAATTACACTACAATGTTACAGATACCTTCAAAACAATTACTTCTGTTTTTAGGTGTTTTTTATGTCATCCAGGCTCAGGCTCAGCAAAAGGTTCTCAATATTAAAGATGCTGAACAAATGGCGCTCGCTAATTACGGTACCATCAAGTCGAAAGCTAATCAGTTAAACGCTGCCAGGGCATATTTAAAAGAAACACGCACAGAATATTTACCGGATGTAAGCATCTCGGCACAGCAAGACTACGGAACCGCCAATGGCCAAAACGGCCCGTTGTATGGCTATCATGGTCTTTCGGCGGCATCGTCGGGCCCTGCACTACCTAAGCAGAACTGGAATTCGGCATTTGGCTCCCTCTACCTAAGCAACGTAAGCTGGGATTTTTTCAGCTTTGGCAAAGCAAAGGAAAAAGTTAAAGTGCAAAGCCAGGTGGTTAACCGTGAACAGGCCGACCTGACCCAGGAAACTTTTCAGCACCAGATACGCGTAGCAAGTACCTATCTTAACTTATTAGCTGCCCAGCAATTGCAAAAAGCGCAGGAAGATAACCTTAGCCGGGCTATCGAATTGCAAAAAGTAGTTACCGCCCGTGTAAAAAACGGCCTTAATGCCGGTGTTGATTCATCGTTGGCTAACGCCGAAGTATCAAACGCCCGCATAGCTTTAACCAACACCCGGCAAACAGTACAGGATCAAAGCAACCAGCTATCAGTTTACTTAGGCATCCCGGCGCAGGAGTTTGAACTGGATAGCGCCTTCATTACCAAAGCGCCAACAACCCTGGCCGCGCAAAGCGCGGTTGCTGTTACAGATCATCCTACTTTGCGTTATTACCAAAACCGGATAGGCGTAAGCGATGAGCAGGCCAAATACCTCAAAACGTTTGCCTTGCCAACTTTTAGCCTGTTTGGCGTTTACCAGGGCCGCGGCTCGGGCTTTAATTCCGATTATGGCACCAACCAAAACAGCTTCAGCAGCAGCTACGGCGCCGGTGCAGATCCTACCCGCTATAATTATCTGTTTGGGGTGGCTATGGTTTGGAATTTTACAACTATTTTCAGGACGCATTACCAGGTACAATCGCAAAAATTCACATCGGCACAGTATAAAAATGATTATGACCTGGTAGCCCAGCAGCTACAGGCCCAACAATCATTGGCCGAAACCCGCATCAGCAACGCCCTTAAAAACTACAACGAAGTACCCGTTGAAGTAAAAGCAGCCAGCGATGCCTATACCCAAAAATACGCCCTGTACAAAAACGGGCTATCGAACATTGTTGATTTTACACAGGCACTTTACACACTAAACCGTGCCGAAGTTGATAAGTACATAGCATCTAACAACGTTTGGCAGGCATTGCTTTACAAAGCAGCCGCCACCGGCGATTTTGGCTTATTCATTAATAATTTTTAAAACTGATACACATTATATAATGGGAATGATAAAAGGGGCGCTTCAAAAACCAATTACCATATTGGTTATAGTAGCCGGGTTGTTTTTTTTCGGGATAAATGCGGTACGTACTATCAAGATCGACATTTTTCCGGATTTGAACCTACCGGTTATCTATGTATCTCACCCATACGGTGGTTTTACCCCAAACCAAATGGAGGCTTACTTTGGTAAGCAATATGTTAACCTGCTGTTATTTGTATCGGGCGTAAAAAGTATCGAAACAAAAAACATACAAGGCTTAACACTAATAAAAGTTACCTTTTACGAGGGTACCAACATGGCACAGGCCGCGGCGGAGGTCACGGCTTACACCAACAGGGCGCAGTCGGCGTTCCCGCAGGGGTCGCAGCCACCGTTCATCCTTAGGTTTGATGCCTCTACCCTGCCGGTTGGCCAGTTGGTATTAAGCAGCGCCACCCGTACCAATAATGAATTGCTTGATTATGCTTCGGTTTATATCCGCTCGTCGTTTACCTCAATACCGGGTTTGGTTGCACCTGCGCCCTTTGGAGGTAACCAGCGCACCATTTTGATTAAAATAGATCCGACCGCGTTAAGGACCCACAATTTAACGCCCGATCAGATTGTTGCTGCCCTGCGCGAAAACAACCAGAATACCCCTGCAGGTAACGTACGCATAGGCGATTATAATTACCTGGCGCCATCAAATACCACCATAAAAAATGTAAAAGATTTTGGGGATATCCCGCTGTATAAAAACGGCATCCAAACTGTATTTATGCGCGATGTGGCCACCATTGAAGATGGGGCTGATATTACCAACGGTTACGCTCTTATCAACGGCAAGCGATCGGTTTACCTGCCTATTACCAAATCGGCCACGGCATCAACCTGGGAGGTAGTGCAAAATTTAAAGAAAGCACTACCGAGGTTCCAGGCTTTGGTACCGCCGGATGTAAAACTATCTTTTGTATTCGATCAATCGATATATGTAATAAACGCCGTTAAAAGCTTGGCCGAGGAAGGTGCTATTGGCGCGGTGCTTACCGGCTTAATGGTATTGCTGTTCCTGGGCGACAGACGCGGGGCGTTAATTGTAATATTAACTATCCCAACCTGTATCATCTCGGCAATATTCTTCCTGTCATTGTTCCACCAAACCATCAACATCATGACGCTGAGCGGACTATCGCTGGCTATCGGGATCCTGGTGGATGAATCAACGGTGACTATCGAGAATATTCACCAGCACTTTGATATGGGCAAACCCAAGGCATTAGCCATCTGGGATGCCTGTAAGGAGATTGCTTTCCCCAAATTATTGATCCTTTTTTGTATCCTGGCGGTTTTTGCACCGGCCTTTACCATGACGGGTATCCCAGGCGCTTTATTTCTGCCATTGGCGTTAGCCATCGGTTTCTCCATGATCATTTCTTACTTTTTGGCCCAAACGTTTGTACCCATCATGGCCAACTGGATTATGGTGAACAAGCACGAAGACCATAGCCATCCCGACGGCTTCGCGTTGGAGGATGAAGGCGAACCATGGGAGCAAAAAGAAAAAGCGATGAAGCTTGCGTTAGAGCATCACGGCGAAAAGGCTACCAGGTTTGACAAGTTCAGGGAAAGTTTTATGCGCCTGATGGACCGTATGCTACCGGCCCGCAAGCTTATTGTAACCGCGTATGTATTAGGTGCCTTTGCTTTGGCTTTTTTACTGTTCAACATCATTGGGCGCGATGTATTGCCCAAAGTAAACTCCGGAACATTCCAGGTGCGTTTGCGTGCCCCGGATGGTACCAGGCTTGAACGCACCGAGCTTATCGCGGTTAAAGCACAGCATATATTGGGCGAAATTGTGGGCAAAAACCATATTGCCATCACCTCCACATTTGTTGGCTCGCACCCGTCGTCGTTTTCAACCAACCCTATATATCTGTTTATGGCCGGCCCGCAGGAGGCCGTTATGCAGATAAGCTTAACCGAGGATTACAAAGTAAACCTTGATGATTTGAAAGAAAAAATACGCTACCAGGTAGCTAAACAAATACCGGGGGTGAAACTCTCTTTCGAGCCGATAGAACTTACCGATAAAATTTTGAGCCAGGGCTCGCCTACGCCTATCGAGATAGCCTTATCCGGCAAAAACAAAAAGCAAAACCAGGAATATGCCTTCAAAATTTTAGATAAGCTGAAGGATATCAAATACCTGCGCGATGCACAAATAGGGCAGTCATTTAATTACCCAACTATCGATATCAATATCGACAGGCAACGGGCTGCTCAATTAGGCGTAGGACTAAACGACATTTCCCGATCGTTGGTAGCCTCTACATCATCATCAAGGTTTACCGAAAAAAACAACTGGATTGATGAAAAGGCGGGCCTAAGCTACCTGGTACAGGTACAGGTACCAGAGTACCAGATGAGCAGCCTGAACGATGTGCGCGAGATACCCGTACTGGCCAACCAGGCCCGCCCGGTACTGGGCGACGTTGCCGATATTAAAACTGGGGTTACCAATGGCGAAAACGATAATATTGGCGCTATCCCTACCCTATCGGTAACGGCCAACTTATACAATAAAGACCTGGGTACCGCAACAACCGATGTACAAAAGGCAATTGACGCTTTAGGGAAACCGCCCCGCGGTTTAACTATTGAAATGCGCGGTATGAGCCAAACACTAACAGCTACGCTGGATAGCCTGCAATCGGGCTTGATAGTGGCCATCCTGGTAATATTCCTGATGCTGGCTGCTAACTTTCAGTCGTTTAAAATGTCATTGGTCGTATTATCAACAGTACCGGCGGTGTTGTTTGGATCATTGTTTTTAGTAAAAATAATGGGGTCAACGCTCAACCTGCAATCGTACATGGGTATGATCATGTCGGTAGGTGTATCCATCTCCAACGCGGTATTGCTGATAACCAACGCCGAAGAATTACGCAAGCATAATGGCGATGCATTAAAATCAGCCCGCGAGGCAGTTGCCCTACGTTTACGCCCTATTTTAATGACCAGTTTGGCCATGATTGTGGGGATGGTGCCCATGGCATCGGGCCTGGGCGAAGGGGGCGATCAAACATCGCCATTAGGCCGTGCCGTTATTGGCGGGCTTATAGCCTCAACCTTTGCAGCTTTACTGGTGTTACCCCTGGTTTTTGCCTGGGTACAAGCCGATGCCACAACCCAATCCGTTTCGTTAGACCCAGAAGATAAAGAAAGTAAATTTTATGTCCCTTTACATCATCATGAATAAATTTAAAAATAAACCGATACTTATCCTTGCCGCTTTTGCTATTGCTTTAAGCTCATTAAGTGCTTGCCACTCTGATGATAAGGAAAAACAGGACCAGCAGGCTGAAGAGCAAACACAGGCGGCTGCCGAAACACCAACCGTTGAACTGGTGACGGTAGCCAAAGGCAAATTAAGCAGCAGCATTTCCATCCCCGGCGAACTGATCCCTTACCAGCAGGTGGATCTTTATGCAAAGGTTAACAGCTACGTTAAAAAACTTTTGGTTGATATAGGGTCTGAAGTACATGCCGGCCAGTTGCTGGTGGTGTTAGATGCGCCCGAAATCAACTCGCAGCTGGCAGCTGCTCAATCGCGCATTAAGCAATATGAGGCTGTTTACTATGCCAGCAAAGCAACTTACGACAGGTTGGTAAGCACCAGCAAAACCCCAGGAACTATTTCGCTTAACGACCTGGAACAGGCCGAAGCTAAAAAGAACGCGGATATGGCTAACGTAGAAGCTGCCAAATCGGCCTTAAAAGAAGTATCGGCTAACCTGGCTTACCTGGAGATAAGGGCCCCTTTTGATGGTGTTATAACCAGCCGTAATGTAAACCTGGGCGCTTATGTAGGCCCCGGTGGTAAAGGATCTGATCCGTTGTTTACTTTACAGGATCAAAACAGGCTGCGTTTGGTGGTATCGGTACCCGAAAACTACACCGGGTCATTAAGCAATAAAAGCGAAGTAAATTTTACCATAAAAGCTTTACCCAATGAAAAATTCACTGCCCAGGTAAAACGAATGGCCGGCGCGCTTGATGAAAAGCTAAGAGCCGAGCGTTTGGAAATGGATGTTTACAATAAAAGCAAAAAGCTATTGCCGCATATGTTTGCCGAAGTTAACGTTCCGCTGCCCGACGGCGACAGCACTTTTGTGGTAGCCAAAACAGCAGTTGCAACCTCGACAGAAAAAGTATTTGTAATAAAAGTGGTAAACAATAAAGCCCAGTGGGTTGATGTAAAAAAAGGGCTTACCTCGGGCGATATGATGGAGATATTCGGAGATCTTAAACCCGGGGATAAACTGGTAAAAGTTGCCAGTGATGAAATAAGGAACGGAAGCAACGTGAAGGAAAAACAGTGAGTTTGGTGAGTGGTGAGGAGTGAGTGGTGAATGGTTAATAGCATAAATAAGACGTGCAACGTTTTAGCCGGCCGATGCGTCTTATAAACAAAAAAGATGATTATGAAAAAACTTATCTTCTCTGGGATGGCATTGCTGTTTACCACTTTCATAGCTATTAATGCATCAGCGCAAGTGGTTACACGAAGTGTATCGGGCTATACAGGTATTGCCTGCGGCGGCCCGTTCAATGTGTTTATAAAAATTGACGGCACAGAAAGCATTAAGCTTGATGTAGATGCCGATGTAGTGAACGATATTAAAACCGAAGTAGAAAACGGGGTGCTAAAGGTTGAATTTAAAGATCATTGGAACAAGCACAACAATATTAAACGCGCCAATATTTATATTACGGCTAAAACGTTAAAATATTTGGGCAACAGTGGGTCGGGTAATGCAACCGTAGATGGCGTATTAACCGGCGATAACGCCAAAGTAGCATTGAGCGGTTCGGGCAATGTTAAAACCGCGGTTAAGTCGTCAACACTCGATTTACGTTTAAGCGGTTCTGGTTCTATCGATATTAAAGGAAGCACCGGCATGGCTGATGTAAACATAGCAGGATCTGGCGAGGTAAATGGCAAAGAACTGAAAACCGAAACCGTAGAAGCCAGGATTGCAGGTTCGGGCAGTGTTAATATCATAGCCAATAAAACTGTGTCGGCACGTATAGCAGGCTCGGGCAGTGTTTTATACTCGGGCAACGCCACAACCGGCGAAACAAAATATATGGGATCGGGCAGGGTGAGTAAAGTAGACTAATGTTTAAGTCCTTAGTCTTGAGTCAAAAGTCAATTTATTGTTCTTGACTTAGAACTATCCGTCATTATGTGATTAACATAGCACAAAAAAGTATATCACTTATTTTCAAAAGGAAAGAGGCTGTATCATAAATCAAAATGACCGTCTGAGAATCGCCTGTACGAAAATTGCCTCCATCAGGTACCCGAATAAATCACACAAAAAAGAGGCTGATCATGATTTATGATACAGCCTCTTTCCTTTTAAGGTTATTTTATAGAGGCTATAATATCATTCAAACTTAAACACATCGCCTAGGTTGGCGTTATCGCTGGTGCTCACTTTCATATCTTTAATTTTGCCGGTGCTTATGCTGTATACCCAGCCGTGTACGGCCAGCGGCTGCCCATTTTTCCAGGCATTTTGCACTATGGAGGTTTTGCAAAGGTTATAAACGTTTTCAATTACGTTTAATTCTACCAGGCGATTGGTACGTTCCTGCTCATTTTCAATAGCGTCAAGTTCCTCTGCATGCAGGCGGTAAACATCTTTAATGTGGCGTAGCCAGTTATCTATCAAACCAAATTCGTGATTACTCATAGCGGCAATAACGCCTCCGCAACCGTAATGACCTGTTACAATAACGTGTTTTACTTTCAACACATTTACCGCATAATCCAATACCGATAACATATTCATATCCGAGTGTATCACCATATTGGCAATGTTACGGTGTACAAATATTTCGCCCGGCGATGTATTGGTGATCTGGTTGGCCGGCACGCGGCTATCTGCACAGCCTATCCAAAGTACCGGCGGTGTTTGGCCGTTGGCCAATTTTTTAAAATAGTCAGGATCTTCAGCCAAAGCATCGGCAATAAATTGTTCGTTACCTTCTAAAAGGCTTTCGTAAGTAATATGGCTTGTGTCGTGTATTAATTTTTTGGCACACATAATTTTAGTAGATTATTGTTAGATAGTTTTTTATATCGATCTGCCTTTATCGGCCCAAAACAAACGGGTTATTTTGTGCAGCGCAACGGGCGATAAATCATAATATAATATCGTAAGCAAAATTAATGGAATGAAGTAAAAAATTGCAAAATCGTACAGATTAAATAAAAATCCGCCGGCAATGGCCCCGATAAAATAAAAAGAAAGCACCGTTAGCCGAACGATAATCTTATTTCGGATAACCGTTGTTTTCTCTACATTAGGATGTACCCATTCTGAAACATCGCCCCCCAGGTCGGTAAACAAGCCGGTTAAATGGGTAGATTTTATCAACCCGCCCGATATGGTAGACACCAGGCTATTTTGCAAGCCCATACAAAAGATAATAACACCTATAACTATTTCGCGTTCCAGGTCAGTCTCTTTATAAAAATTATGCCCGTAAATAGCCACAAATAAGAGCAAAACGATCTCGATAATTATTGGTGTAGAATGCGCCCGGTACCTGCTCTTATACTCCAGCGAACGCACAATAAAGTTAGATAAAAAGGCACCGGCAAAAAACAGCAGCAGCCAAATTACAAATACGATGATCTCTCTGAAGTTTTGCTCCACAATATGTTTGGCCAGGTTAGCCACATGGCCGGTAATGTTGGATGTAAAGGCCAAAAACGCAACCATACCGGCCACGTTGGTAACACCCGAGACAAAAGCTGTTGACGACGCCAGCAATAAATTTTGTTTAAGTGTGCGTTCTTCTTTTGATTGCCTTAGCATAGGTAGCCGTTGTTTATAACCAACGGTTAAAAATAGTATAAAAAAATCAAAAGCCTCTCCTAAACAACGAAGCTTTCATGAGTACAAAAAATATTAAACTGCGATCATCCTCTTCAAAGAAGAAGACTTTAAAATAAGGTTAGTGGCTTGAAAAAGTTATCCTCAAATAATCGTATCAACAGGAGATTTAATACCCCCCTTTCTATCTAATATAAAAATCAAAGTCCTCTCCTTTGCGGAGGATTTAGGTGAGGCAAAAAACCCCGGCCATTTTCATGAGCCGGGGCTAATCAAACATAATAAACCCCAGATGCCAATCAAACAAAGGGAGGCTATTTCAATCAAACAAAAAATTAATGCGAGGCCACGGCCTCAACGCTATCCAGCTCATACACATAACCTAAATTATGCGGACTGCTGCTGCTCACTTTAATATCCTTCACCAAACCGGTACCTAAATCTATTACCCAACCGTGTACTTCCAGGTCGTGGCGCTCCATCCAGGCATTTTGGATAATGGATGTTTTGCACAGGTTATACACCTGCTCACTTACATTCAGCTCCACCAACCGGTTTTGCTTTTGGGTTTCGTCGGTAATACGGTCAAGCTCATGACTGTGCAGGCGGTACACATCTTTAATATGGCGCAACCAATTATCAATTAAGCCAAACTGCTTATTGCTCATTGCCGCGGCAACGCCGCCGCAGCCGTAATGACCGGCAACTATCACATGCTTTACTTTAAGCACGTTAACGGCATAATCCAGCACGCTTAGCATATTCATATCCGAGTGTACGCATACATTCGCAATATTCCGATGCACAAATACCTCGCCCGCTTTGGTGCCTGTAACCTCGTTGGCAGGTACACGGCTGTCGGAGCAGCCTATCCATAAAACCTGCGGATGCTGGCCTTTAGCCAGGTTAGTAAAAAAGTTGCTGTCTTCTTTTAACTTTTTATCAACCCACTCGGCATTGCCGCGGATAAGGGCTTTGTAGCTATCGGCCTGGGCCAGTTGTATGTTGGTGGTATCAATTACCGGTTTATCGTTTTTTTTATTTTCTATAAGTGCCATGATGTTTTTCTTTTTTTAATTGTTAATTACTGGTATTGCTAAATCTGTTTAACGGCGATGTGCCGCAACTCAAAACTGATAACGCAATACTCAAAACTAATTAGGGTTATACATTAATTCTTTTAAAGGAGGTACATCGTACTTGTCCTTTATTTCAAGTAGTTGCACCACTATGCCCTTGGTATAGGCATTGTGTTTGTAATTGTGGATGATCTCGAGCACATCCGGATCTATGTAACGCGAGTTGGAGCCGTCGATAATCACATCCGTTCCGCTTGGCAGGCTGGTAAGCGTAATTTGTATGGCCGCTTTATTTAAAAAAGATACCTCCTCGGCCAGTTTAATCCTGATCACCTTTTTATCGCCGTTTTTAGTAATCTGGTAAAAATACGGGTTGCGTAAATTGGTGCGCAGTATGTAAAAGATACCTACAAGCATGCCAATGCCAACACCTATCAACAGGTCGGTTAAAACAACGGCCACAATGGTTACCACAAACGGAATAAACTGACTTAGCCCCTGGTGCCACATGTGTTTAAACAGGGCAATACGCGCCAGCTTATACCCTGTCATGAGCAGGATAGCAGCCAAACAGGATAAAGGGATTAAATTGATTAATACCGGGATAAACAACAGCGATATTAATAAAAGTAAGCCGTGAACTACGGCGCTGGTTTTGGTACGCGCGCCCGAATTAACGTTGGCAGACGACCGAACGATAACAGCTGTCATAGGCAAACCGCCTAAAAGGCCGCTGGTAATGTTACCTATACCCTGGGCTACAAGCTCGCGGTTAGTTGGCGAAATGCGTTTAATCGGGTCTATCTTATCAACGGCTTCCAAGCTAAGCAAAGTTTCAAGGCTGGCAACCACGGCAATTGTAAAGGCGGTTATCCAAACCTGCTTGTTACCAATGCTGCTAAAATCTGCCGTTTTAAAAAGGGCAAAAAACTCGGTACTGCTGTTTACAATAGGTATGTGTACAAATTGCTTGTCAAGCAGTGCCAAACCTGTATTTTTAAATGCCAGGCTTAAGGCAATGCCCGCCAATACAACCAGCAAAGGCGCGGGCACCATAGCCATTTTTTTGAATTTTGGCCAATATATCATCAAAGCCAATGAAACTATGCTGATAATTACTGCCCCGTAGTTAATTTTACTCAACGCGCCCAGCACACCCGAAAAACTATTGTGTTCATCGGCCTGGTTAAAGCCTTCATCACCTTCAAAATCGGCATCGTAGCCCACCGCGTGCGGAAACTGCTTCATGATCAGGATGATGCCGATAGCGGCCAGCATGCCTTCAATCACCGCCGACGGAAAGTAGTTGGCTATAGTTCCTGCCTTTAAAATACCCAGCAAAATCTGGAAAATGCCAGCCAGTACAAGCGCCAACAAAAATGTCTCATATGCACCAAGGCTGGTTATAGCGTTTAATACAATAACGGTTAAACCCGCCGCAGGGCCGGCCACGCTGAGTTGCGAACCGCTCAACGAGCCTACAACCACACCGCCAATGATACCGGTAAGCACACCGGCAAATAATGGTGCGCCCGATGCTAAAGCTATACCAAGACATAAGGGTAAGGCTACCAGGAATACAACCAGACTGGCCGGAAGATCGCGTTTTAAGTTTTTGGGCAAAAAGTATTTTTTTAGGTTAAGATTGCCCATGGCAAATCCACCTTGCTTAATTGACATAAGAAATGTGTTTGAATAAAAATTTAAATGAATTGTAAAGCGTTACAGCCCGGATAAGAAATATCCGGTTAAATCATTTAAACGTTGGGCGGGGGAGTTGGCACTACCGGATGGTAGGTTTGTATATACAGGGCATGCTCCATGTTGTGGAGCACTTTAGTTTCTGCAACAAAAGTAATGAAATCAATACTGTGTAAATAGTATTCGTCAAAAATCTTTTTCTCTTTAAAGATATCCTTATCGGGCGTATCCTTTTCGGCTTTTGATTCCTGCTCTAATTGCAAAATTACCGCGCTTACGGCTTTGCTGTCAAGATATAAAAATACAGGCGCAAGTGATAGGGCCATCTTTAGCATAAAGACCCCCATAAACATTGCAACTACCAGTATTTTAAATTTCCTGATCTTCATTGATCACAAATATAATGAAAAATCCTTCCTGAGAAAGCATGTCACAGCAGTTTTATGTACATCTTACAATTTAATTACTATTTTTAGCATGTTACAAACAACCTGAATTGTGAATAAAAAGCTCGGAGTATTAAGACAAAAACGCCAGAAGGCATTTGAAGGCGGTGGTGCGGTACGTATTGAAAGTCAGCATAAAAAAGGGAAATTAACAGCACGTGAGCGGCTCCATTTTTTAATGGACGAAGGCTCGTTCCAGGAGATTGGCATGCTGGTTTCTCATCGTTCCACAGATTTTGGGATGGAGAAAGAAAAATATCCCGGCGATGGTGTTGTAACCGGTTATGGCACTATTAACGGGCGATTGGTTTATGTTTTTTCGCAGGATTTTACCGTTTTTGGCGGCTCATTGTCAGAAACACATGCCGAAAAGATTGTGAAGATCATGGACCTGGCCATAAAAAACGGCGCACCGGTTGTAGGCCTTAATGATTCTGGCGGTGCCCGCATCCAGGAAGGGGTTGTATCCTTAGGTGGCTATGCCGATATATTTTATAAAAACACCATGGCATCGGGTGTGGTGCCTCAAATTTCGGCAATTATGGGCCCTTGTGCCGGAGGTGCGGTATACTCCCCGGCCATTACTGATTTTATTTTAATGGTTGAGCATACCTCATACATGTTTGTAACCGGGCCGAATGTGGTTAAGACGGTTACCCATGAAATTGTAACATCCGAAGAACTGGGCGGTGCAACAACCCATGCCACCAAATCGGGCGTTACCCATTTTGCCTGCACAAACGAGATTGAGGCTATCCAAAACATCAAAAAACTGCTAAGCTATATGCCACAGAATTGCGAGGACAGGGCCCCTGCCCTGCCTTATGATATTGGCAACGAGCTTCGCCCCGAATTAGATACACTTTTGCCCGAAATAGCATCAACTCCTTATGATATCCGCGAGATTATTGATCATGTGATAGATACAGGCTCGTTTCTGGAGATCCATAAAGATTTTGCCGAAAATATTGTTGTTGGCTTTGCCCGCCTTGCCGGCCGCAGCATAGGCATCGTGGCCAACCAGCCCGTATTTTTGGCCGGAGTACTGGACATTAACAGTTCCACTAAAGCTGCCCGCTTTGTGCGCTTTTGCGATAGCTTCAATATACCTTTGCTGGTATTTGAAGATGTGCCCGGCTTTTTACCGGGTACCGACCAGGAATGGAATGCCATTATCACCAACGGCGCCAAACTGCTTTACGCCTTTTGCGAGGCTACCGTTCCGCGTGTTACTGTAATTACCCGCAAAGCCTATGGTGGCGCTTACGATGTGATGAACTCTAAACACATTGGTGCCGATATGAACTATGCATGGCCATCGGCCGAGATTGCTGTGATGGGGGCCAAAGGCGCTGCCGAAATTATTTTTAAGCGGGAAATCAGCACAGCCGAAGACAAGGAAGCCAAATGGAAAGAAAAGGAGCAACTATACTCCGACACCTTTGCCAACCCATACCGCGCCGCCGAACGCGGATTTATTGATGAGGTAATTGAACCCGCCGAAACCCGCCTTAAACTCATCCATGCCTTTAAAATGCTGGAAAATAAAGTGGTAAACAACCCGAGGAAAAAGCATGGGAATATGCCGTTGTGATAACCGTCGTCTGCGATAAAAAAATTAATAGTAATTAAACTTTTTATTGTTGTTGTAGTCATTGTAACAAAACTTAAACTCATGCGCTACCTCATCATCCTTGCTATAACTGCCGCCTGGCTTAATTTTAATGGTGCAGTTAATCACTTACAACCACCGCATACACGTGGCGGCGCCATTTCAAGCGTTGGGATATCAAATATTAAGTTTTCGGGCGACGAAACTGCTGTTTACAACCGGGTCGGAGTTGTGATAGGATGGATAAAAGACGCCATTGTATTCAATTACGAGGGTAACAAAGCCTTAGCTTTTATAGACAAACAGGATGTTTTTTCATTTGCATATGGCAATGCTTACTTAGGGCAGTTTCATAATGGCTTTTTTCGCGATAAAACAGGGAATGCTGTTGCCTGGGTACGTGGCGCATCGGGCGGGCCCATCACACTGCCTCCATTAGATAGGGTAGCACCAATTTTTATGCCGGTGATAAAACCCATAACACCAATAGTAACTACTATTACCCCGATTGAAACGCTTTCATGGTCAAACCAGAACTGGGACGATTTTTTGGGCCGGTAAAGATAGCGGGCTATATATTTCAGATTAACTTCTCCAATATTTCATAATCGAACCCATTCTTTGAAAAAATTTGCCCGGTTTGCTTAAAGTCAGCCTTCAAATAAAAGTTTATAGCCGATATACGCGCGTTACACCATATGCGTATGCCGCCATTGCGCACAGCAAAATCGGTTATATGTCTGAGCATTGCGCTCCCGATTCCCATATTTTGCTGCGATTCATCAACGGCAAACTTTCTGAACTGAAAATCTTCGCCGCGCTGAAACAAGGAAACTACGCCTATTATCGCATTATCTTTAAAAGCCGCAAAATGAAGGCCATCCTGGTCCTCCTCCATTTCCATTTCATAAAGCTTTTGCTGCGGATATAAAACTGTTTGGCGCAGCCGCCAGGTTAATTCAGGGCGTATTTGTTCTATTTGCATTTATTTTAATTGATAAGCCTTATCAACAACTTGCCTGATGGACAAGCACATCCAACTACTCCTTCATCAAATCCACAATTATCGCTTTTGCGTAATCGTTGGGGTGTTTTTCGTTAGATAGTTTGGCGGTTTTAAGCGCCTCATCAATATCGCCCTGGGCCTCATAAACTACTGCCAGGTTATACGCCGCTTTACTGGCAAGTTTGGTATCAGCACCATCTATCAATGGGTTTAATATTTTAAAAGCCACATCAAATTTGCCGGCCTTAATTTGCGTTACCGACGATTCAAGTGCGCCGCCGTCGGCGTACAAGGGACGTTCGTTTGATATTGAAAAAGGCAAATAATCTTTTAAGGCATCCAGGGTAGCATCACGTGTGGCTGCTGTCATCGCAGGAATACTGCTTCTGTAGGATGGCTTATTAAATAAAGACCCAAAACCACCTGAATATGTTTCATCCTGGGGCACTTCGGCCATCCCTGCCAGCTTTTTTGAATAAATTCCGTTACTTTCAAATAGCGCGAGGCTGGTCTTTATTTTTGTAGTATAATAGTTAGATGGAATGCCATTGTAATAAACCGTTTCGGGATAAATACCCGCGCCGATGTCATTTAACACCAATACATAGTTGGCTTTGTGTGCAGCGGCCAAAAATTTAACCGAGTCGGTATTTACGGTGTAGTTTATCGAATCGACAAGGTTGATGATGTGTACACCTTTTAAATATTTTAACTGGTTGGCGGCAGTTTGAAGTGATACAACTGCCATCTTTTTCAAAACGCTTATTCTTCTGTAATCCCTGATCTTCACAGAATCCGGCCGGTAACGGTTTGCCACTACAATGATAGTACTGTCGCGGCTAAAGCCCATTTTAGGACCATAATTAACCGGTACAGTAACGTATTGAGGCACGCTACAGGATGTCAAAAAAACGATAATCAGGATAAAAAGGGGCGCAAAGCGTTTCACGATGTGGTTTATTAAGGTAATAAAGTCCAAAAATATTGTAAATAACCCAAACTTACAGATTACTGTAGGGTATACAGTTAATGACAAAAAAATAATTAAAAGGTTTAATTGCCCCTTAAATTAAAAAAAACGTTAATTATCGATGTAGAAGTATTAAATTAACAATAAAAACGTTAATTTATTTCCATTATGGCAAGTTATTTTGAAGCATTATCAATGGCTTTATTATATTTGCTTTATTGCTTAATATAGGTTACTCAAACAACATGGCTAAAAAGAAATCAGATCCCGCTCCGCATATTTCAGTTGTAAACGAAACTTCACTGGCTTTTTTCGAAAAATACATAAACAACCCCTCGCCTACCGGTTTTGAATGGAAAGGCCAGGAATTATGGCTGGAATACCTGAAACCATATATCGACACACATTATGTAGATAATTATGGTACCGCGGTTGGCATCATTAACCCCAAAGCCGATTATAAGGTTGTTATTGAAGCACATGCCGATGAAATTTCGTGGTTTGTAAACTACATCACCAGTGATGGATTAATATACGTTATCCGTAACGGTGGGTCTGATCACCAGATAGCGCCTTCAAAGCGGGTAAACATCCATACCGACAATGGTATTGTAAAAGCCGTATTTGGCTGGCCCGCAATCCATACCCGCACTGGCGGCGATAAGGAAGAAGCCCCGACACTTAAAAATATCTTTTTAGATTGCGGATGCACCTCAAAAGAAGAGGTTGAAAAATTGGGCATTCACGTAGGTTGCGTTATCACTTATGAAGATGAGTTTATGATCCTGAACGACCGCTACTATGTTGGCCGCGCTTTGGATAACCGCGCCGGTGGCTTCATGATTGCCGAGGTAGCCCGTTTGTTGAAAGAAAACAACATTAAATTACCCTTTGGCTTGTATATTGTAAACGCTGTTCAGGAAGAAATTGGTTTGCGCGGTGCCGAAATGATAGCCCATAAAATAAAACCAAATGTGGCAATAGTTACCGATGTAACCCATGATACCCAAACGCCCATGATTAACAAGATTACCCAGGGCGACCTGGCTTGCGGTCGCGGCCCCGTTGTATCATATGCTCCGGCAGTACAAAATAACCTGAATAAATTGCTGATAGAAACTGCCCAAAAAGCCGAAATACCTTTCCAGCGCCAGGCTTCCTCACGGTCGACAGGTACCGATACGGATGCATTTGCTTACTCTAATGATGGTGTGCCATCGGTATTAATTTCTTTGCCGTTACGTTACATGCATACCACTGTAGAGATGATTCACAAACAAGATGTAGATAATGTGATCCGTTTAATTTACGAAACATTGTTAAATATTACAGCCGGCCAGGATTTCAGGTATATCAAATAATTAATCCGGTTAAAACAATTTCGATTTCAAACCATTTCCTTATTCTATTAAAAAATTAGCAATTAAGTACTCCCTATATACATCCTTATGAAACCCACACTACTTATTTTGGCCGCCGGGATGGCCAGCCGTTACGGCAGTATGAAACAGGTTGACGGCTTTGGCCCCAACGGAGAAACCATAATCGATTATTCAATATATGATGCTATAAAAGCAGGTTTTGGTAAGGTAAGTTTTATCATCCGCGAAGAATTTGCAGATAATTTTAAGGCTATTTTTGAGCCCAAACTAAAAGGCCGTATTGAAACTGATTACGTTTTTCAAAGCTTCGACCTGAAACCATTTGGCATTGATAAAGAAATTGAACGCGCAAAACCCTGGGGCACTGCCCACGCAGTACTTGCAGCGCGCAACCAGGTAAATGAGCCTTTTTGTGTGATTAATGCCGACGACTTTTATGGTTACGATTCGTTTGAAAAAATGGCCAAATTTTTAACTACCGAAGTTACCGATGATACTTATTCATTAATAGGTTACCAGATTGACAGGACATTGTCTGACTACGGATCCGTATCGCGCGGTGTTTGTAAAGTTGATGATGCCGGTAACATGGTCGAGATTAATGAGCGTACCGAAGTTTACTTTAAAGAAGACGGCAGTGTAGCTTACAAAGATGCTACAGGCGAACACGCCTTAAGCAATGATACCCGTGTATCTATGAATTTCTGGGGCTTTACACCCGCTGTTTTCAAACAAAGCGAAGAAATGTTCAGAGAGTTTGTTGCGGCTAATGAAAACAATCCAAAATCAGAGTTTTTTATCCCGCTGGTGGCCGATAAGCTGATCAAAGAAAATATAGCATCATTTAAAGTTATCCCAACCGGCTCAAAATGGTTTGGTGTTACTTATAAAGAAGATAAGCCTATTGTACAAAAAAGCATTTCAGAACTGGTTGCCAATGGCACCTACCCGGCTACACTTTGGGATTAAGTTACTGCTATATAAAAGCAAAAAGTCTGGCGATCTGCCAGACTTTTTGCTTTTATACGTTTTGGATTAGTCTATAAAGAAGAATCTTTTTTTGTTGTCTTCATCGTAAACGTGAACGGTTTTTGTAACCACCTGGTCGTTTGATTTGATCTCGAATTTATAATCGCCGTTGTCCAGGCTGGTTAGTACGTAACCTTTCTCTACTTCAACTTTGCTGGGCAAAAAGTCTTCCATCAAAATGTTATTGGCCTGGTCAAAAATGGTTACATATGATTTGCTGGCTTCGTTTTTTGAAATCATTACTGCTACGCCACGATCGTGTTTTAACGATGATACAGTGATAACATCTTTAGCTTTTTCGGTATGGCCTTTGGCATTGGCAGCAGCTGAAGTGAAAATGCCGGCGCTTAATAACAAGAATAATGCTGATAATTTGATTGAATTTTTCATGATCTTTTTATTTTTTAAATGTTGTTTTTAAATGTGTTTGTTATTTTCAATATCCAAAACAACAACATCTTTTGCAGTTGCCAAAACCAAATAGACCATCCATAAGTAGTTATAGACCAACAGCTTATAACGATCTTCAAACTGCTAAAAATCCACAAAATGGCTACTCACCGTGGTTTTATAGTTCAATAGCCGCTGTTCATCGATGCGTTTTTGCTGTTCATCGGTTATGCGGGTATAATTGGCTTGTGCTAAGTCGATAGTACTAAGTCGTAAGTCTAAAGTTGTTTTTTTCTTTTTTGGGCTTAGAACTTAAGACTTTGGGCTGAAGACTATCCGTCAATTTATCGTTGACACGATACTGATTTACATTTATAAAAACCATTGAAACTTAATGGCGTTGCTTTTTTGTGCCCTGCTATCAATCGCGCCGGCATGTTACCATATGGAAGTAGAAATATTAGGGAACGTAAAAAGTTTTAAACAACAGGGCGGCCTGCTAACTATTAAAACGATAAAAGCAGAAGCAAGGGTATGTGTATACAGCCCGACAATCATCCGGGTTAATATCAGTAGAAGGCATAGTGCCCCGGATAGTTCTTATGCTGTTATACAACAACCTATCGGCAAATTTGAATTTGATGAATCAGCTGATGCAATCGAAATCAACACCCCGGCATTAAAACTCAGCATCAATAAATCACCCTTGAGGTTTAACTTTTCTACGGCTGACGGCAAACCCCTAAGCGAAGACGATAGTCGTTTTGGCACCAACTGGCAGGGCGAGCGCGTAATTACCTATCGTAAATTATATGCCGATGAAAAATTTATTGGACTGGGCGAGAAAGCCGGCAACCTTAACCGGCGCGGAACATCGTATGTTAACTGGAATACCGATGCGGTTGACTACAACAACAAAAGCGACCCTTTATATAAAACATTTCCGTTTTTTATAGGCCTGCATAGCGGGCTAACCTATGGTCTGTTTCTGGACAATACCCACAAAAGCTATTTCGACTTTGGCGCTACCACCGACGATGAAATGAGCTGGTTTGGTGCCGATGGCGGCGATATGAACTATTATTTTTTTGGCGCACAGGGCGTAGCCAAAATTATTGAAGATTATACCTGGCTCACTGGCCGCATGGAAATGCCGCCGCTGTGGAGCCTTGGTTACCAGCAATGCCGCTGGAGCTATATGAGCGCCAAAGAAGTATTAAAAATTGCCAAAACCTTCCGCAAAAAGAAGATCCCGGCCGACGTGATGTATTGCGACATTGATTATATGGAGGGTTTCAAAATTTTTACCTGGAATAAGAAAACCTTTGCTAATCCGCGGGCCATGATGAACGAGCTAAAGGCGATGGGTTTTCATTTGGTTACGATAGTTGATCCGGGAATAAAGATTGAAGACGGCTACAAGCAATACGATGAAGGAGTAGCTAACGACTACTTTGCCAAATATCCCGATGGCGAAAATTATACAGGGTATGTTTGGCCGGGCCGCTGTCACTTTCCCGATTTTTTCAGGGATGATGTGCGGGAGTGGTGGGGCGCAGCGTTTACCGCTTTGACAGATGTTGGCGTAGATGGTTTTTGGAACGATATGAACGAACCGGCAGCCTGGGGGCAAAACATCCCGTGGATGGTAAAATTTGGAGATAAATATATGCCCGAAGTGCGCAATGCTTATGGCATGCAAATGGCCAGGGCTACATACGAGGGCACAAGAAAAATCCTGAATAACAAACGACCATTTGTACTCACCCGGGCCGCATACGCCGGCACACAGCGCTATTCGGCCGTGTGGACGGGCGATAACACCGGCACTGATGAGCACATGCTTTTGGGGCAGCGTTTAGTAAACAGCCTTGGTATAACCGGCATATCTTTTACCGGCGTAGATATCGGTGGCTTTAGCGCCAACCCAACGCCTGAGCTAATGGTACGCTGGAATTCGTTAGGAGTTTATACGCCAATGTTTCGAAACCACGCTATACAGGGCAGCAAAATGCGCGAGCCATGGGAATGGGGAGATGTCAACGAGCAGCTCATCAAAAAAGATATTGAACAACGATATAAGCTGTTGCCCTATATTTATTCGGCCTTTCATCAATCCACACAAACAGGCTTACCCATTAGCCGCACGCTGGCCATTGAATATCCTTTTGACGAAAAAGTATATTTCGAACGCTTCCAAAACCAGTTTATGTTTGGCGATGCGCTGTTGGTTTCTCCTGTTGAAAGCGATAAGGTAAAAACCGATGTTTACCTGCCCAACGGCGATTGGTATCGCTTAAGTACCGGCGAAAAACACAAAGGTGGTAAAATTGTAAATGTAGCATCGCCTTTAACCGATTTGCCTGTTTTTGTAAAAGCAGGTGCTATTATACCAATGCAAAGCGTAACGCAAAGTACAGCCGCTAAAGGCGATGGCATTTTACAGATTCATGTCTGGAATGGAAAGGAAACTACCGAATTTGTTTATTATGAAGATGACGGGTTGTCTTACGATTATGAACATGGGGGTTACTACAACCGTACAATTAGTTTTGATCCAAAGAAAAAGCAGGTTAGTCTTTCCGAAGTCGAAGGAACATTTCCGTCGAAGTACCAGCAAATTAGCTTGGAGTTGCATGGCTTTGAGGTTAGTATGAAGAAAAGATTGTTCGACTTTGATAGTGGGTTGATAGAGATAAAAATTTAGTCATACAAACGCTTTTTTCGAATCCCATACTTGCGAAATTTTAAAAACTTCGCAAGTTTTTTAACTGTTTGTATTTCAAACATTACGGCATAATTTCTTCCCATATCACATAATCATATTTTATAAAGCTGTATCTGTGTCATAGTTCTGGATACAAATGAGCGATCGTAATTGACTATATTTTTCAGTTCTGCGTTTAGTGAAATCACGTTAACGACTTCCATCTAATTCATCACGCATCAGCTTATATATTTCTTCAATTTCCTCCCAATTTGTTTTTTCCTCCGGCTCATGCCACAACTTTGAGAATTCACTATAAAAATCAAATTTCCTTTCCTCTTGCTCCTCAACCAGTCTTTTCTTGTCAAGAATGATATCTCCCCAATCTCTTGCTATGGCTAATTTTATTTGATTATCCATTGCCAGAAAGTAGTTCCGGGCAAATTCAATTATTCTTTTTCGAAAGTCATCGTATTCCATTTCACAACTCCCATTTTTAGCTGTCCATAGTTTTGCACCATTTTCTAAAACGAAATCAGTTTCCCAAACTATTTTAACTTTATCGTCATGTCTAAAAAAATATAATGTCGGCCCGCCTAGTAAATGAATTCCCAAAAGTGCTCTTTCCCTGACCCATGAATATAATATATCGACATTGTCCATAAAGGCATCGTAATGAGCTTCGTCCCCATCCTCGTTAAGACTTTTCCAATGTTTAAGGTCTTTGTAAAATTGGGTTACGTTCTCAGCTAACTCATAAAAATTTTCAGGAACGGTTTCTCTTATATTTTTAAATATGTCCGAAAAATCTTCTACAAATCTGCTTACCTGATAATCAGAGTAAGGTGTTGATTTGTCTTCGAAGTATTCCATCGCCTCGCTGGTGTACTCGTAAATAGTTTGATCTCCAAAGGTGAGCCACAAGTCGCCATCTGTGAGAAAAAACCAGCTTGTAAAACGATCATTTTCGCCTATGGCACCCGATGTTTCCTCCGGTGGTTTTATTTTAAAGTTTATCATTTTTCTTAATCCATCCCAATCGGCGATCCATCCGGCATATTCAACACTGGTGTCGGTTGAAATTTATCGGGGTTTTTCTCAAACTCATTGATTTGTGATAAACCGAACAGCAAATTAGCTTTATTGCTACCCGTAGCAGTAAGCGCCGCTGTTTTCATCCATTTTTTAAGGTCATCTATCTGTAGTAACGCAATACCGCGCACGCTTTCGGGGGCGCTGGTTGTGGCAGCCAGGGTTAGTATCTGCCTAAGGGCAAGGTTATTTACCAGGCGTTGCAGTTCGCCTTTATAGCCTGCCGGTTGCGGGGCTTTCCAGGTTTGGGCTACCAGTTTATTCAAAACAGGTAAAAGGCCCGGCTGGGCATTATCGCGCGATTGGTATTCAACCAGCCTGGCGGCGCGCTCGGGCTGTAACATGAACGATAAGGTTGCAGCAGCGGCAGATTCTGCAGCGGCCATCGGATCAAAAGTGAGGCCGGTATGCGATTTAAAGGTTTCCCTTGTACGCGGATAACCAATTGGTCGCGGTGGTATTTTCTCTATCAACTTTTCGGGCAGTGCCAATGCATCTGGGCTGATGGTACCCATCAGCGCATTAAAAGCCTTCCATTGCTCGGCAGGGGGCACAAATTTGGTAATGGTTTGTCCATCGTTTTTAAGTGCGAAAGTATAATACAATCCGCCCAACATTTTCGAAGCAGCCTCAGCCTGGAAACGGTGAATCAGGTACATCGGCACCAATACTTCCTCCAGTGTAGCCATAGGCGCATCCTGGCGGATGGCTTTTTCCGAAAAATTATCCAGCACATGTTTGCGTAATACCATCAGGCGGTTCAGTTCATCGGCAGCATTGGTACCGCTATCCCATAAATGGGCTTGTGGGTGAGCGCTGCCGGCCGGGCGGGCATCATCATCAGATATAAATAAAAAGCCTTGTTTAATGGTTTCGGTAATGATGCCTTTTAAAGCCTCATCCTCATTGGTACCTTTAGCAAAATCCTGGTAACCATAAAGGATGGCACGTTTATCATATTCACCAATTTCGGTGCGATAAGCTTTACTGAGGTCGATAGTGCCATCAGCATTCAGGCTGATAACCGGTGGCGGATAATCCATTACCGATGCCCGGCCGTTTACACTGGCAGTAAAATTATGCTGCAAGCCCAGGGTATGGCCAACCTCATGGGCCGCCAATTGCCTTAAACGGGCAAGGGCCATTTTCATCATTTTATCGCTTGTTGGTTTGCCATCTTCATAAGGCTGAACCAATCCTTCGGCAATCAGGAAATCCTGCCTGTCGCGCAGGGAGCCAAGGGAAACCTGGCCTTTAATTATTTCGCCTGTACGCGGATCATCAATTGATGCACCGTATGACCATCCCCTGGTTGAGCGGTGAATCCATTGGATAATATTATAACGGATGTCCATTGGGTCGGCATCCTCGGGCAGTAGTTTAACCTGGAAAGCGTTTTTATAACCGGCAGCCTCAAAGGCCTGGTTCCACCAGCCGGCTCCTTCAATCAGGGCGTTACGCACAAGTTCGGGCGCCCCACGGTCAACATAATATATAATGGGTTTTACGGGTTCACTAATTGCCGCAGTAGGGTCCTTTTTTTCCAACCGGTGGCGGGTAAGCATCCTTTTCATGATAGGCTCATCAATAGGCGTTGCGTAATCCATATAGTCCACATCGTAAAAACCAGACCGTGGATCGAAGTTCCGTTTTTTATAGCCATCGTCGGGTAGCTTAATAAAGGATTGGTGCATCCTTACTGTAACGGCATTAGCGTCAGGAGTTACCGAGCTAATCTCGTAACCTTTGCCTTTTCCGGCCAGGGTGATAGTAGCCTCAAATTCTGAATTATCCGGAAAGCTTTTTGTATTGGGTAAATACACAGCCGACCGGCTATCGTCAAAGCCAAAATTACCCTGGTTGGCATCATTCAACCTATCAGCAATTTTATGGCTGTCGCGCAGCAAAAAGGGGGTAAAATCAACCAAAACCCTATTGCCATCCTGGGCTACAACCGTTGTGCCCCAAATAGCCGATTGTGCAAAGGCTTCTTCTACAGATTTTCGTTCTTCGGCATTATTGCTGATAGCCCGGTAGCTGTAATTGGGCTGCATCAATAATACCTTAGGACCGCTTTTTATGAATTTCACAATGCGACTGCCGCCAATTTGCCCCCTATCCAAACCCAGATCATTTGACCCTACACCCGCTGGCATCGAGTTCACGTAAAGAAATTCCTGGTCGAATTTATCTATCTCTAAAAAAATCTTCCCGGTTTTCTCGTCCCAATAGAAGTTAAAATAACCGGTGTATTTGGTAAAGCCTTTTGTTTTGGCACCAATCTCATCAGTTTGTTGGGCTTTAACATTCAGAACAAAAACTAATAAGGCAAAAAAGAGCAGGTAAACTTTTTTCATAGGGAGGCTAATCTGTTGTTATGCCCTAAAATAGGTATAAAAACAGAAAAGGAGGTAAAATTACCTCCCTTCCATTGTTATAAAATCAGCATTAATTATTTCATACCTTTTTTTATTGCCTCTATCTCGGTAAGATGACCTTTTATAGTAGGTAAAGTTTTTTCGGCAAAAGCCTTCAAATCTGCGTCTTTACAGTTTTTGGCAGCATCTTCAAACATCGATATTGTTTTTTTGTGCCCGTCAACCATGGCATCTACGTAAGCTTTGTCAAAATCGCTGGCCGATTTTTTTGAAAGATCTGCCAACTCCTTTTGCTTTTCTTCGCTTGGTGCGGCTGGCAATGTAATGTTTTTGGTTTTGGCAATAGCCATCAATTCCTCGTTTGCTTTGCCATGATCGGCCACCATCATTGCTGCAAAATCTTTAACTTTTTGATTTAAGGCTTTGGTTTCGGCAACTTTACCTGCCGCAACTTCGGTCATACCACCGTTGGCAGCGTCAACAGCAAATTTTGCATCATCTTTATCAACAGCAATGCCTTTTGCGCCGGTTACGCCGGTAGTATCGTTAACCGCCATTGTTGATGTGTCTTTAACGGCATTGGTACTGTCGGCAGCATCTTTACTGTCTTTGGCACCGCCGCATGATTGGAATGATAAGGCAGCAATTGCCATCATCGCCATTAAACTTAACTTTTTCATAGTAGTGATTTATTTATGTTTTTATAGGCAACAACTTTTACTCAGATAAGTTTTATTTTCTTATTTGTAAAATACATTAAGTTTATATAAATAAACTCTTTTCAAAGCAATGGGATTTGGATATAACGATGCCCCAAAGCCGCCAGCCTGGTACAACCAAACTGCCCTGGCAACTTTTTTACAGATTTTCTTTCGACGTTTTAGTTTTGATTTCTCACCTATTTACAATTGTTTACAACATTTTTCATAATACGATGAACTATGATTTAAACCACTCAAAATTTATATATTGGCCGCAGAAATATTCATACTAAATGCTAAACAAGCTTTTTTTTACGCTGGTATGCCTGTTGGGCTGTACCACATTATTTGCCCAGCAACATAGCCAGGAATTTGGCATCCAAACTGATAACGACTCGTACCTGGGCCAGGGGTCTGATAGGTATTACACCAATGGTATTTTTTTTTATTACCGTAAGGCCTTAAAAGTTGCAGAATCAGGGAACCTTCAAAACAAAATTTTGGGCATCGAATTAGGGCAAAAGATGTTTAATCCACAATCGGGCTACGTTAGGGATGCAGGCGATGTTGACAGGCCTTTTGCCGCATACACCTATATTGGCGGTACCTTAAACCTGTTATATAAAAACGAAAGCACCCTTAAACTTGGGGCGCAAATAGGGCTGGTTGGCCCGGCGGCCGGTGGCGAACCCGTTCAAAAACTTATTCATAACACTTTTGGCTTTTACACGCTAAACGGCTGGCAATACCAGATCAGGAATGATGTTGAGCTTAATTTATCTGCCGAATATAACAAGCTGCTTGCCCGTGCGTCATGGGCAGATGTAAGCCTGGCCAGCTATGCCAATTTAGGTACCGGCTTTACCGGGGCCGGATTAGGACCGCTGTTTCGCCTGGGCAACTTTAACCAGCTATTCAGTTCAATAAGTACGCAAAGCACGGCATCGTTAACTCCTCAAAGCAATTTACTGCACAAACAAGAGTTGTTTTTTTACTACAAACCGCAAATAAACGCCATAGTTTACGATGCCACTGTACAAGGCGGCCTTTTTAGCAGCCACGACCCTAATAGCCTGGAAATTACCGGGACCAAAAAGCCCTTTGTTTTTAGCCAGCAATTTGGCGTAGGTTTTAGCTTTACACGCTTCACGTTTGATGTTGCCGCTATTTTCCACACCCGTGAAGTTAAGACGATGATACATTCGCACCAATGGGCGGCAATAACCGGGGTTTATAGATTTAAGTAAAATTCAATTTGAGGATTTGAAAATAACAACACTTAAAGACTTTAAGATGAATTGATTTTAAAATCCAAAATCCCTTACAACCTCACATTCATACCCACATTATAATTCCTCAAAGGCGAAGCGTTATAATACCTGTTGCCTACCGCATTTAAATCATTCCCAAGGCTATATTTTTGGTTCAGGATGTTATCCGCGGCGGCAAAAATCTCCAATCGTGTTTTACGGGCAATTGTTGGTTGCCAGCTAACCCTGCCTTGTAACAGGTTATAATGCGCGGCATATACTGTATTGGCATCGTTGAGCGGGATTTTTGAGGTGTAGTTATGCTGTGCAAACAACGAAAGATCTGCCGGGAATTTGAGTTGCAGGCTGGATACAAACACATGCCTGGGCACCCCCGTTAGCCTGTTGCCCGAATAGCTGGTGCTGGTAACCGTGTAATCGCGGAAAGTAAACCAGCTGTAAGTATATGATTCATTAAACTGCAGGCCACGGATAAAATGTGTACTATTCTGGCGGATAATCCAATCTGTAAACGACAATTCAAAACCTGGCTGATTGGTGCCGCCGGCATTGATATAGTGCTCGGTTTCGTCGGTATTTAAACGGCGTACAATGGCATTGCTGATGCGGTAATAAAATACAGAAGCATCGAGCAGCAAAGTCTCGTCCTGGTTGCGCAGGCGGAAACCGGTTTCGTAATTCCAGCCGGTTTGTGCCTGCAGGCTGGTATTTACAATATTATCAGTAGGCCGCACCTCGGCAGTGGTTGGTGTAGAGTAGCCGCGGCTTACTGATGCCCGCCAGATAAAGTTATTGGTAAGCTGGTAGCTTAAGGCAAGCCTTGGCATTAATTGTGGCGTAAAATTGCGGTTGGTAAAACCGCTTTGGTTAAGCGGGTAAATATTTTTAAAATCATAGTCGTACCAATTCAGGCTCAGCGCGGCTTCCGCGTGCAGGCGTTTAAATAGGTCTGCCGAATAGCGCCCGAAGATAAAATGCTGATTGGTATGAATGTTATCGCTGGTTTGGGTGGTATCCTTTACGCCTTTTTTATTGCCATAATTGCTAATCAGCGAATTGGTTTGCTGCCACTCAATTCCTAAATCGGCTTTCCAATCCAGGTTTTCCTGGTGATTGCCGGCCAATTCAAAATAAGTGCGCAATCCATAAGTATTTTCCTTACGTTGCTCATAATTGGTAATAAATGGGTTGGCAAAATCAACATGGCTGCCAAAAACAGACAGCACGTTCCTGATCCTGTCGCTTAAATGGTATTCGTTGGTCAATCCGCCTAAATACATTTTAGTGGTGATACCAATTTGCTGTTGTATAGCTCCGGGTAAAGTTGCAGTTGGCTGCCGCGCCAGTGTTGGGTTGGCTGTAAACTGCGCCAGGTTTAAGCCGCCGGGCGTTTGGTAGGCCAGGTTGGAATATAGCCCCAGCACTTTTAACTCGTTTTTACCGCTATAGTTCCATTTATCGGCCAGTTGTATGTAATTTCGGTGCGTATCACTATGTTGCCTGTAACCGTGATAGGTTTGAAAACTTTGGCTGATATTAAACAGATTTGCCCCCGAACGCTGCTGAAGCGTAACCTTTTCGTGGAACAAGCCATAGCTGCCGGTATTAACGCCCGCCGTTAAATAACTACCATCATTATAGCGGTTAATAGAACTCAGCGAAACTACCCCGCCGGAGTTGGCGCCAAATAAGCTGCCATCGGGGCCTTTTAGTATTTCGATACTGCCTATGCTGCCTATATCAATAGCATTCAGGTAAGTGTTGCCCCCGGCATCCGTTAAGGGAATTTCATCAAAATAAATTTTTACATCCCTAACCCCAAACGGCGACCGCAACAAACTCCCGCGGATGGATAAACGGTAGCTCCCCGGCGAACGCTCCTCGGCCCGGATACCCGGAACGGTGTTCAATGCCGTTACAAATGAATTATCGGGCTGTAATTTTAATTGTGCAGCCCCCAATACACTTACCGAAGCCGGTACACTCAACACCGGCTGTTCACTAAGATAGCCGTGTACAGTTACAGTTTTTAGGTGCGTGGTATCTTTTTTTATTGTTTTTTTACTTTGGGCGGTGGCGTTTACAGCTATTGCAAGGGTCAGAAACCAGCTCAGGTACAATTTTATCATATAGTCAAATAGGTAGGCAAAAGTAGTTGTTTTAACGCTAAATGTGTGTTGTGTTTTGGTAACAAGTTGGGGCGAAAAGCAGTATTTACCCGGCTGACATCATCACATCGTATTCTTTTACCAGTTTTTTTGTCGCCCGTGCACGATAGGCAGTTATCAACAGGGTTTTAAGATCATCAGGCGATACCGTTTCAAGGCGTACCACCATGCATTTGTAATTGATGTAATGATGGGTAATAAAGAAGGTATGCGGATCGCGCGCCATCCATTTTTCACGTTCGGTAGTATACACTGCAAGCAGTTCCTGCGCCAGTTTTACGTTGGTAAAAATCTTTTTATTTACATAAAAGGCCGGGTATTCAAAATGCATTCCCTCGGTAACGCCAGGCAAAGGGAGCAGTATGCTGCGCAGAAACTGCATAAAGATTGACATATCGGTAGCCATAATTAAAGTTAAGTAATTTTCATATTATTCTTAATTTTCGCCATGCAAAATCAGCTTCAGCAAACATTTGGCAATATTGACATTTACCTGTTCGATCAGTTATTGAAAGGCCGGTTTGATGACTGCAAAACCGTATTGGATGCCGGCTGCGGCGGCGGCCGTAACCTGGTTTACTTTTTACAAAACGGGTTTAATGTTTATGGGGTTGATCAAAGCGAGGCGGCTGTTGATGCGGTTAAGCAATTATCCGCTACGTTAGCGCCGGGCAATCCCCTGTCAAACTTCGCGGTATCGGGTGTTGAAGATCTGCCTTATCCGGATAACACTTTCGACCTGGTGATTTGCAGCGCGGTTTTACATTTTGCAAAGAGTATTGAACATTTCGACAACATGGTACACTCGCTTTGGCGGGTGCTTAAACCCGGCGGCTACTTTTTTGCCCGGCTGGCATCGGATATCGGGATTGAAAACCTGGTAAAACCTGTTGATAACAATAACCGTTTCCTGCTTCCAGATGGTTCTGAACGTTTTTTAGTAGATGAACAAATCCTGCTGCGCTACGGCTTTGCGCTAAACGGTACGCTTTATGAACCGATAAAAACAACTAACGTGCAAAACCTACGATGCATGACTACGTGGTGTTTGCAGAAGCAGTAATTGCGTTTGCCATGATGATGGGTTTAAGTCAGGACGAGTAAGGGTTGCGTTCGTAAAAGTTAAATAGCAAAAAGCTATTTATTTAACAATCAATAGGTCTCAATTGTCATATTTACAAATTCATAACCCGCGCTGTTCGAGTTCTAAACAGTATAGGTGCTTGAGGAAAGGATCATTCTGCCTATTATTTATCAGCATAAGTTCACATTATGTCACAAGCTGACATAATTTAGGTATGATAAAGACATTGAGCAACAAAAAATATCATTTATTTACATTTACAAATAAAGCCAGAATATGATTGTACGGAATTCGATTGTTGAACTTAAAGAAACTAAACTTTGGAACTATCTGAATGAAATAGACAAAATATATGCTGACTACTCAATCGTATTTGTTGAACAAATTACACCATTATTAAAATCTATACAAGATTTTTTTCCCTATTATACCCGGCACGATGCCCATCATGGCTATAGAGTATTGAGGCGAATGGATCAAATTCTTTCTAAAGAATGTTTAAAAAAAGACAATAAATTGAGTTTGACCAATATTGAAGCCTTCCTTCTCATTTGCAGTTCATATGCACATGATCTAGGAATGACAGTATTTCCAAATGAAAAAGACATTTTAATAAATCAATTAGAAATAAATGACGAACACTGGAAAAGCAATGTTACTTTACAAAAGCATTTGAGGAAATACCACTCGCAAAGAGGTGGTAGTTATATCGATCAGAACTACGAAAAACTCAATATACCTAAAAATTTGATCTCACCGTTAGACTTACTGATGACCGCGCACAATTTATCGATAAATGAATTGGAAGTTAAACTTGGAAAAAGAGTAGCGGGCGGCGAAAAAGAGTTGGATTTGAAACAATTAGCTTGTATTCTATGCATTGCCGATTCGTTAGAGTTTAGTGAAACGAGAATAGTAGACGGTGTATTAGATACGTTAAAAGACAAAATTAAAAACCATGAGGAATCAGAAGCAATAACTTCCTACAAAGAAAATCTAAAACATGTTTGCATTGGAGACAGTGTTGCAATAGGAAAAGACGGAAAGATTATTATTTCAGGCACATTTGATGATCCTGAGGTATTAAATCTTGCTCATAAGACTATCGATTTCATAGAGTCTTGGGTTAGAGATTATATTGATATTGATTTAAAGTCTTCTTTGCGACGACTGATTGTGAGGGGTGACTCAATTGAACGAAACTTAGTGATTTTGGGCAGTGACTTTGAACGATTAGGTATCAGAATAAAAAAAGATCATATTATTAATCTTATATCATCTAACTCAACTTGGTCGAATGACACTGGGATAGTAATTAAAGAGTTACTTCAAAATTCAGTTGAAGCTTGTAGATACAGGAAATTTAATTCCATTGCTGCTGCTGATTATAAGCCTCATATCGATATTAAATACAATAAAAGTCAACATGCCATTATTATTTCTGACAACGGATGTGGAATGTCAAGATCGACAATTTTGAATAATTTTTTGACGGTAGGAAACAGCCGGTCCATGGATCCTACATATAAGACTTCCTCATATAGTTCTTTGGCAAGATTTGGAATTGGGTTTTGGTCAACATTTACGATTGCAAATTCCGTATCGATTCAAACAGCTCCTTTTGAATACATGAATGTCCAACTAAATTCTGAAAAAATTGATGGTTTAACCTTTGAGGTAAGTATAAACGAATTCAAAGATTACACCCTATTTAAAAAAACGTCGTTATCACCAGGAACAACAATAACGCTCCTTTTAAAAAAAGAGATTGGAGTTGATGATCTATTAATGCGTTTAAATAACTCGATTGTATGCTCTGAAATACCTATAAATATTTCCAACGGTGAGGAAGAGTATTCCATTCCGACTAACATCTCGTTGCCATCCTTAGCGGATTTAACTGGTGCCAAAAGAAAACTTGCATTGGAGCACAATGTCAAAGAATTTATCTTCGAAAAACAGTACGATAGTTTAACATTTAAATTAAAACTACTTTATACAATGTCCAACGGGGCAGCAACTTTTAAGTTGAGCAACAACATCAGTGTAATGCATATGCTCAATAGGTATGGATATTCTGAGGTGTTTTCTATTTGTGGTTTTAAAACAGCAATTCGACTATACTCTCTAATCTTCGACTTTGGTCGTATTGGTCTATTTGTTGCGAATACAAACAACCCAGAGGGCTTTGTTTTTAATTTAAATAGACATTCACTAATATCTTCCGATGCCTATACAAACTTGATAAATATCCTCACGGAAGCAGTTAACGAAGCGTATCGATATTTTCTTAAAACCACCAATTCAACTGATAAAAAAACTGTTTACATACTCAATCAGCAATCCAGATCAAACGGAGGAAATACTTATGGAAATTATTCTAAATTTCGCTTATGGCAGCTTTACAATAAAGTACCAGATTTACTGATTTTCAAATTAACAAAAATATCAAAGGGGTTAAATTTACTTGACGCAGATATACGATATGAATCTTTTGACGAATTAAGAAACTATCGGTTTCAGTTATGGTCTTGTACAGTTCATATATTTAACGCTCAAATAAGATTAAATCCAGAAGAAAATACAAATTTCATTTATGCTGTTATTGAACAAATAACAATGGAGCAAGAGTCTTACTTTTTGGAACCAAATCTTGAAATAGACTTATTGTTTGACAATGATCCGTATTCTTTTGTACATATTATATCTGTCGAAACTGTAACTAAAATTCCTATAAAATTACCGCTATTAAGAATTAACAGTCACTCTCTTCAACCGTTTGTAAATCATAAATGGTTCATATGCGAAATTCGAGGGGTTTGGACCGGAACCATATTAGAGAAGGAAATATTGGGGGCTAATTTTGTTTTTATAGGCCAACACAAACTAATTGTAAAACCGAATACAAATATTTCAATTGAAATAAAAAACCTTCACAGCAAAGGTCAAATTATGAAGCTCTGTGATTTAGTTAAATTATTAAATGATGCTTCGGATGGTTTTACAGATGATTCTGTTTTGAAATTTATGTAATCAATCCACAATTCTCGTCATATTTTTTCTTCAATTAAAAAAAGTACCTATATTCACGTTTTCAAAACAGGTGTTATTCCTACACTTATTATAAACTAATTTATTGCTGTTCAATATGTTTAAAATGTTACCCACCTTAAATGCAAAAATAAAACAATCGATTGCGTTGTTTATCTTGCTGGCAGGCGCTATGGCCACACTTACTGCAAACGCTACCGTTAAATCCTTTAAAAAAGGTCCCGATGGCGTTACCTTTTCTTTAGATAAGGGCCTGATGAAGGTGCTTGTGCGCAGTGCCGACATTATCGAAGTAAAATATACCATTTTTGATGCCTTCGAAACCAAGCCTTCGCTGGTGGTGGTTAACAGCTGGAAAACCCCTACTGCCTACCAGGTAACGGCAACCAAAACCGAGGTAGTCATCACCACGGCAAAAATGAAGGTAATAGTAAATAAGGGCACCAACGCCATTACTTATACCGATTTAAAAGGCAACGTAATTACTGCCGAAGACAGCGAAAACAAAACAATAACACCCGCAACTATTGCCGGCATCAGTACCTATAATGTAAGCACACAGTTTACCTCACCGGTAAACGAAGCGCTTTACGGCTTAGGCTGCCACCCCTTAGATTCTTTATCCATTAACTATAAAGGCCGCAACCAGGAGTTACTTATCAAGTACCTGACCGGCGCTATCCCGGTATTGTTATCAACCAAGGGTTATGGCTTGCTTTGGGACAACTATTCGGCATCAAACTTTTATGGCGCCGAGGCTGATAACACCAAATTTAAATACGTATCTGAAAGTGGTAAACAGGTAGATTACTTCTTCTTCTACGGCCCTTCTTTTGATCATATTATCGATTCATATCGTATAGCAACCGGCCGTGCGCCAATGTTTGGCAAATGGGCTTACGGGCTTTTCCAATCGCAGGATAGGTACATGAGCGAAAAGGAAATATTGACTGTTAAAGATAAATATCGCGATAATCACATCCCTGTTGACGTAATTGTACAGGACTGGTACTACTGGGATCCGTTGCCAATTGGCTCGCACGTGATGAAGCCCGAGCGTTACCCTCACCCAAAACAAATGGTTGATGAACTGCACAAGGCAAACATCCATGCCATGATTTCGATATGGCCCGTATTTGGTAAAGGCACCCCCAACTATGATGCATTGGAAAAAATGGGCGGCTTAACTGATATTACCTGGGATAACGTGGTTACCCACACTTTTGATACCTATTACGATGCCCATAATCCTAAAGCCCGCGAATTGTATTGGGACCAGGCACGCGATAGCCTGGTAAAACGCTACGGTTTTGATGCCTGGTGGATTGACCAGTGCGAGCCGGATAATGGCGCTTTGCTTGATGCCCGCCGCCAAAGTAACTTCAGCATAGGTAAAGGGATTGATTATTTTAATACCTACTCGTTGCAGCACACCAAAGGGGTTTACGATGGCTGGCGCAGGGATATTCCGGGCAAACGCGCTTTCTTTTTGGTAAGGCAATCATTTGCCGGCGAACAGCGTAATGCAGCCACCTTATGGTCAAGCGATATTGAGTGTACCTTTTGGAACTATAAAAACCAGGTGCCACAGGGTATCAACGCCTGCGCATCGGGTATCCCCTATTGGACATCAGATATTGGCGGTTACCACTTCCATTGGAAAGCTGCCGACTGGTCGCAGCCGGATAAGCGCGAGCTGTTTACCCGTTGGTTCCAGTTTGGCGCGTTTTGCCCCATCTTTCGTATCCACGGTAAAGGCGAGCGTGCTTTATTTAGCGACAACTGGGATGCCAATACCAAAGCCATCCTGTTAAACTTTGATAAACTGCGTTACCGCCTGCTGCCATACATCTACTCGCTGGCCGGCAAGGTAACTACCGAAAACTATACCATGATGCGCGCCCTGACATTTGATTTCAGGAACGATGAAAAAGCCTACGGCATACCAGACCAATATATGTTTGGCCCTGCCTTTATGGTTAACCCTGTTACCGAGCAACTGTATACATCGGCCGATGCTGATAAAAAAGCTAAAGCTCGCCAGGTTTACCTGCCCGCTGCAACCAAATGGTACAACTTTTGGACTGGTGAAGTGCTCGACGGTGGCCAAACCATCAGCGCTGCCGCACCTATCGAGATATTGCCGCTTTATGTAAAAGCCGGTTCTATCATCCCAATGGGCCCGCACATGGAATACGCTACCGAAAAACCAGCCAGCAATATCGAATTAAGGATATACCCAGGCGCAAATGGTACGTTTAAGCTGTACGAAGACGAAAACGAAAATTACAACTACGAAAAAGGAGCTTTTGCCACCATCAGCTTTAACTGGGATGATAAAGCGCATAAGCTGACTATATCAGGTACCAAGGGCCACTTTCCAGGGATGCTAAAAAACCGCACCTTTAATATTGTGCTGGTTAAGGGGGCACATGGCTCAGATGTGGAGATAACAGCCAAAGCTGATAAGGTGGTTAAATACAGCGGAAAAGCGTTGGTAGTTAACTTGTAAAAAAGAATCAAGGGTTAAGAATCAAGAGTCAAGACAGAAAGCTCTTGCGGTAATTGAAAAGGAAATTATTTCTACATTAATTCTTCTTTCTTAATTATTATCTTTCGGAAAAATATACCAGCCTGCAATAAAATGCAGGCTGGTTTGTGTTTAAGCATTTCGAAAAATAAAACTAAAATCTGTTGAAGCCAAGCAAACACCTGTCGCCCTTTCAAATTATATCACTATTGTTGGTTTTATGTTGGGTGCCATTTGCTGCATCGGCGCAAAAAAAGAATTCGGTGTTTCAATATCATATCCGTAAAACCACAGCGCCCATTACTATTGATGGAGTTATGGACGAGGCCTGGCATAGCGCCGATTCGGCTGCTAACTTTTTTATGGTGATGCCTATGGATACCAGCCGGGCCAAATTACATACCGAGGTGCGGATGACCTTCGATAACAACAACCTGTACATTATTGCCGTTTGCTATACCGCAGGGCCCGGCGAATACATGGTTGAATCGCTGAAGCGAGATTTCGCCTTTCAAAAAAACGATAATTTTATATTTTTTCTCGACCCCTTTGACGCCCGCACAGATGGCTTTAGTTTTGGCGCCAACGCCGCCGGCGCTCAATGGGATGGTACCATGTACGAGGGTGGCAAGGTTGACCTTAGCTGGGATAACAAATGGATATCGGTAGTAAAAAACTATCCCGATAAGTGGGTATTTGAAGCAGCCATCCCCTTTAAAAGTATCCGCTATAAAAAAGGCGTTGGCCAATGGGGCATTAACTTTAGCCGGAACGACCTGATATCTACCGAAAAATCGAGCTGGGCGCCGGTGCCAAGGCAGTTCCCCACGGCGTCGCTGGCGTATACAGGCCTATTGGTTTGGGACGAATTACCGCCCGATGCCGGCACCAACATTTCGCTCATCCCCTACGCGCTTACCGGCCTATCTAAAGATTACATAGCCGGAACCAAAACCGACTGGAAAAAAGAAATAGGCGGCGATGCCAAAATAGGCCTTACCTCGTCCCTCAACCTCGACCTTACCGTTAACCCCGATTTTTCGCAGGTTGATGTAGACCAGCAGGTGGTAAATTTGAACAGGTATGAATTGTTTTTTCCCGAGAAGAGGCAGTTTTTTTTAGAGAACGGCGACCTGTTTGCCAATTTTGGCTACGCCGATATAAGGCCGTTTTTTTCGCGCAGGATTGGGCTTAACGCCCCCATCAGGTTTGGCACCAGGCTAACGGGCAAGCTGGATAAAGATTGGCGTGTTGGGCTGATGGATATACAAACCGGAACATCAAACGATGCCCTTACCCCTGCCCAAAACTATGGTGTACTCACGCTTCAGCGGCGCGTTTTTGGCCGTTCAAACATCGGCTTTATGTTTATTAATAAGGATGCTACAGGGACATCAACCCCGGGCAATGCCTATAACCGCAATTTTGGGGTGGAGTACAACCTGGCCTCGCCAAGCAATTTATGGACCGGTAAACTTTTAGGCCTAAAATCATTTACACCCGGCCTTAAGGGACACGACCTGGTAGCAGCAGCCCATGTGCAATACCTGAGCAAATACTGGACGGCCTATTTGCAAGATGAGTATGTTGGCAAAAACTATACTGCGGGGGTTGGCTACGTACCCAGGGTTGGCTATAATAAAATCAGTCCGCTGCTATTACATAATTTTTTTCCCAAAGGCGGCGATGTGCTTATCCATGGCATCCAGCTAACCAGCAACTATTATTTTGACGAGAATTTTAAGCGCACCGATAACGAAAGCACCTTAGCTTATATCATGACACTGCGTAACAAAAGTACATTTACGGTATCGGGCATTGATACCTATATCAAATTATTGGTACCGTTTGATCCAACCAATACAGGCAAAACACCGCTGCCTATTGGCTCGCAACATCATTGGAATACGGTTGACATGCAGTTTGTATCGAAGCCGCAGGCGCTATTTACTTACCTTTTAGAGGGCCTGCACGGTGGTTATTACGATGGATACCGTACCAGCCTGATTGCACAACTGGGCTACCGCTTTCAGCCTTATGTTAACCTGTTTGTAAACTCCTCATTTAATGATTTGCGCCTGCCCCAGCCTTATGGCGATACCCAATTTTGGCTGATTGGCCCAAAGGCAGATATTACCTTAAGCAACACCCTATATTTTACCACTTATGTACAATACAACGGCCAGGTAAAAAACATTAATACCAACGTGCGCCTGCAATGGCGCTACAAACCGGCATCAGATTTTTTTATTGTTTATGGGGATAACTCCATCCCATCACCCTATACCGTTAAAAACCGCCAGCTGGTAGTTAAGTGGACTTACTGGTGCAATTTGTAATCGGGTTCGGGTTGCGGGAATTCGTTGCGTGTTGCGAGGTTCGAGGTTCGGGAGTTGGGTGCTGAAATCGAGATGTCGAACTCACTAATTCGCCATCTGGCACTTTTGATTTTTTTACCTTCAAATTTTCAAATCCTCAAATTTTCAAATAATCTGAAATTTGCACATCTGTAATCTGCACATCTACTCCCCTCCTTCCATCAGGCTGTATACTTCCTGCATGTAAACGGCTTCGTTCATGGCGGCATGGAAATCTTCCCATTCATCGCTGCTGAAGGTAAACTGTACATCATTTACCGGGGTACGCATTACCATACGTTCCTGCCCGTCGGGAAACGGGAAGGTATAATTCTCAAAATTAAGCTCAAGGGTAAAATCCCGGAATTGTACAAACTGCTCGGGCGTAAAACTCAGGATAAGGTTATTATTCCAGATGAAGATACAACGGCACTCCTGGCACCGGCTTATAACCGATGCACCAACCTGGCTCAATACTTTTGCGTCGCACATAAATAGATAGATTTAATTGGTGCCTGCCCTGTAATAAAGCCATCACGGCATTTATCGCAGAGCAGGACTTTATATTTTAAAGTGTTTTTTCAACTTAAACGTCAATTACTTTGCAGGAAGCGTATTTCCCTTTTAAGAACAAAAGCAAAGTAAATCCTTATTTAGAATAAATCCAAATAAAAATAACAATAAAGAAGAGGCAAGAGTTAAGAATTAAGACAAAGATGTATTGTCTTGAAATGACAGATAGTCTTTAGTCGAAAGTCTTAAGTTCCAAGTCTTTTAAAATAACCTGATTTTTTTCCTCAAGAGTTAGGGCTTTCAACTAAGTACTTACAACTTAACCGTAGTATTATCCTTATTCAGGCTATCCGCATACTGTTTCATTTTGGGATATTGTGGTAAATCGTACCATGGGCTTTTTGGTCTATCGGCGGGGAAGCCGTGCTGGGCGCGGTAGGCTTTGCGTTCGGCTGTGAAATGCCACCAGCGTTTGCTATCGTCGCGGTGTACAATATAATGGGCCAATAAACGGTACGAATCCTCAACACATGGGTCGGCCCAGGTACCGCAATGTTTTTCAAATGCATTGTACAGTTCAACCGGATCTTTTCCCTCAAGCTGCTTTAATGAATAATACCCCTGTTCAATAAGTTCGGTTGCAAAGTTGATGCCTAACGATGGGATGCTTTGAAATTCCATCAGCGCGGCAATTTCCTGAGTCCTTTGGGCCGATGCTTTCAGGATAGCCGCTATTTCATCAGGAGCGTAACCGGCCAAAGCATTGATCTTTATTTTTTGGCTTTTAAGTATTGCCTTTTCACCGGCATTTAATTTGAGGTCGATATTCTTTTTCATAGCGCCTGTTAAAGCATTAAAATTAATTAAAGGGAATTAATTAAGCCCACTACTAAAATACCCTATATTTAATAATTAAAATAAACCAAATCAATTTCGCTGTTTATCTCGTATAAAGCATTAACTATTAACTGATCTTGAGATTAAAAAAACATATTGTAGATAATAATGGTACACGGGGGTTAATATCGGCGGTCTTTTTTATATTCTTAAGCCTTCCGGCATTTGCCAAATCACATCCCGAAGTTGACAGCATTAAAAACCTGTTATTGCCTGCGTCTGCATATCAAAAAAATCCGGATACCGCTACCATTAACAAACTCAATAAAATAGCATCGGGTTATTTTAAATCGAACCCCGATAGCGCCTACTATTATGGCAAAAAAAGCATTGAGCTATCGCGCAAAATTAAATATCCGGAAGGTATAGCTAATGGTTTGCTGGAAACCGGGCACGTAAATTATTTTAAAGGCAACTCCAAACAAGCTAAACAAAATTTCGACGAAGCTATAACCATATTCAAAAGCTTACATAACGATAAGGGCCTTAGTAAGGCCTACATTTCGTACGGGCGGATGTATAACCAACTGGCCGAATACAAACTCGCGTTAGGCTATTTAGATAAAGCGCGCCTGATTTGCCTGCGCAACCAGGACGAGCCTACCTTAACAGATTGCTATAAAAACATAGGTATAACATACTTTAGCAAAGGCCAGCTTTCAAATGCGCTCGACTTTTACTACAAGGGCCTTTTTATTGCGTTAAAAAACAACTATATAACAACCTCGGCCGAAATTTATAATGATATTGGTGTGGTATTGCAAAACATGGAGGTGTTTCCAAACGCCCTCGAATATTTCAAAAAAGCTATACAGGTATTTGAGGCCACCAATAACAAACAAGCTGTTGGCACCATAAATGAAAACATTGGCGAAGTACTGCTTGCCCAGCATAAGTACGACGAGGCTATAGTGTATTTATTAAAATCGTTAAAAACCGCCAAACAGCAGGATGATAAAGACGGGCTAAGTTCGGTTTATACAGATCTGGGCATGTGTTATGCGCATAAAAATCAAATTCCGCTTGCCAAATCATACCTGGATACATCGTTACGGATAGCTACAAAATACCAGATTGTTTATAACCAGGCCTATGCTTCAAACGGTTATGCCACTGTTTATAATTTGTTGGGCGATTATAAAAATGCCTATAAATACGCCGTGGATGGGCAGGCGCAGGCTATTAAACTGGGGAATATATCGGTACGCTCAAACTCCGCATTACAACTTAACAAAGCGATGGCCGGCCTTGGTAAATTTGAGGATGCCAACCGGATGCTAAATGAATACATCAGCCTTAAAAATCAAATTAACGATAATGAAAGCATTCAAAAGCTAACGTCATATAATTACGAACTTGGCTTTGCCGAAAAGAAACGGCAACTTGCCCAACAACAACGCGAACGCGACCTGATATATCAACAGAAAATAAAAAGCCAACGCCTGGTTAACGCCATATTTTCTATCATCATTGTGGGCATGATTGTTACTGTGGGTATTTATTACCGGCAAAAACGAAAGCAGCAAAAGATTAACGCCCTTTTGGAAGACCGTAACCACGAGATATTGAAACAAAAAGCCAACATTGACGACCAGGCCGAAAAGCTAAACGATTTAAATGTTTTAAAAGACAGGCTGATATCTATTTTAGCCCATGACCTGCGCGCGCCATTAAGCACACTGCGTGGGCTTTTCAGTTTATTACAGGACGACAGCATCAGCCACGAGGAATTGCTGGAAATGATACCCGGCGTATTAAAAAAGCTGGAATATACTTCTGATTTTCTTGATACCCTGCTATTCTGGATAAACAGCCAAATGGAAAACTTTGAAGCATCGGTAAAAAACTTTTCGATAAAAGGGCTGGTGAGTTTGGAGATTGAGAGCTATCATGAGCAAGCCCAATTAAAAGGTATTACCCTGGTGGATAGTATCCCCGCCAATTTATCCGCCTGGGCCGATCCAAACTCTATCCGCATTGTTATTCGTAACCTGATTACCAATGCGCTTAAATTTTGCCGTGAAGGTGATACCATAGAGATTTCGGCAACGATGGAAGATAATAAAAGAATTGTTGTAAAGGTAAAAGATACCGGGGTAGGCATGTCTGCCGATCAGCGCGATAAACTGTTTAAAGGCAAGGTAAACAGCAAGGTTGGTACCAAAAATGAGTCGGGCACCGGCATGGGCATGCTGTTTTGCAAAGATCTGGTCGAAAAATGCCACGGCAAAATATGGGTGACCAGCCAACCGGGAGTAGGTACCGAATTTATGTTCACACTGCCGGCTGTAGCCGTTGCCACACCGGCCGAGGCATAAACCAACAATAAAAAAGCCTTTCAAGCTTAAAACTCGAAAGGCTTTCAAAATCATCTGCACATCTAAAATCTGCACATCTGCATATCCGCAGCTTATTTCATCAGGTTGATAAAATCATCAAACAAATACCTTGAATCGTGCGGGCCAGGTGACGACTCCGGGTGATACTGTACCGAGAATGCTCTTTTATCTTTTACACGGATACCTTCTATCGATTGATCGTTAAGGTTTACATGGGTAATTTCTACTTTATCAGATGCACGTACGGCTTCGGGGATCACGCCAAAACCATGGTTTTGCGATGTTACCTCGCAATGATTGATAATGATATTTTTTACCGGGTGGTTTAAACCTCGGTGACCGTTAAACATTTTTTTAGTTGGGATATCGTTAGCCAAAGCCAGTAACTGGTGGCCTAAGCAAATGCCAAACATCGGTTTATCGGCGGCTAAAATTTCTTTTACCGTATCAATGGCGTAAGGCATAGCCGATGGATCGCCGGGGCCGTTTGATATAAAATATCCGTTTGGCGCAAAATCCTTTTCCATTTCGGCATAAGTAGTTTTTGCGGGGAAAACTTTGGCATAAACATCACGGTCGTCAAAGTTGCGCAGGATGTTTTTCTTTACACCCAAATCAAGTACCGCTACACGATAGGCGGCATCCTCGCTACCAAAAGTGTAAGTTTCGGTGGTTGATACCTGCGACGATAGTTCCAATCCGTCCATAGAAGGCACTTCGGCCAGCCTGGCTTTCAGCTCTTCGATATCTAATATCTCCGAAGAAATGATAGCATTCATGGCTCCCTTATCGCGGATATGGCGTACTATCTGGCGGGTATCAACATCGCTGATGCCTACTATATTTTGCTGCTGAAAATAGTCCTGGATAGATTCGTTAGCCTGTTTGCGGCTGTAAGCAATGTTGTAGTTTTTACAAACCAGGCCTGCAATCTGGATATTACCCGATTCAACTTCGCTATCGGCAATGCCATAATTACCAATGTGCGCATTGGTAGCAACCATTATTTGCCCGAAGTATGATGGGTCGGTAAAAATTTCCTGGTAACCGGTCATTCCTGTATTAAAACAGATTTCGCCGGTAGTAGTACCTATCTTTCCTGCGGCTTTACCGTAAAATACGGTGCCATCAGCCAATAAAAGTACTGCCGGTAATTTGGTGAAGTGCGTCATTTAGCAAAAAAATTGAATGGATTATTAAATCGGATCGCCTGGTTCAAAGCCCCGTGAAAACTAATAGAAATATTGAAGTAAGGAACTTCCGGATTCACGGTGCAAAAGTAAGAGAATATTTCGGATTTAAAACACGAATTTCAGAAATTAACAGACACGAATTTCACGAATGGAATAAATTAATACGAATTGAATGCGCTGTCAATTGAGTTAATTTATTAGCGTTAGTCTAATTAGATTAAATTCGTGAAATTCGTGCGTTTCAAATTACCTTTGTGCTTTCTTTAATACATTTAACCATGTCTGTAAACAAAGAAGTTAAAAGGATTACCACCCATATTTTGCAGGAGATGAAAAACCGTGGCGAAAAAATTGCCATGCTTACCGCATACGATTACTCCATGGCTACCATTGTAGATGAAGCCGGCATGGACATCATCCTGGTAGGCGATTCGGCCTCAAACGTGATGGCCGGGCATGAAACCACGCTTCCGATAACGCTCGATCAGATGATATACCATGCATCGTCAGTTGTTCGCGCGGCCAAACGCGCATTGGTTGTTGTTGATTTGCCCTTCGGATCATACCAGGGTAACTCCAAAGAGGCGCTTAACTCGTCTATCCGGATCATGAAAGAATCTGGCGCCCATGCTGTTAAAATGGAAGGAGGCGTAGAAATAGCCGAATCTGTAAGCCGTATCCTTACAGCAGGAATCCCGGTAATGGGCCATTTGGGCTTAACGCCACAATCTATTTATAAATTTGGCACCTACACGGTACGCGCCAAGGAGGAAGTTGAGGCCCAAAAGCTGCGTGAAGATGCGCTTAAATTACAGGAGCTTGGCTGCTTTGCTATTGTGCTTGAAAAAATACCGGCCAAGCTGGCAACAGAAGTTAGCCAAAGCGTACAAATCCCTATTATAGGTATCGGTGCCGGCCAGTGCGACGGCCAGGTTTTGGTAATACACGATATGCTGGGGATTAACAACGATTTTAAGCCGCGTTTTTTACGCCAGTATTCTAATTTATATGAGCAGATGAACGGCGCTTTCAAAAACTACATCAGCGATGTAAAATCAAAAAGCTTCCCGAGTGATAAGGAACAATATTAGATAGCCCATGGTTGATAGTTCATGGTTCATAGCCGTTTGCGGTGGCCATGAACTATCAACCATGAACCAAAAATAGAATGGCCCGCCCCGAGTTTAATTATACCAGTTTTGATGTTACTGATAAGGATATCCTTTATGAGGATAATCACCTTATTGCGGTGAACAAACGTGCCGGGGATATTGTACAGGTTGACGATACCGGCGACGAATCATTAGACGATAAAGTTAAAAAGTACATAGCCCAAAAATACAACAAGCCCAATGGCGCGTTTTTAGGCGTGGTGCACCGGCTGGACAGGCCGGTGAGCGGCGTTATCCTGTTTGCCAAAACCAGTAAAGCGCTTGAGCGGATCAATAAAATGTTTAAAGGCCGCGAAATGCATAAAACCTATTATGCCGTGGTGCGCAAAAAACCGTATCCTGAATCGGGCACATTGGTACATTGGCTGGTAAAAAATCCGCAAAAAAACGTAACCAAAGCTCACGACAAAGAGGTGCAAGGCAGTTTACGATCTGAACTGAGCTACAAACTGGTTGCCGAGCTTAACGGGTACTACCTGGTAGAAGTTGACCCGATAACCGGCCGGCCGCACCAAATCCGCGTACAGCTATCAACGCTGGGCTCACCTATAGTAGGCGATAATAAGTACGGATATCCGCGTGGCAGCCTGCGTAAGAGCATCTGCCTTCATGCCCGTAAGCTTACCTTTATTCACCCGGTAAAAAACGAGCCTATCGAAATTATAGCCCCGGTTCCGCGCGATGGCTTTTGGGAGAAATTTGAGGGGATGATGGTTGGGTAATTCAAAAGTAAAAATTCAAAATTCAAAAATAGAGGAGCGGCTTTATAGACCCCTCACCACATCCCAAATCCGCTCATCAACCAAAACCCCTTCGGATAAATTTCTTTCACGGGTTTTCAGGGTATTTTCGCCGGGATAGCTTATTGTACCACCCTCTTGCTCAGGGGTACTGGTTTTGGTGTAAGCGATGATCTCTTCAATTAAGGTGGCTGTTTGCTGATCGTTTGCAGGTTTTATGCAGATAAATACCTGCGATATGCCGGAATCGGCCCCGCTTTCGGTTATTCTTGCTGTGGAGTTTCCACCGCTTAATACAGTAGCCAAAAGATCGAGCACCAGGGCAAGCCCCGATCCTTTCCAAAACCCAATAGGAAGTAGCCTTTTTGCCCCAAGGATGGCTGCCGGATTAGTACTTAAATTACCTTCGCTATCATATCCGCCCGGTAAGGGCAATGGCTCGTTACTATTTTCGTATTGCTTCAACTTCCCCAACGAGTATTGCGATATGGCCATATCCAACACCACATGCCCATCTTTACGTGGCACAGCTATCACCAGGGGGTTATTGCCCAAACGTGGCTCAAGGCCGCCCCAGGGTGGCAGGTTGGCAATGGTATTGGTAAAGCATAAACCTATGTAACCGGCATTGGCAGCCTGCCAGCCGTAGGTGCCACCGCGCATCCAGTGGTTGGTATTTTTTAGTGCCACACATCCTATTCCGTTATCACTTGCAAGTTGGATAGCCCTATCCATACAAAACCTGGCGTTCAGCATCCCGGGACCCAAATTGCCATTCCATTGTTCCATGGCACCAAAACCAGCTTGCCGGTTGGGTTGGTTATCCGGTTTAACCAGCCCATCTTTTACGTGCTGCACAAAAACCGGAAAACGGTTTAATCCATGCGTATATATGCCGTCTCTGCTGTTTTCAGCAAAAATAACAGCACACTTGTCGGCCTTGTCATTTGTAAAGTCGAGGCTTAGTAAAACACGTTTAAATTCGGCTTTAAGCAGCGGGAATGGGATACGCATGGTTTTAATTTCAAAAGTTAAAAGTAAAAATTCAAAAGTTAAAACCGCTACATCAGCTTGAAGATGTTGGCCGTTCCATTAAAATAAAAAACGTTTAAAACAGTTATTTAAATATACCCCCTGCCGGTGGATTAATAACTGCAGGATTTCATATTTTTGCGCGTACATTATTTCATGAAAAAAAAATTTCCATTACTCTTTATACTTGCCTTAGTTGTCGTTGGGGCACTGGTAAACTCCTGCAAAAAAGATAAAAACAGCAATATTCCGGCCCTTTTAGCCAGCGGTGTTTGGCAACTAGCCTCGATACAGGTTTACCATTACACAGGGAATACGCAGGTAGGCAACCCTGACACCTTAAATACCGATTGTGATAAAAACCAGTATTTTACTTTCAAAAGCGATAATACCTGCAGCTACACCAATTTTGATTGTATTGAGCAAACATCAACCGGCACCTGGACGTTGACCGAAAACAGGTTATACTTCTCATCAGATATGGTGGCTAAAGATACGGTAGCAGGTGGCACCATGAGTACCGAAAAACCATTTGACTACACACAGATTGAAACCCTTGGCAATTACTCGCTGGTATTACAAACCGGCGACGTTGAACCCAATTATTCGGCCACTAAGGCCCGCACGGTGGTTCGCTATGGATTTATCAGGCAAAAAGCTATAACAAGTAGCAATTAAATCACATAAAAAATTATATTTGAATATTATTGAACGGTTTATAAATTGCCCTTAACATATTAATTACCGTTTGAGGCAGTTTCATCACCTTTGAAAAACTTTAATGAAGAAACGAATTGCCATTTTTGCTTCAGGTTCGGGATCAAACGCCCAAAAAATAATGGAGTATTTTAAACGCAATGCCGAGGCCGAAGTTGTATTGATACTCACCAACAACCCGCAAGCCTTTGTGTTACAGCGAGCCGACAATTTTGAAGTGCCATCGCACGTATTTACACGTAATGAATTTTTTGAGACAGATGATGTAATCCGCCTGCTCAAAAACCTGCAGGTAGACCTTATCGTACTGGCCGGTTTTTTATGGCTGATTCCGGCGTCATTATTAAAGGCATTTCCCAACAAAATCATCAACCTGCACCCTGCCCTGCTGCCCAAATATGGTGGTAAAGGCATGTACGGAGATCATGTACACAAAGCTATTTTAGATGCCGGGGAAGAAGAAAGCGGTATAACAATTCATTTTGTAAACGAACAGTTTGATGAAGGTGAAGTTATCCATCAGTCGAAATTCAAAATTGAACCGGGCGACAACCTTGAGATGATCAAATTCAAAGGCCAGCAGCTCGAACACCTGCACTTCCCAAAAGTTGTGGAAGCATTGCTGAAGAAGATGAAAAGCTAATACGGTTTAGGGATTTTGCTGGATTGACCGGATTGTTATGAATTTGATTTCCTGTCGAAATCTGATAATCTGATTAATCGGGCTCAGGCAAAAAATCCGAAATCCCGGTTCCCAAATCCAAAATCAAAAAGATACCTTTGCATATGGCTTACAAAGAACGTGAAATAAGCAAAATGTATTACACCATGGGCGAGGTATCGGCCATGTTTGATGTAAACCAATCGCTTATCCGTTTTTATGAAAAGGAGTTTGATGTACTTCAGCCAAAAAAAAACAAAAAAGGCAACCGCTATTTTACACCGGAAGATATCGAGAATTTCAAGATCATCTTCCACCTCATCCGCGATAAAGGCTATACCCTCAACGGCGCCAAAGAACACCTGAAAAGCAACCTGGGCGACCATAAAGAAAACCAACGGGTAATTGATTCGCTCGAAAACATCAAAAAATTCCTGCTGGAAGTAAGGGACCAGTTGTAGATATCCTCCTAAAACATATCTTTATTGTTTTCTATATCATAAATGATCGCGAATCATAAAGGCGAGATCCCGTTTGTTGTATTGCTCCTGCCCTTTTTATCAGGGATATCCTTAGGTATCGGCTTTATGACAGCCTCATACCTGCCTCTACTTTGGAGCATTTTCGGCGGGCTGAGTATTGCATTTATCTTCCTGAATTTAGCCTACCAACGACTGGCTATTTATAAAAACAGGTGGCTTGGCGGGGTATTAATCGCATTCATCCTGTTTTTGGCAGGCTGCATCGCCGCAATCAATAACAACGAGTTGAACAATGGGCAACATTTTTCCAGATGGCCGGCGCAATATCTTTCGATAAAAGTTACCACCGAACCGCAGCTCAAAAACGGCCTGCTAAGATTTACGGCAACAGTTGGGCAAAGCATTAACAATAAGCAATTAAAACCCGTTACCGGCACCTTGCTGGTCACCATTAAAGACAGTGCAGCCATATCCCTGCAATACGGCGATGAGTTAGTTATCCCGGCCAAATATAACCCTATCGATCCCCCTTTTAACCCAGGAGAATTCAATTACAAAAAATACCTGGCGCATCAAAATATATACTACCAGGCATTTTTATACCCGGAGATGTACCGGGTTGTAATGCATGGTACCGGCAACCCGCTCATCGCGTTTTCGCTGCGTTTACGGCAGCAAATGATTAACCGGTTTAAGCAGCAAATGCATGACCCTGGTGCCATAGCCGTAGCATCAACCCTTATACTTGGTTACAAAGCCGATTTGAGTACCGATATTTTGCAGGCTTATTCAAAAACAGGTACCATCCATGTTTTATCGGTTTCGGGTGCGCACGTGGCCATCATTTATATTCTGTTACAATTTACGCTTGGCTTTTTAAACGGCTACCGGCATGGCCGGGTAATAAAAGCGGTTATCATTATCGCGCTAATCTGGTACTATTCGCTGCTCAGCGGCTTCTCACCTGCCGTTTGCCGGGCAGCGGTGATGATCAGTATGGTTATTATTGGTAAAACCTATGCGCGATATATCAATTTACTCAACATCCTGGCGGTATCGGCATTCGCGCTGTTGTTGTACAACCCGCTTTTAATAACAGATGTTGGTTTCCAGTTATCGTACCTGGCTGTAGCCGGGCTGGTGGTTTTACAGCCGGTTGTTTATCAATGGCTGGAGTTTAAAAATAAATGGGCCAATAAAGTTTGGATGGCTTGCTCGGTATCAATAGCGGCGCAGGTTATTACATTTCCGTTAAGCGCATTGTATTTTCACCAGTTCCCGGTTTATTTTTTGCTGAGTAACCTGCTCATTATTATACCTACATCGGTTATTATGTATAGCGGTGTTGCCTACCTGGCGCTTTCATGGGTGCCCCTACTATCAACTTTACAGGCGCGGCTATTGGAGTACACCATCCTGTTCATGAATAAAGCACTGGCAATTATTGAACATACACCTTTTGCCGGCATTGGTAAAATATGGCTTACCGTGCCGGAGTATTTACTGCTTTATGTAATCATTATAAGCGCGTTTTACTATTTGTATAATAAAAAAATATGGCTTATAAAGCTTAGCCTGGCCAGCCTGCTGCTATTTGCCACAAGCATCAGCCTGAAAAGGTACCGGGCCGAAAACACCCATTCTATCGCTTTTTTAAACCTGCGTAAAAACACGGGCATTGTATTTAAAAACGGCAGCAGCGCGATTGTACTTACCAACCTTGCCGATACTGATAAAAATTACAAATATTCGGTACAACCTTATTTAGATAGCGCACAGGTGCAGCATATCAGCATTATTGGATTAGGCCAAAACATCAGTTCAACATGGTTTAAAAAACGCGGCGCGTTAATGCAGTTTTATAATAAAAGGTTAATTATATTTGATAAGCATTTACAAAACCAGCAGCTACCGGGCAAACTGATGACCAATTATTTATATATTACCGGTAACCCGCACACCAATTTACAGGAGGTAAATAGCAACTATGGCTACCAAACATTGATCATTGATGGCAGTAACAGTAGCCAAACCATTGAAAGATTTGCGGCAACTGCAAAAACGTTGAGCATACACTATAAAATATTAAAACGTAACAATTCACTTATTACCGTATCTAATTAACAACATTAAACTAACTGCCAATAAATTTGTCTTTAAGTTAAAAACAGGTAAATTGGTAATAATCAAATTAAAACAATGAGCATAAAAACTTTAAGTATTGCTTTGGGCCTTGCCCTTACGGCAACCGCAATGAGTGCAAACGCACAAAAAAAGTACAGCGAGGGCGTTATAGATTTCACTACCCAGATGATGGGACGCCCCGTTGAAGCTAAAAACTATTTCAGGGCCGATTCAAGTGCATTTGCTTTTTCAAACGGACCGGCCAATATCAAAATTTTAACAAACGCCGATGCTACATCGATGGTGGTTTTGGTTGATGTAGCTGTTGCCAACATTAAAAAAGCGGCAGTAGCCAGTCCGGATGATATTGACCAGGCAATGGCAGCTTTACCACAATTTACTTTTGCCCCGGGCACCGAAACTAAGGTTATCAATGGCTTTAACTGTAAAAAAGTGGTTGCTACCGATAAAAAAACCAGCAAAACTTACGACATATGGATTACCAATGATATTGAAATACCTTCTACTGGTATAGCCAAATATTACGCGGGCATCGGTGGTTTCCCGGTGCAGTATACTTCATTTGCACAAGGCCAGTCAACTGAGGTTACGGTTAAAAGTGTAACCGAGCAAAAACTACCTGCCGGCACCTTTGGTATCCCCGCCGATTTTGAAAAAATCACGATGGACGATTTGAAAGCCATGCGCGGCGGCAGGTAAGCAATTACTTTAACAAAAAGCTAAAGGTTTCTTAACATTGCAGTAAAGTACTTACTTTTGTACCCCTGTATGTTAAGAAACCTTTTTAGTTTAGTCAGATTTTTTTTATTCTGGTTATTGTTCTTCGCAATAACCCGTTTGGCGTTTGAGCTATATTTTCTGCCTAAGCTTAAAGATGCCGGGCTAAGCGACATTATACAGACCTATTTTTACGGCCTCCGGCTTGATGCTTCGGCAGCAGCCTATATCAGCGCCATCCCCCTGTTGGTTTTCCTGGTTAACTGGTGCATACCAAAAACGCATGTTAAACCTATCTGGCTTAAAGTATATGTTTGGGTTTGCCTGTTTTTTATCTCGTTAAATACCGGGCTCAATTTCAACATTTTCCGCGAGTGGGGCACCAAAGTGGTGTTCAGGGTATTTAAATCATTGTACGACGCACCGTCCGAAGCATTTGCCTCAACAGGATCATCACCGGTGGGCAGGAGCGTTTTTATATGTATTATAATATTGGCATCGGGTATCTTCCTGTCATTAAAGATCATTGATTTTAACTTTAAAAAGCCCGTGCTCGAACCCAGGCTAAAAGCCGTGGTTATAGCCTTACTGCTTTTTTCCAACTTTTTGCTCATGAGGGGCGGTTTACAACCAGTACCTGTCGATCAAAACTCAGCCTATTTTTCTGATCATGAATTTTTAAACCAGGCAGCTCTTAATACCGAATGGAACCTGTTTAACAACGTAGTTGAAAACCTTGGCCGCCCGTACAACCCATTTGTATTTATGCAGCCAAACAATGCTACCCGGCTTGTGCAGGAGGCTTATAGTTATAATAGTGACAGCACGGAAAACATACTTACCACCAACAGGCCAAACATTGTCATTATCCAGATAGAGAGCTATACTGCCGATGTGATTGAGTCATTAGGGGGCGATAAAGGCGTAGCGCCCAATTTTGAAAAATTCATTAAAAACGGCATCCTGTTCAACAACATTTATTCATCTGCCGACAGGACCGACAAAGGCATCGTATCTATCATGAGCGGCTTTCCGTCGCAGGCTATTCGTACCATTGTTGCCGATACTTTAAAAAATAAAAAGCTGCCGGCCATAGCGTCATCGCTTAAGACGGCGGGCTATCCAACATCATATTTTTACGGCGGCAAAAGCAATTACATGCATTTTGACCTGTTTATGAAAAACCACCAGGTTGATCATATTACCGACGAAGCCGCCTTTGATCAAAACCTGGTAAAAACCCAATGGGGTGTTTATGACGATGTGCTTTTTGCTAAACACCTGGATTTTGCCCAACAACAAAAGCAGCCTTTTTTTACCTACCTGCAAACATCAACCAATCACGAGCCTTTTGTGCTGCCCGTAAAAGGACATTTTCCGGAAGACGATGAGGCGGGTGATGCCAGCAATAAGTTCAGGAGTACCGCCTACTTTACCGACTCATGCCTCAACTCCTATTTTGAACAAGCTAAAAAGCAGGCCTGGTATAAAAACACCCTGTTTATTTTAGTAGCCGACCATGGCCACCGCCTGCCACGCAATGTATCTGAAGCTTATAACCCTGTAAAATACCATATCCCGCTGCTGTTTCTTGGCGAAGTAATAAAACCCGAATACAGAGGCAAAAAAATCAATAAACTGGGCGGACAAACTGATATTGCCGCCACCCTGCTTACCCAGCTTGGCCTGCCCCATCAACAGTTTAAATGGTCGAAAGATTTGCTTAACCCTACCACCAAAGATTTTGCTTTTTTTGACTGGGACAATGGCTTTTGTTTTATGGCACCCCAACAAGTGGTGTCATACGATAATTCAGGCCGCAGGATAGTTTACACCGGCAATAAAAACGCTGATGCGAAGACTACCGATAATGTACTTTTATACGGCAAGGCCTTTTTGCAGGAGGTATATACGGAGTATATGAGTTACTAAACCAACCGTTTGCGGGGTTAACAGGATTTTTTCTGAACCGGAATTTTTAGAATTAAAGAATTGGCAGAATTTAGATTAATAAATGCGCTATATTGATTGCTCCGGGTTTGCTTTTTTATTTTTAATAGCCGTAATTTGAATATGCCTACAGAAGAAGAATTAGACGAATTGGAAGATATTCGGTTATATGACGAAGTGAAATTACTTAACGAACCCTCCATCCCAATTGAAGACGCATTCAAAATACTCGATGAAAAACGTCGGATTTCGTCAGCAGGCCAATTAAAAAATTCTGCACATTCCTAAATTCAACAAATTCCGGTTCAGAAATAAATTTTGAATTTTAACTTTTGAATTTTGAATTTAACGAAGCTCCCAACTGCTTCACCCACATTTCAAACAACCTGGTTTCAAAAGCTACCGCTTTATTGGCGTGTTTTTCCCAATCGGGCGAGAATTTGTGCAGCTGGTTAAGCATTTCTTCCAGGTGCCCTTCTTCTTCCAGGATAATTGATTTTACGTTTACTTTGCTGCCCGCTTCGTCAAGGGCCGATTGGTAAATGGGGTAAAGTTCATCGGCACGAACTTCAATAGCATAGGTTACAAGCAAATAAGCCGCAAAACGAAGTTCGGGGCCTGTAAGGTTCAATTCGCTTTTAAGATAGCGGCAAACATCAATATCCAGTTGGTTTAAGTAGTATTTGCTTGAGCCCGGGGCCAGCAGGTATTCGGCAGCGTAGGTTGGCAGCTCAACACCTGTTTTTTCCAGTTGTTTTTTGAGGTAAAAGGCATGGCGATGCTCTTCGGCAGCATGTTTCAAGATAATATAGGTCACCGTAAGCGGGTCTTCACTGGCCGAAATTTTGCGGGCCCCGGTGTTTTCCATCAGCGACAGCGTGTTCAGCCAGCGGGAGTGCAACTGGTTATCGGCTATTATTTGCGGTAGAAGTTTGTTTAATAACATGTTATATTTCTTGTAATGCCTGCTCTATTTTGCTGTAAACATACTGTAGTTCATCATCAGTAATGCAATACGGCGGTAAAATGTAAATTACGTTGCCCAGGGGGCGTAATATAACACCGGCAGTTAAAAAGTAATGGTATAATTTATCGCGAAGCGAGCTGAAATAAGAGGTATTATCCCCTGTTTCCCACTCCATTGCCAGTATGGTACCGGTTTGCCTCAGGTTTTTTATTTTAGGGTGATGTTTAATTTTACCGGCAAACAATGCATGCGCGTTAACTATCCGTTCAATATTTGCGGCTGTTTGGGGTTGTTCAAACAAATCCAGGCTTGCCAGTGCCGATGCGCAGGCTATAGGATTGGCGGTAAACGAATGGCCGTGAAAAAGCGTTTTCAACCGATCATCAGATAAAAAAGCATCGTAGATGTGCTTGCTACAGGTTGTTAAGCCTAATGCCATGGTGCCACCCGTTAAGCCTTTTGAAAAGCACATAATATCGGGCTGTACATTAAGATAATCGCATGCAAATGACTTTCCTGTGCGGCCAAACCCGGTGAAAATCTCGTCGTCAATCATCAGCACACCTTCCTGTTTGCAATGGGCCATCAGTTCATTCAAGTATTCGGCCTCGTACATCAGCATGCCTGCAGATCCCTGCACCAGTGGCTCGAAAATAAAACAAGCCAGTTGAGATTTGAGGTGTGAGATTTGAGATTTGAGACTTTGGATGTTTTCTTTGTTGGGGGTATCAATAAATTCGACCTCGAACAATAAACTATCAAAGGCTTTTGTAAATGCGCTGCGGCCGCTTACAGCCATGGCACCAAAGGTATCGCCGTGGTAGGCATTGTTAAAAGCCAGTATTTTGGTGCGTTGCTGGCCGTTGTTATTCCAGTATTGCAGGCACATTTTTATGGCTACTTCGATGGCGGTTGAACCATTATCTGAGTAAAATGCTTTTTGCTGGTTATCGGGTAAATGGGTCAATAACCGCTCGGCTAATTCAACAGCGCCTTCATGGGTAAAGCCGGCGAAGATCACATGCTCCAGTTTCTGCAGTTGTTCGGCCACTTTTTTGGCGATATAAGGATGCGCGTGCCCATGAATGTTTACCCACCAGGACGATACGGCATCAATATATTGTTTGCCCGTTTCATCAAACAATAAAGCACCCGCCCCCCTTACAATGGGTACAGGCGGCGCCGCGGTTTTCATTTGGGTATAGGGGTGCCAGATAACTTTAAGGTCACGTTCGGTAAGGTTCATAACTCATCCTGTAAAAGTTCAACTACGCGCTTATCTGTAGGGAATACAAAATCGGCTATACTTAGGGCAGTTAAGTTTATCCACCTGAATGACTGCAGCACTTCGCCTTCGCCGTCAAAATCAAAGGCTATGGTTTTGGTAACTAAATTTACCGGGCTTATGCTCCGTACCAAATAGTAAACGCTGATGACCTGCGAATTGTTAAAGGCCGATTTCACAAAAAAATCGGTTGTATAAAAATGCCCTACAATTTCAATTTCCAGGTTACACTCCTCCATAAATTCGCGCTTCAGGCCGTCAACCAGGCCTTCGCCCAATTCAAGGCCACCGCCGGGGAATTTGGTAAACTGCATCCCATATTCCTGCTCATCGCTTACCAGCAATTCGTCGTTATCATTAAGCAACAGGCCGTAAACCCTTACATTAAAATACGTCATTATTCAAAGTGTTTTTTATTTCGTACTACAATATCCATGGTCCACTCAATGGTTTCTGTTTTGGCCTCGCTCCTGATGGGGCAATTGGGCATGCTGCAATAGTGGCAGCAATTGGGCAAACATGGGTCGGTATGAATAAATAGTTCGGTTTTTATACCTACCTCCTGGTTAATCATTTTATCAACCAACGATACCTCGGTATGCACCGTATTCAAATCAAAATAACTGGGTAGCGTAAGGTGGCAGTCAATATGCAGTTCATGACCATATTTTTGAGCACGCAGGTTATGCACATCAATCCAGGCATCGCGGCGTTTATCGCTTAGTACTTTTATTACCTCGTTAACTACATCTATGTCGGCCTCGTCCATAAGTCCGCCTACAGAGCGGCGTACCAGTTTGTAGGCGCTATAAATTAAATACAAGGCTACCAAAATTGATAACGCGCTATCAAGCCATATTAAACCCACAAAATGAATCAGTAGTAAACCTGCCACCAGGCCAATGCTGGTTACCATGTCGGCTATTAAATGACGCCCGTCGGCATCGAGCGTTATCGACCGCAATACTTTCCCCTTATAAATCATATAATAACCCAAAGCGCCGTTAACAGCGCCCGTGGCACCAATAATAACCGCGCCGGTGAGCAAATCATGAATATTTTCGGGATGAATTAAACTATATATCGATTTTCCGATAATGATGAGCCCGGCAATGCCTATAAGCGATCCTTCGATAAATACCGAAAAGTACTCTACCTTGCCATGCCCGTAGGGGTGATTTTCGTCGCGAGGCTGTGCAGCAAGGTAAATGCTAAAAAAAGCGAAGGAACTGGCAATTACATTAACAATACTTTCGGCGGCATCACTTAATACAAAATTGGAACCGGTTAAAAAGTAAGCCCCGAATTTCGCCATCATCAACACTATACCCGTAATCAGCGAAATTAATATGATCCTTTTTTGTTCCTTCAAAACAATCTTTATTAGGCAGCAAATTTATAAATAACAAGCGTAAGTAGCAGTAAAGTTATTTTCTATATTTGCCGCGATAACATAATTTATATGAGCGCATTAAGTAACCGGATAAATAACCTGTCCGAATCAGCAACAATTAAAATGGCCAAATTGGGCCGTGAACTTGCCGCAAAAGGCGTGGATGTAATCAGTTTGAGCTTTGGCGAGCCTGATTTTCATACCCCTGAACACATTAAAGAAGCTGCCAAGCAGGCCATGGATAAAAACTTTACCTACTACACACCCGTAGCAGGCTATCCTGAACTGCGTAAGGCTGTTGTTGCCAAACTGAAGAACGAAAACGGACTTGATTATGATTTTAGCCAGATAGTAGTTTCAACCGGTGCCAAACAAGCCATTGCCAACGCGGTATTGTGTTTGGTTAATCCGGGCGAAGAAGTAATTATCCCTACCCCTTACTGGGTATCGTACAGCGAGGTGGTTAAACTGGCCGAAGGCGTAAGTGTTTTTATAAACACTACTGTTGAACAAAACTTTAAAATTACCCCTGAGCAATTAGAGGCAGCCATAACCCCTAAAACCAAATTGTTTATGTTCTCGTCGCCTTGTAACCCCACGGGCAGCGTTTACAGTAAGGATGAATTGGAAGGCCTGGCCAAAGTGTTTGAAAAACACCCGCATGTATATATTTTAAGCGACGAGATTTATGAGCACATTAACTACGTTGATAAACATGAATCAATAGCGCAGTTTGATTATATTAAAGATCGTGTGATCATCATCAACGGCTGGTCGAAAGCATTTGCCATGACCGGTTGGAGAATTGGTTACACGGCATCAAACAAAGAGATAGCCATTGCCTGCGATAAAATGCAGGGACAAATAACCTCTGGTACCTGCTCTATAACCCAACGTGCCGGTGTTGCCGCTTACGAAGGTGGTTTAGAAACTGTACTGGAAATGCGCGCCGCATTTAAAAAACGCCGCGATATAGTATACAAGTTACTAAGCGAAATTGAAGGGTTAAAAGTAAACCTGCCGGATGGCGCTTTCTATTTCTTCCCCGAGGTAACTTCGTTCTTTGGTAAAAGCTATAATGGCAAAACCATTAAAGATGCTGATGAACTGAGCATTTATCTTTTAGAAGAAGCCCATGTTGCCACCGTTGGCGGCGATTCGTTTGGCGACCCTACTGCTATCCGTTTATCGTACGCTGCGGCCGAAGATAAGCTAATTGAAGCCGTAAGAAGGATTAAAGAAGCGCTGGGGAAACTGGTATAAGATGTGCAGATTTCAGATTTTAAATGTGCAGATGAAATAATTAATTTGAAGATTTGAAAATGAAGAACGTTTCAACTTAAATTCTGCTAATTCACTAATTCTGTAAATTCTGATTCAGACAATAACAAGAAAGCCCCTCATCATCACGACGAGGGGCTTTCCTGTTATTACTGGAGTTTTGGATATTACAAGCCAAACCCGTAAGCTACACGCAAACCTACCAGGCCATAGTTGCTACCCTGGCCCGAGAAGTTTTCATAACGTGCTCCTATATCCCATGATTTGGTTGCATAACCTAAACCGGGTGAAAGGATCAGCTTAGTGTTTTTATCGCCACCCGCTACAGTTGGATGAACTTCAAAGCCTGCACCAGCTTCGCCTGCAAGATAAAAACCATCAGACACGAATGCTTTAACACCAGCTTTAACAGGGATCATACCCAATGATCTGGCCTTAAAGGTTGATGTGGCAGTACCCGTTGGTGTAGTTACCGAAGTAGTGTAAGTTTTACCAAAGAAATTATAGTAACCCGAAGTTAGCGTTAAGGCCACATTGTTGTTTACACCATATTGTAAACGTCCTGTACCACCTAATTCAAATTTTGAATAATCATGAATGTCGCCGGTTGGTATACCAGCTTCAACACCGATACCAAAGCGTAATTTGTTGGCTGGGGTTGTTTGAGCATTAACATTTGTTCCGACGAATATAGCTGCTGCTGTAAAAGCGCCTGCTATAACTTTTGTCACTGTTTTCATAGTTGTAATTTTTAGTAAATAGTCCGCGGTTTTATTGCCGCGTTGATACCCCTTTTACAAATACTTTGCCATTGTAGCATTTTTTGGCGCTTGTGAGATTGGCATGACTATTCAAAAATCAATTCTTACAACAGGTATGTTACAAAAAACATGTGCTTAGATATTGATTATCAGCACACTATTTCACTCTCAAATACCAACTTTTTATCTATTTATGAAATAAACTTAACATCAAATTAATGTTCAGAAAACAGGAGCACTACTGTTCAGCATAGTGTATCCTATTAAAGAATTTCTGTTTGGTTTAAACTAAAATGATGTAAAAACAGCCGTCCGCAGCGAGCTATATGGCTTTGCCAAAAACAAAAAAGAGAGGTTTTGAGCCTCTCCTATTTTAATTTTACTTATCATCTATAATTACCTGTCGGTGTTTCATTCCCCAATCGGCCAGGTTGTTGATAATAGTCTGCAGTGTTTGTCCGTACTCGGTCAGGTTATATTGAACGGTTACAGGCTGAGTGTCTAAAACAGTCCGCTTTATCAGCTTATTTACTTCCAGCTCCTTTAATTCCTTACTCAGCATCTTGTTTGATATGCCGTTTACGTCGTTCAAAATATCAGAGAACCTTCTTTTATTATAATAGCAGATAGATGAGATAATGGAGATTTTCCATTTGCCGTTCAGCACGTCCATTGCATCATGCACGGCCATAATTTCTTTTTTGTGCCCTGGCACACATACATAGTCAGCCATAAGTTACCTTGTTACCCAAATGTTACTGTTACTTTTAGTTACAAAGTAACTAAAATAAATTTCTATATCCTAAGTTTGCTTCGTAAATATTAAAAAAATAAGTCATGAACTTTAAAGGTAAAAATGTAGTTATAACCGGGGGTAGCACCGGAATTGGATTAGCAACCGCAAAAGCATTTATCAATGCCGGGGCAAACGTTTGGATTACCAGCAGAAGTGCCGGTAATATGCAAAAAGCTGCCACGGAGATCGACAGCCCAAATTTGCAAACCGTAGTGTCGGACACTTCAAAACTGGCAGAGATTTCGATTCTTGAAAAAGCAGTTACTGCAAGCGGAAACAAATTAGACGTACTTTTCCTTAACGCAGGAATAGCTGTTTTTGCCCCAATTGAACAGGCAACAGAGGCAGATTTTGACGCCCAATTTAACACCAATGTGAAAGGCCTGTTTTTCACGCTGCAAAAATTAATTCCGCACCTGGCAAATGGGGCATCTGTAATATTCACATCCTCAACAGTAGCAACAGCTTCAAATTTAGGCACCAGCGTATATTCTGCCACCAAGGGGGCGTTAAATAAAATTGCCCAGATTGCCGCAAATGAATTGGCCGACAGAAAGATCCGCGTAAATATTATTAGCCCGGGGCCAGTTCAAACACCAGGATTAGATTATGCAGTACCTCCTGAAGCAAAGACATATTTAGCTGCCGCCACGGCGCTGCAAAGGTTGGGCGATGCCGATGAAATTGCGAAGGCAGTGTTGTTCCTCGCCTCGGACGATGCAAGCTTTATAAACGGTGCAGAATTATTGGCCGATGGTGGCTATATTAACTATGCGCTAAAATAAATTAGACCTCTGCATCAGATTGCTAAATCGTTTTTAATTGGTTGCTAAAATTACGCTCGTTTTTTTAGCAAAAATGGCCGGAATTTCTTCCGGCCATTTTTGTGTATTAGCTTTTGCTAATTTATCAAGCTTGTGGCCCGTGCCCATTTTCGGGTTTGTAATTTTTTTCCATTTCGGCAAGCTTCTCTTTACCGTAAGCAAATTTGGTTATCAGGTAGTACAACACCGGCACTATAAATATAGCCAGCGACGTGGCGGTTAACATACCTCCAAATACTGTCCAGCCGATAGTCTTCCTGGCTTCGGCGCCCGCACCGGATGCTATCATCAGTGGCACAACGCCCAATATAAAGGCCATTGAAGTCATGATGATCGGCCTCAGCCTTAGCCTTACCGCCTCGAGGGTAGCTTTTTCAAGGTTCATCCCTCTATCTACCCGTTCTTTGGCAAATTCAACAATCAGGATGGCGTTTTTGGCCGCCAGCCCAATCAAGGTTATCAAACCAATCTGGGCGTAAACGTTATTAGTAAGATCGGGCCAGAAACTAAGGAAAAGGATAGCCCCAAACGCGCCTAATGGCACCGATAATAATACCGAGAATGGCACCGACCAGCTTTCATACAAGGCGGCAAGAAACAGGAATACAAACCCGATTGAGAGGGCAAATATGTAAATCGTTTTTGATCCCGATAGTAATTCCTCCCGGCTCAAGCCCGAAAATTCGTACCCAAAACCTTGTGGCAATGATTTGGCCGCCACTTCTTTTAAAGCGGTAATAGCGTCGCCGCTGCTGTAGCCAGGTTTGGTGCTGCCATTGATCTCGGCCGAACGGAACAGGTTATAATGCGCTATTAACGGTGAATTTTCAATAACCTTATAGGATGTAAGGGTACTTAACGGCACCATGGTGCCAAACTGGTTACGCACAAAGTACTGCCCAATGTTGCTTACGTTGGTCCTAAAGGCAGTATCGGCTTGCGCAAGCACCCTGAAATTTCGCCCGTAAATGGTAAAATCGTTAATATAGGTACTACCCAAGTAAGTTTGCAGGGCGCTGTTAACATCAGATATGGATACGCCTAATTTTTTTGCCTTTTCCCTGTCAATGGTTAGTTGGTAAGCGGGTGTACTTGCCGTAAAAAAGGAGAAAGCCCGTGCAATTTCCTGCCGTTTGTTTAATTCGGTAATAAATGTGCGCAACGTTTTTTCAAATACCTTAATATCCCCGCCGGCCTGTTTTTCTTCCAGGATAAACGAGAAACCACCGGTGCTACCTAAACCAGGTATAGCAGGCGGCTGAATAACCACCACGTTGGCCTCCTTAAACCGGGCCAACTTTTGGTTTAGTTTGGCAACCAGCGCCGTTATCTGGTGTTCTTTTTCTTTACGTTCGTCCCAGGGTTTAAGCTGCACAAACATGGTGGCGCTATTGGCCTTACTGGCAAAGCTGATAACATTTAAGCCTCCCAATGCTGCATAGTGTGCAATTTCGGGGATGCTATCCAGTGTTTTCATCATCTGGTGCAATACGTCAACTGTACGTACGGTTGATGAAGCTTCGGGCAAATCATAGGTAATATAAATACGGCCGTCATCCTCCAGCGGAATAAAGCCCGATGGTTTGTTATGAAATAGCAATACCGCGCCAACAATAATACATACCAGTATAATAATAACAAATTTGGAGTGCTTTATTCCCTTATCAACCGTATTGCGGTACTTGCCGGTTACACGGGTAAACCATTCATTAAATACAAAGAAGAATTTATTAAGCCCCTTTGATTTATTATCTATTTTATGCGGGCGAAGCAGCAGCGTACACAAAGCCGGAGTTAATGAAAGTGCAACAAAAGCCGATATCAATACCGATATTGCTATAGTGATAGCAAATTGCTGATAAAGCCGCCCTACAATGCCTGGCACAAAACCTACCGGCACAAATACAGCCGCTAATATTAAAGCGATGGCAATTACCGGTGCCGATATATCGGCCATGGCGTGTTTGGTAGCCTCTGTCGGCGTCATGCCTTCCTCATCCATATAATGTTGCACAGCCTCAACCACCACAATGGCATCGTCAACCACAATACCAATAGCAAGCACAAAACCAAACAAGGTTAGGGTATTGATAGTGAAGTGCAGGGGTATAAAAAATATGAAAGTACCTATAATAGATACCGGTATGGCCAAAACAGGAATTAACGTAGAGCGCCAGTTTTGCAGGAATAAAAATACTACCACAATAACCAGCCCCAAAGCAATAAGTAAGGTATCAACCACTTCGCCTACTGATACTTTTACCACGGTAACCGCTTCAAAAGGCACTACATAATCAATATCGGCAGGGAAGCTTTTTTTAAGCTCGTTCATGGTGTCATAAACGTTTTGGGCAGTCTCGAGCGAGTTGCTGTTTGGCGCCTGGTAAACCAGCAGGTATGATGCCCTTTTGCCATCAACAAACGAATTACCCGAGTAGTTAAACTTACCCAGCTCAATACGTGCCACATCCTTTAAGTGCACAATGGCACCGGTAGCGGGCACCGTTTTAATAATTACGTTACCAAACTCTTCGGGTTTGCTTAAACGGCCTTTAACCAGTACCGAATATTCAAAGGTTTGCGACGCTTGTTGCGGCGTGGCGCCAACGGTGCCGGGAGCTACCTGGGCGTTTTGTTCGGCCAGGGCAGCGGTAACGTCGGCGGCGCTCATGCCTAACGAAGCCAGCTTGGCAGGGTTAAGCCAGATACGCATACTAAAATCATCGGCACGGCTCACCACATCGCCTACGCCTTTGGTACGCAGTATAGCATCTTTTATAAAAACGTTGGCATAGTTGTCAGTAAATGTAACATCATGCGTCCCTTTTGGCGAAAACATGGCCACCAGCATTAATATACTTGGGTTACGTTTACGCACCACAAGGCCCAGGCGCTGTACCTCCTGCGGTAAAGTGGGTGTAGCAATACCAACCCGGTTTTGCACATCAAGCGCGGCTATATTAATATCGGTACCTACATCAAAGTTAACGGTCATGCTCATCTGGCCGTTGCTGCTGCTGTTACTTTGCAGGTAGGTCATGCCGGGTACACCATTTACCTGCACCTCTACAGGGGTAGCAACCGTTTGCTCAACAGTGAGGGCATCGGCACCGGTATACGTACCTGTAACCGAAACCGTGGGCGGGGTTATATCAGGATATTGCCCGATAGGCAGGCTGCTCATTGACAGTAAACCAACAATAACAATCACCAGGGAGATCACTATCGCGGTAACCGGTCGTTTTATAAAAGTATCTGCAATCATTCTTTTTATTATTAAGTTTTGCAGGGGATTATCCTGCCAATCGCTTAAATTTTTCCTTATCTGTTCATACTATTTTTTGGGTGCTGCACCAGCCGGCGGGCCACCTGCGCCAAGTGTAATCCGGCCGCCATCGCGCAAACGCTGGAAACCGTCAGTTACCACTTTATCGCCTGCTTTAATACCTTCCATTACTACAATACTGGTATTTACACGCGGGCCAAGCTTCACTTTTACTTGTTTGGCAATAGTATCCCGCCTGTCTTTTATCGTTTTATCGTCGGCGGTATCTTTAACTGTGGTATCCCTGGTTACAAAAACAAAAAACTCGCCCATTTGCTCGGTCACGGCTTTATTAGGTATTTGAACCCTGTTACCCGATTGGTTGTTGAGCACCTGTAAAACGCAGCTCATGCCATCTTTCAATACATCATCTTCGTTCGGGAACTGGATCCTTACTTTGATGCTGCCGGTACCACTGCTTACCCCCCTGTCAATAGCTAAAACTTTGCCTGTTTTATTGTAGGTTTTACCATCGGGTAATTGTAATTTAAAAGTGGTATCGCTGCTTGATTTTTGCAGGCCATAAAAACGGTTAATATCCTGCTCGTTAATCACCACATCAACACCAATAGGGTGCTCGGCCGATATGGTGTTCATCAGCGTAGTGCCAACGGCTACCTGCGCCCCCAACCTTACCTGCGATATACCTATACGGCCCGTAAAAGGCGCCCGTATAGTAGCGTAAGAAAGATCAGTAGCTGCCGACGCAAGACCCGCTTTGGCCACTGCTACAGCGCTCTTATTGGTTTCATAAGCGGCAACAGCCTGGTCGACAGTTTGGCGCGCAATGGCGTCGTTTTTTAACAACATATTGTAGCGGTCAACATCTTTTTGGGCTTTGGTAAGGTTGGCCTGCGCACTTAATACGTTGGCAGCCGCCTGCTGATAAGCCGCTTCATATTTGCGCTTATCAATTTCATAAAGCACTTTGCCCTTTTCAACAACGTCGCCTTCCTTAAAAAATATACCGGTTACAAAACCCGGCACCTGGCTGCGCAGTTCAACAGTGTTAACGGATATAACCGTCCCCTGGTAACTATCATAATAGGTAGCATTACCATCTTTTGCTTCGGCAATTGAAACCGGGATTGGCGGCGGGGCGGCTGCGCCCTTTTTATCGTGTTTACCGCATGATACCCATGCTAATAATGCCGCCGGGGCTAACCAATATATATATCTGTTCTTCATTATAGTAATTTGTTCGTTTGAGTATTTTCTTAAAAAAGCATGCTGAAAGCCATATTATTATTATTGTACCGGCAACGTGCCCAACGCTTTTTGCAGGTCAATTTTGCTGGCCAACAGCTGGAACAGGGCGTTATAATAATTTAATTCGGCTGTACGCAGGTCTGATTGTGCTACAATAACATCAAGGTACGTTTTAACGCCTTCGCGATATTGCAGGCTTACTATTTTATATACATCCTTTGCAAGGTCAACATTTTCGCGCACCAGTTTATAGCTGGTGTAATTGCTTTTATAACCGGCAAGGGCCTGTACATATTCGGTGTTAAGGCTGTTTTTGGTATTTGCAATATCCAGGTCGGTACGTTCAACCTGCAAACGTGCCTTGCTTAAATTTTGAAGGCGTTTGCCGCCCTGAAAAATAGGCAGGTTTAACGTTAAGCCAACATAGCCTGTAGGGTAGGCATTACTATACAGCGGGCTAAAATTGTGGTTAAAGTAGGCGTAATTATAACTGCCCACCGCCGATAACGAAGGCAAAAAGCCATAATGGTAATAATCAACATTTAAATTTTTTAGCGCTTTACTGGCTTGCAGCAAGCGGTACTCAATCCGGTTATTTACATCAAGCACCTGGTTGGTATCAATGGCAGCCTCCTGCTCATATCGGGAGGAATCATAAGCCAGGGTAATGTTACCCGGGCCGCCTACCCCCATAATTTGTTTTAAATAAGCGGTTTTACTTTTAATAGATTCCTCCGTCGCTTTACGTGTAGCGATAGAATTATTAAGGGCAATAGTTGCCTGTTTAAAATCTGTTTTATCAGATACGCCTGCCTGGTACCGGTTGGTGGCATCCTTTAAGCTTCGCTGCAGCCTGGTAATGTCCTCATTAGTAATATCCAGCTGCTTTTGCGATAACAGTACATCAAAAAAAGCCTTGCTTACATCCGACACAACATTTATCTGGCTGCTTAACGTGTTATCCTTATAATACTCCCGCGAATATTTTGAGGCCTTTGAAGCCAGCAACACATCGTTATTATAAATCACCTGCGATGCGGTAACGCCCAGGGTCGACAGGTTACGGATGCTGCCTGCGTTTGATGGAATATTGGCCCCCGATGCACCCGCCTGCGGCTGTCCTTTAAAATAGTAATTATAAAGGCCCGATGAATTTACCTGGGGCAGCCATCCCGATAAACCGATCCTGATATCGCGCTCGTTTATTTGCTCATCAATAGCGGCCTGCCTTACAGCCGGCTGGTTGCGCAGCGCGTAGTCAACAGCTTGCTTAAGCGTAACTGGCCCGGTAATTGTATCAACACCTGTTTGTGCGAAAGCCGGTGAATGTAAAATTAATGTTAAATTGACTATCGTTAAGAGGGATAAGTACTTTAGTTTTTTCATACGAAAGAATGGGTGCCAATGATCGCCGACTTAAACTACAAATACGGCGATGTTATAGTTTTAGCCAAATTGCATAGGGGATACGCGAATATGTGGTTAATATTAGCAAAATAGCGCCAACCACAAAAATTTTACGTAAACTTTATAAAAAATGCGGTAAAAAACCAGCTTTGGCCGTTTTTACAAAAAAATGAAAATAAGGGATAGCAAATAAATAAAAAAATTAATTAATTTGCCATGTGGTTTAATGTGGCTTTGGCAGAACTTACATGTTCTGTAGCCTTATTTAAAAAAAATTACATTTACCGTATAAGTTATACACTTATTCATGGTATTTTTACGCAAAATTAAAGCAGAGTTAATACATGGTTAAAAAACTACATGGGAAGATCGCCGAGTTCCAGGTTGCAAATATGCTCCGGGAGAAGGGATTGTATCCTTATTTCAGGCCTATTGAGTCTGCTCAGGACACTGAAGTATTAATTGACAACAAAAGGGTATTAATGTTTGGATCTAACTCATACTTAGGCCTTACCAATCACCCGAAAATTAAAGAAGCTTCAAAAAAAGCGATTGATAAATATGGCACAGGCTGTGCCGGATCGCGTTTTTTAAATGGTACACTGGATATTCATATTGAGTTAGAAAACAGGCTTGCCGCTTTAGTTGGCAAAGAGGCCGCCGTTTTATTCAGCACAGGCTACCAGGTAAATCTTGGCGTACTATCCTGCATTACGGGCCGTAATGATTACATTATTTTAGACGAGTACGATCATGCCTGCATCATTGACGGCAGCCGCCTTTCGTTTTCAAAAGTGTTAAAATACGCCCACAACGACATGAACGACCTGCAGCGCAAACTGGCATTATTGCCCGAAGAAGCTGTAAAGGTTATTGCTGTTGATGGTATTTTCAGCATGGAAGGTGATATTGTTAAGCTACCTGAAATAGTGCAGCTTGCCGACCAATATGGTGCAAACATCATGGTTGATGATGCGCATAGCCTGGGGGTTATCGGTCATAATGGAGCAGGTACTGCATCCCACTTTGGCCTTACCAAGGATGTTGACCTTATTATGGGTACCTTTAGTAAGTCATTAGCTTCGTTGGGTGGTTTCATAGCTGCCGATAAGGATACGGTTGACTTTATTAAGCACCGCGGCCGTTCGTTGATGTTTAGCGCGAGTATGACACCAGGATCAGTTGGCAGCGTAATTGCGGCCCTGGATATCATGGAATCGGAACCCGAAAGGATTCAGAAACTTTGGGATAATACCAATTACGCCATGAAACTTTTGCTTGACGAAGGTTTTGACCTTGGCCCAACCGAAAGCCCGATATTGCCTATTTATGTACGCGATAACGAGAAAACTTTCCTGGTAACCAAACAGCTGCAGGCGGCTGGCATATTTGTTAACCCGGTTGTTTCGCCTGCTGTGCCTTCAGATTCATCGTTGCTGCGCTTCTCCTTAATGGCTACCCATACATTTGAGCAAATTGAGGAAGCTGTTGAGAAACTGACTAAAATTTTTAAAGACGTAGGCGTTACTTCCGTTAAAGAAAAAATATAATCTTATAAAGTGTCCGTGTGCATATTTGGCTGCTGTTTTATTAAAGCAACCGTATACACACGGACTTTTACGTTTCATATAGCCTTAGGGCAACCAATTAGTGCAAACCACTCATGATAAAAATTGTAACAGTTAGTTCAAAAAAAGAACTGGCTTCATTTATTGATTTTCCGCATGATTTGTATGAGGGCGACCCAAACTATGTGCCAGAACTGTTTATCGCCCAGCGCGACCTGCTAACTATTCACCCTTTTCATAAGCACAACAAGGTACAGCCATTTTTAGCTTACGACGGCGATAAAATTGTAGGCCGTATTGCAGCCATCCTGAACAATGCCCACAACGAATACAATCAGAAAAACGATGGTTTTTTTGGTTTTTTTGATTGTATAGACAGCACCGAGGTTTCAAACCTGCTGTTTGATGTAGTTACCGGCTGGCTTAAAAACAAAGGTATAACCGGCCAGCTTTTAGGCCCGGTAAACTTTAGCACCAATGAGCCCTGCGGATTATTGATTAAAGGTTTTGATAGCCCGGCGTTTTTAATGAACACCTACAATAAACCATATTACGCCAACCTTATTGAAAGCTATGGCTTTGGTAAAGATGTTGACATGATAGCATGGCACTGGGACGGGCAGGAATATGACGATAAATCGGTAAGGTTATTAAACTCTTTAGAGGAGCGTTTAAAACGGAGCAATATCATCATTCGCAAAGTAAATTTAAAAAAATTCAAAGAGGAGGCGGCCAAGCTTCGCGAAGTATATAACTCGGCCTGGGATAGCAATACCGGTTTTGTGCCTTTAACCAACGAGGAATTTGATTACCTGGCCAAAGACCTTAAGCTGATCCTCGACCCTGATTTTGCTTTGGTTGCCGAACAAGAAGGCAAAATTGTAGCATTTGGCCTGGCCCTGCCAAATTATAACGAAATTTTTCAGAAGATAAAAAGGGGCCGTTTGTTGCCAACCGGCATTTTTAAGCTGCTGTTTGGTAAAAAAAACATACAAAGCATCCGCATTTATGCGTTAGGGGTAATAGATGGTTACCGTAAAATGGGTATCGAAGCCTGTTTATATGGTACTATCATAAGAGAGTACAAAGCCAAAGGTTTTAAACATGCCGAAGCCGGCTGGACTTTAGAGCATAATGACATGGTAAACCGGGCTATAGAAGCCATCAAAGGCGATCCGTACAAAACATACAGGATGTACCAAAAAGCGATATGAGGGAAAAGGTTTTAATAACCGGGGCAAGCGGTTTTGCGGGGTTTCACATTATCGAAGAGGCGTTACACAACAATTTTGAGGTATATGCCGCCGTGCGTAAAAGCAGCAAAACAGACCACCTGAAAAATCTCGATATCAAATTTGTTAACCTTAACTACCGCGACCTTACTGCGCTAAAGCAACAGCTTGCAGATATTAAGCCCCATTATATCATCCACGCGGCCGGTGTTACGGCAGCCAAATCACAGGCGGCTTATAACTATATTAATGCCACCCATACTTTCAACCTCGCTTCTGCTGCTGTACAGGCAGGCATCAATCTTAAAAAATTTGTTCTCATCAGCAGCCTGGCAGCGCTTGGGCCACTTAAAACATTATCCGGCGCTATCAGCGAAACTATCAAACCCAACCCGGTTACTGCTTACGGCCGCAGTAAACTACTGGCCGAAGAACAGTTAAGGACGGTTGAAAATTTAAACTATACTATATTGCGCCCAACGGCTATTTATGGCCCAAGGGATACCGGCATATTTATATTTTTTAAGCAGCTTACCCGCGGCCTTGAGCCATACATGGGCAAGGCCGACCAAAAGTTAACCTTTATATATGTAAAGGATGTAGCCAAAGCTTCCATAAAATCGTTATACGACGGAAATAATACCGATTATAACCTTAGCGATGGCAATTATTACAGTAAATATGAGTTGGCTAATTTAGCCAAGGAAGCTTTGAGCTTAAAAACCTTTAAATTTCATTTACCTGTAATATTTGTAAAAATAATAGCCCTGGTATCAGAAAAAGTTAGTTCTTTGAGCAACAAAGCCGCCATCATTAACATGGAGAAGCTAAACGAACTCATGGCCGTAAACTGGTCGGTTGATATCGAGAAAGCCAAATCGCACCTTGGATTTTATCCAACGTATAATTTGCAAACCGGGTTAATAGAAACACTAAAGTGGTACAGGGCCAACGACTGGTTATAACCGCCAGGCAAACTAAACATTAATACATGGAGCATTAAAATTGAAATAAAACAAAATCAAAGCAATTTACTTAAACGTTTAAGTAAATTAATAATCAGGTACTTACTAATAAATAAAACAACAGATGATAACAACGGAGCAATTAAATAAACAGCCGTTTTATCCCAACAATTAAACAATAAATAAGTATAATGAAAATCAAAATTTCTCCTGCCGAAGGTAAACTGGGTATCCTTATCCCTGGTTTGGGCGCAGTAGCCACCACGTTGATTGCCGGCGTTGAAGCTGTAAAAAAAGGCATTTCGCAACCAATTGGCTCCCTTACACAAATGGGGCACATCCGTTTAGGTAAACGTACCGAAAACCGTAACCCTAAAATTAATGAGTTTGTGCCGCTTGCCCAGTTAAACGATATCGTTTTTGGCGGATGGGATGTGTACGAAGATAACGTTTACCAGGCTGCATCAAATGCAAAGGTATTGGAATCGTCGTTATTGGATGCTGTAAAACCGGCACTGGAAGCCATTGTGCCGATGAAGGCCGCTTTCGATCAAAATTACGCTAAAAACCTTACAGGTACCCACGTTAAAACCGGCACACGTTATGAGCTGGCACAACAGGTAATGGAGGATATTAAAAACTTTAAAGAGCAAAACGGTTTAGACCGTGTTGTATTGGTATGGTGCGGATCGACAGAGATTTATTACGAGGCGTCGGCCATCCACCAGTCGCTTGCAGCTTTTGAACAAGCCTTAAAAGATGACGACAAACTGATAGCACCAAGCATGATATATGCTTACGCGGCTTTAAAATTAGGCGTACCTTTCTCAAACGGCGCCCCTAACCTAACCGTTGATATCCCCGCTTTAATTGAGCTATCAAAATTAACCAAAACGCCTATTGCAGGTAAAGATTTTAAAACCGGCCAAACTTTAATGAAAACAGTTTTGGCACCGGGCCTTGCTGCACGTTCGTTAGGTGTACACGGTTGGTTTTCAACCAATATATTAGGTAACCGCGATGGTTTGGTATTGGATGATCCGGACAACTTTAAAACTAAAGAAGTATCAAAATTAGGCGTACTGGAAGATATTTTTAAACCCGAAGATAACCAGGAACTGTATGGCAACATTTACCACAAAATCCGTATCAATTATTACCCCCCTCATGGCGATAACAAAGAAAGCTGGGACAACATTGATATTTTTGGCTGGCTGGGCTATAAAATGCAAATCAAAATTAACTTCCTTTGCCGCGACTCCATCCTTGCCGCCCCTATCGCGCTCGACCTTGCTTTATTTAGCGACATGGCCAAGCGTGCCGGTATGAGTGGTATCCAGGAATGGTTATCGTTTTATCTTAAATCGCCGCAAACCGCTGCCGGTTTACATCCCGAGAATGATATATTTAAACAATTGATAAAGTTAGAGAACACACTTCGTTATTTAATGGGCGAAGATTTGATAACCCACCTTGGTTTAGATTATTATGACGATATGTTTGCCGCAGAAGCATAATAAATTGTAATAAAATGTAAATCAGCCGTATAAAGTCCGATCTTTATGCGGCTGATTTGTTTATAAGCCATCCTTAAACCTAAGTTTATTAACTGTTACGCTGCTGATATCAATTAAGCTGTTAATAAATGTTAAATACCTGTATAGGTGTATAGCAGGCCTGCAATTTTTAGTACCCTTGTAACGAATATTTTTTTAAAAATCTGTAATTATACAGGTTACGTTTGTACAAATACTGATAAGTATGCCCTGATATATATTATTATCGTTATTTAGCTATTAGTATAATTTCAGGGTAATTTATTTCAATGATTACCGTTGTTGTAATTGCCACGGGTAATATTTGACTTTTTGACCACATTAGTCTGTAGGGATTTTTTTTACCTTTGGAGCGCAGTTACAAGCGTGATATAGGAGTTATAAAAGGTGCATTAAACCCATTTAAAATAGGTTTATCGCCTAAACAGGCCGAAAGTGGATAAGGGCGTATGATTGATCGGCACGATAATTTAAACTGATATTTAATAATATCGGTAACCAAAAGGTTAGCTATAGCGGGGCGGGATTATATTATCAATCAAAAAAAGGTTTGTATTTGCATAATTGCATAAAGTACATGAAGTTTAAAAAAATTTACAAAAGTCTATTCTTTTCAATATTCTTTTTTTCTGTTACCTCAATATTTGCTCAAACCACCATTATTACAGGTAGGGTTACTGATGCGGGCAACAAACAAACCCTTCCTTATGTAGTAGTTAGCTTTACCGGAACCACAACCGGGGTTACTACAGATAACAATGGAAATTACCGCCTGTCAACAACCAATCAAACTTACAAGCAAATAAAAATATCTTTTTTAGGATACAAGGATGCGTTTTTGGCCGTGGTGCCTGGTAAAGAACAGGTTATTAATGTAAAGCTTTTCCCTGCGGCGCAACAACTGGCCCAGGTTACTATTAAAGCCGGTAAAAAGCCTAAATACCGTAATAAGGATAATCCGGCGGTTGAGCTGATTCGTAAGGTTATTGAAAATAAAGAAAAAAACCGCCCCGAAGCCTATGATTATGTAGAGTACCGGGAATATGATAAAATGATGTTTGGTGCCGCCAACGTTTCGGCCCAGTTCTCCGACCGCAAATTTTTCAGGAAGTATAAATTTATATTAGATAACCGCGACAGCACGTCTATCCCGGGCAAATCGATATTACCTATTTTCCTTAATGAAAAGCTTGTACAAAACTATTACCGTAAAAATCCCGAGAAAAACAGGGAAATTGTAATAGGCGAAAAAAATGTGAATTTTGGCCCGGCTGTGGATAATGCAGGCCTTGCACAGTATTTTAAGCACCTTTATACCAAGGTTAATATATACGATAATAATGTTTTACTGATAACCAGCCAGTTTTTAAGCCCGATATCAGATAACTCGCCCAACTACTACAAGTTTTTTATTACCGATACCATTACCGATAATAAAGGCCAAAAACTGGTACAATTAAGCTTTACGCCCCGCAATACCAACGATGTTTTATTTGAGGGCAGCATTTATATAACGCTGGATGGCAATTATGCGGTTCAGAAAGCATCGCTACTGGTAAACAAGCATATCAATATCAACTTTATCAGATCAATACAGGTTGACCTGGATTTTGAGCAAAATCCCGACAACAGGTACCATTTAAGCAAAAGCGTTACAACTGCCGACTTTGGTGCATCAAAAAAGGATGCAAAAAGCAGCCTGTTTGGCATGCGTACCATTACTTATGGTAACTACGTAGTAAACAAGCCAAGGCCGGATACTGCCTACACCAAACAATCGGAAGAGTCATCAGACGAAGCCCGCAACCGCAGCGATGCATTCTGGCAAAAAAATCGCCTGGATACGTTAACTACGGCCGAATCAAAAGTTTATAAAAACATTGATAGTTTAAAAGATATGCCGTCGTTTAAACGTACGGTGGATATTGCAACCATATTACTTGCGGGCTATAAAGGCTTTGATAAGTTTGAGATTGGCCCTGCCAACACTTTTTACAGCTTTAACCCGGTTGAAGGTTTTAAATTAAGGTTTGGCGGCCGTACAACCCCTAACCTGAGCAGGCGTTATTATTTTGAAACCTATGCCGCTTATGGCTTTAAGGACGAACGATGGAAGTACTTCCTGAGCGCCACCTATTCGCTTAATAATAAATCGATCTATAAATTCCCGCAAAATTATTTAAGGGCGAGTTTTCAGCGCGATACAAAAATACCGGGGGCTAATCTTCAGTTTGTTCAGGAGGATAACTTCCTGCTATCATTTAAGCGTGGTGTAAATGATAAATACCTGTACAACGATAATTATAGAATTGATTATGTACATGAGTTTGATAGTCATTTTTCATATAGCGCTGGTTTTAACAACTGGAAACAGGAGCCGGCCGGCTCATTATACTTCAGGCCGGGAAATGACCTTACCCACCCTGTTCATGATTTAACTACAACCGAATTAACCGCGGGATTAAGGTATGCACCCAACGAAGAATTTTACCAGGGTAAAATTTACCGTACCCCACTCCCTAACAAATATCCTATTTACCAGGTACAATTTACCGCCGGCTTAAAAAACATTTTTGGCGGCGAATATAACTACCAAAAGATTGATGCACGTATTGATAAGCGTGTTTACGAATCGCAGTTGGGTTATGCCGATGTGGCCGTTTATGGTGGTAAAGTGTTTGGTACTGTTCCATATCCGCTATTATCAATTCCGCGTGCCAATCAAACTTATGCTTATGATATTGATTCATATAACCTGATGAACTTTTTGGAGTTTGTATATGACCATTATGAAGGTATAAGGATCGATCAGCATTTTATGGGTTTCTTTTTTAACAAGGTGCCACTATTTAAAAAGTTAAAATGGCGCGAAACAGCTTCCTTTAAGGTGCTATGGGGCGGTTTGAGCGATGGTAATAATCCTTCGATACACCCATCATTGTACCAGCTGCCTGTTGATGCCAATGGAGTGCCGCTAACTTATTCATTAGGACGAACTCCTTATGTTGAGGGAAGCGTTGGTATCGAAAACATATTTAAGCTAATTCGTGTTGATTTTGTGGAAAGGTTTAACTACCTTAATCATCCGAACGTAGCAAATTGGGGTATACGCACCAGAATTAAATTTGATTTTTAATTTTGTACATCAAACTATTACAAAAATGGAACAAAAAATATCGCTTAGAACAAACCTGCAATTAGGGATTTACCGGGTGATTGATCCCGTTGTAAAAATTCTGATCAAGATTGGGTTAACACCAAACGCGGTTACATCAATCGGGTTTGTGCTTAACGTGGGTGTTGCGGCCATTTTTATTTTAGGTGCCGAAGAAGGCAACCGCGGCGATTTACGCTATGTTGGCTGGGCAGGGGGCTTAATCCTGTTTGCGGGCCTGTTTGATATGCTTGATGGCCAGGTAGCCCGCTTAGGTAACATGAAATCAACCTTTGGCGCGCTGTACGACTCGGTTCTTGACCGTTACAGCGAATTGATCATGTTTCTTGGTATTTGCTATTACCTGGTAGGGCACCACTATTTTATAAGCTCGATAGCTGCGTTTATAGCCCTCATAGGCTCCATGATGGTAAGCTATGTAAGAGCCCGTGCCGAAGGCTTGGGTGTTGAAGTTAAAGGTGGTTTAATGCAACGGCCGGAGCGTGTGGTTACCATTGGTGTTTGCGCCTTAATAAGCGGTATAGTTGCGCAGTATATTGGCGGCAATTATAAATTATTTGTACCGGGTGTTAAATTTCACGTATTTGAACCGATATCGATATTTACCTTCCCATTGGTATTGCTGGCTGTGCTAACCAATATTACGGCGTTTAACCGGTTAAGGGAAGCAAAAAAAGCCTTGATAAAACAAGAGGAAGAGGGATCGTAAGTATTATAGAAGCTGAAAGCAGAATGCTCAAAGCTTAAAGCCAACATGTTTCTATATAAATCGCAGCTTCTTAGTCCTAAGTTTGATTAGGCATTGTCATAGAAAATTTAACTTATGGCTACCGGCTGAAGACTTTGAGTTAACAACTTGAGACCCCGGCCAAAATATCGTACCTTCGTGCAAAGGCTGTATTACTGCAGCTGACAATAAATTATATCAAACAAAACATCAAAATAACAGGCGAAGAAATCGTTAAAAAATTTTAAACCTGATATATTATGGCAAAAAAGAATTATGTATCTAACTCGCAGGAGTCTGTGAGGATGTTTAAAAGCAACTTTTTAGAGGGTTTATCAAAGGTGCATTATACCGTACCCTTGTATATTTTTGTACCGGTTATCATTTACTCAACCTACCTGGCCTTTAACGCGGGTATTGGTTTTATAAAATACACCGAACTGTTTATCCTGGGCTTGTTCGTCTGGACAATTACCGAGTATATTATGCACCGCTTTGTTTTTCACCTTAAACCCAACGAAAACTGGGAATGGGCAAAAAGGCTGCATTTTATTATGCATGGTGTACATCATGATTATCCGAGTGATGCCAAACGTTTGGTATTGCCGCCATCATTGAGCATTCCGCTGGCCACCGGTTTTTATTTTTTGTTTAAATGGATATTGCCCGCCGATAATGTTTTTGGCTTTTTCCCTGGCTTTATATTAGGTTACCTTTTTTATGATATATCGCACTATGCTATGCATCATTTTAACTTTAAAAGCGGCCTGTTTAAAAAAATAAAACAACACCACATGCTGCACCACTACCAGGATCCCGATAGGGGTTACGGGGTTAGTTCGCCGCTGTGGGATAAAATATTCCGTTCCGGATTCTTAAAAAAATAAGGTGAATACTGCCGCGCATCATGGTGTAACAATTAATACCAAATCGGTAATTATTGTTACGCTTATTTCAATAGGGTATTTAGTACTCTCCTACTTTTTAATCGGTTACAAAAGCGATGAGTTAACGCTTGTACTGATATTTAACTCTCTTTTTTATGCGTCGGCGGTTACACGCAAATTTATCCTTGGCTTCAGCATCTTCGTTGTATACTGGATCATATTTGACTATATGAAGGCCTTCCCCAACTATAATTTCAATACCGTACACATAGCCGATATTTATAATTTCGAAAAACGCCTGTTCGGCATCCATTACAAAGGCAACCTGCTTACACCAAATGAATACTGGCGTGCAAACGGCAATACAGTTATTGATGTTATGGCCGGTATTTTTTACCTGTGCTGGATACCTGTACCGCTTGCCTTTGCAACCTTTTTGTTTTTTAAAAACAAAAAGCAGTTCCTTAAATTTTCGCTCACCTTTGTACTGGTTAATTTAATAGGCTTTGTAGTTTATTACGCCTTCCCTGCAGCCCCGCCCTGGTATGTGCAATATCATGGCCTGCAATTTCATCCCTTAACCCAGGGCAACACCGCCGGGCTGGCCAAGTTTGATGCATTTTTTCATGCCGGTGTTTTCAAGTCTATTTATGCCAAAGGCTCAAATGTATTTGCAGCTATGCCATCATTACATTCATCGTACCCTGTTATTGTTTTATACTATGGCATTAAAAACCGCCTGGGCAAAGCAAATTTGTTTTTTGCTGTAGTAATGCTGGGCATATGGTTTACCGCCGTATATGCCAGCCACCACTATGTGCTTGATGTACTGGCAGGTATAACCTGCGCCGCTATCGGCATCTTTCTTTTCAATTTTTTGCTGGCGCGATCAAAGGCGCTACAGCACTTCATCACCCGTTACGAACAGACTATTGTTTAGTACATAATTACTTATACCGGGCGTAAATGCTGTCCTGTTTTGTGTACCAAATGAAATGTGCAAAAAAAACGGGGCGCTGTTTAAAAAAAAACTTGCCCGCGTTTAATACAAAAAGTGCCATTACTGCGCAGCAATTAATATTTCACAGTTATTTTATTTGGGTAGCAGGCAGTTAGGGCTAATCAGGCACATTATTTGACTAAGTAATATTAAAATATATTGCTATATTCGGTAACCCCTATATGAAAAAATTGCTTACTTGCCTCATCTTTACGTTCTTAGCCGTATCCAAATTATCAGCCTATGCTGGTGACCTGGATAGCCTTAAGCAAAAATTACAGCTCACAAGCGATTCATTAAAGGGCCCTATCTATATAGCAATTGCCCAAGAGTACATGCACTATGACACGGTTAGCAACAGAAATTTAAGACATTATTACAAAAACGAAGCGTTAAATTATTCGATGCTTGCTTTGCATGTGTATTCAGGCATGAACGATTCTTTGGGTATGCGTACCTGCTACAATACCCTTTCAAAAATATACCGGTCTCAGCATATTTATAGCCAGGCTAAATGGTTTATACTGCAATCAAACACTATATCCCGTTTAAAACATGATGTTCCCAACATCATTGCATCGCTAATTGAGCTATCGGCCATAAAAAGCGACATCAAGGATTATACCCTTGCCATGGGCGATTTAAACGAAGCCTTAAAAATTGCGGTAAAAAATAAAGATCCCAGGAATGAATCGGCAGTACAGGTGGGTTATGCCGATTTATACCGGCACATGAAGAATTACGACAAAGCAGCCGTTGCCATAAAACGACATGAATTTTTAGACGACAGCATCCAAAAAGCTGAGGAAGCCAAACTGGCAATGGTCAACAAAAAAGATTCTGTTCAAATCAAAAAACAAGACTCCATCATCGTCAAAAAAAAAGTATATACCTCCAGCTTCAAACGCGGCTCCAAACTCGCCTCGGCAAGGCATACAGTCTCGTTATAACGCTTATTATTGCGCTTGCAATAATGGCAATAGCCGTAATAGTTTATTACCTGCTACGTAAAAAGCGAAGCCGCTGGCGTATAAGGCCCCGAAAACCCAGGCAGCAATAATGCCATTTACCAAACGCCATGCCGAATACTTTAACAGCTTAGTAAACTAAGTGCCCTAAGTGCTAAATCAATTTAGTTTAAGTTTTATTTAACAAAGTACCTTCATCCTGTCTTTGTATATTTTATATCAGTGCAGGCGGGTTACAACACCCGCCTGCGTACAACAACCCTGCGTGCCACAACCGGCACAGCGGGCCGCACTACTACAACCGGCCTGGCCGGCACAACTACAACCCGTGGCCTGGCCGCAACTACTACCCTGCGAGCAGGCGTACGTACTACTACCCTGGTTTGCGCTTCGGCTGTCAAGGCCACCCCGGCGCTGATGGCTATAAATAAAATGATCTTTTTCATGGTGCTTTAAATTTCTTGATGTAAAGTTGCCATGAAAACAGATACCCGCACACCTAAATAACGGCGAGCCTGAAAAACAAGGGGGCGAAACAGCGGAGGCGGGGAGTGATTCGTGACGCCTGGTTCGGTTCTATATCTTCAAATGCTCTGTCGCGACTTGGTACTTACCCCGCCACAATTCTGTCAACAGGATTTATCCAATACAACCTGATGGATTTTCCTACCCAGCCCCCGCCAAAAACAGCCCACACCCAAACCCCGGTACCCGAAGGGTGCATATTGGCAGCATCAAGGGTGACCGATAGTGGCCTCATGGTGGCAGATAAGGAGCTGACAAGGTGCCGGCAGGGATACCCTATTCCGCTGTGCTATTTCGAAGATTGATGGATTATAACATGGTTATGCCTGCGAACGGAGGCGTTGATCAGCCTGTAAAGTTCATGTTTTTGGATTGCCCGAACACTTAACCCACTGATTGCAAACAATATAAGTGTTCGCCCCCGAACACCCGAACGGTATGGTATCCAACCGAACACCAATGACTAATGACAGCGCAGCGAAATGACCAATGACCAAACTTCCTGAACACAAAAAAGCCCTTGACTGTTTCCAGCAAGGGCTTGATTTAAGATTTGGCACCGACCTACTCTCCCACGTTTTACCGCAGTACCATCGGCTCTGGCGGGCTTGACTTCTCTGTTCGGAATGGGAAGAGGTAGACACCGCCGATATAGGCACCTGAATATTTTTAATGTTGAGGTGAAAGCTTAAAGGTGAAGGGTGAAAGGTTTTTAATACCTTTTGCCTTTATCCTTTGGCCTTTCTGCCTTAACAATGACATATTATTGAAAGAAGTAATTAATCAGAGAAAACAACAATATTAGTGTGTTCATGGTTGATAGTTCATGGTTCATCGCACATATTACTATGAACTATGATCCATTTGCTATCAACCACTATTATTACCTGCTATGAGAAAGCTTCGGGCAATTAGTATCACTCGGCTATGATGTCACCACCTTTATACCTATGACCTATCAACGTAGTAGTCTGCTACGACCCTCAATGGAAGTCTCATCTTGTGGCTAGTTTCGCACTTAGATGCTTTCAGCGCTTATCTATTCCCAACGTAGCTACTCTGCAATACAGCTGGCGCCATAACAGATTCACCAGAGGTTAGTCCAACCCGGTCCTCTCGTACTAAGGTCAGCCCCACTCAAACTTCCAACGCCCACAACAGATAGGGACCGAACTGTCTCGCGACGTTCTGAACCCAGCTCGCGTGCCACTTTAATGAGCGAACAGCTCAACCCTTGGGACCTTCTCCAGCCCCAGGATGTGACGAGCCGACATCGAGGTGCCAAACCTCCCCGTCGATATGAGCTCTTGGGGGAGATCAGCCTGTTATCCCCAGCGTACCTTTTATCCTTTGAGCGATGGCCCTTCCATGCAGAACCACCGGATCACTATATCCGTCTTTCGACCCTGCTCGGCTTGTCTGCCTCACAGTCAAGCAAGCTTATGCTATTGCACTCCACGTACGGTTACCAAGCGTACTGAGCTTACCTTTGAAAGCCTCCGTTACCTTTTTGGAGGCGACCACCCCAGTCAAACTACCCGCCAAACAATGTCCTCCGCTGTGCAGAGTTAGACACCAAATACAGAAAGGGTGGTATTTCAACGTTGACTAACCAACTCCTAGCGAAGCTGGATCACAGTCTCCCACCTATCCTACACATCCTGTATCCGATATCAATGTTAAGTTGTAGTGAAGGTGCATGGGGTCTTTCCGTCCCGTTGCGGGTAACCGGCGTCTTCACCGATACCACAATTTCACCGAGCTCATGGCTGAGACAGCGCCCAGATCGTTACACCATTCGTGCAGGTCGGAACTTACCCGACAAGGAATTTCGCTACCTTAGGACCGTTATAGTTACGGCCGCCGTTTACCGGGGCTTCGATTCAATGCTTCGCCTTGCGACTAACATCCCCTCTTAACCTTCCGGCACCGGGCAGGTGTCAGGCCATATACGTCATCTTTCGATTTTGCATAGCCATGTGTTTTTGTTAAACAGTCGCCTGGGCCTTTTCACTGCGGCTTCCATTGCTGAAAGCGCCCCTTCTCCCGAAGTTACAGGGCCATTTTGCCGAGTTCCTTAGCCATGATTCACTCGAGCACCTTAGGATTCTCTCCTCGACTACCTGTGTCGGTTTACGGTACGGGTTTTTATAACCTGAAGCTTAGCGGGTTTTCTTGGAAGTCTGATTACCTGAACTATTACCGCCTCCGAAGATTTGGTATACTATCAGCTTTCAGCATGGTCTGCGTACTTAACTACAGTCCATATACCTACGGCCTTTAACGAACTATTCCGTCAGTTCGCGTCAGTGTCACTACTCCGTCACCGCATCGCAGTTATAAAAAGTACTGGAATATTAACCAGTTGTCCATCGGCTACGCCCTTCGGCTTCACCTTAGGCCCCGACTAACCCTGATCCGATTAGCGTTGATCAGGAAACCTTAGTCTTTCGGTGGGCGGGTTTCTCTCCCGCCTTATCGTTACTTATGCCTACATTTGCTTTTCTATTCCCTCCACAGTCGGTTGTCCCTCCTGCTTCGCCGGATAATAGAATGCTCCCCTACCAGATGCATTGCTGCAAATCCATAGCTTCGGTATACTGCTTGATGCCCGTTTATTATCCATGCCCGATCGCTCGACTAGTGAGCTGTTACGCACTCTTTAAATGAATGGCTGCTTCCAAGCCAACATCCTAGCTGTCTGTGCAATCGGACCTCGTTAGTTCAACTTAGCAGTAATTTGGGGACCTTAGCTGATGGTCTGGGTTCTTTCCCTCTCGGCCCTGGACCTTAGCACCCAGAGCCTCACTCCAGCGTATATTAATAAGCATTCGGAGTTTATCTGGATTTGGTAGGATTTGACTCCCCCGCACCCAATTAGTAGCTCTACCTCTTATTAACTCAACCGCCAGGCTGTTCCTAAAAACATTTCGGGGAGTACGAGCTATTTCCCAGTTTGATTAGCCTTTCACCCCTACCCACAAATCATCCGGAAACTTTTCAACGTTTATCGGTTCGGTCCTCCAGTACCTGTTACGGCACCTTCAACCTGTCCATGGGTAGATCACAAGGTTTCGCGTCTACCTCCCCTGACTATACGCCCTATTCAGACTCGCTTTCGCTTCGGATCCGTGTCTTAAACACTTAACCTTGCCAGGAAAGAGTAACTCGTAGGCTCATTATGCAAAAGGCACGCCGTCACAGATTGCTCTGCTCCGACCGCTTGTAAGTACACGGTTTCAGGTTCTATTTCACTCCCCTGTTCGGGGTTCTTTTCACCTTTCCCTCACGGTACTGGTTCACTATCGGTCTCTCAGGAGTATTTAGCCTTACCGGATGGTGCCGGCAGATTCCCACAAGGCGTCTCCGACCTCGCGGTACTCAGGATACCACTATCCTATCATTCATTACCCGTACGCAGCTGTCATGCTCTATGGCCGGGTTTCCCACCCCGTTCCGGTTTTGTTTGATTTTCATATTGTGGTCCTACAACCCCAATTATGCCGTAACATAATTGGTTTGGGCTTCTTCCCTTTCGCTCGCCACTACTCAGGAAATCATTATTATTTTCTCTTCCTCTGCTTACTTAGATGTTTCAGTTCAGCAGGTTTGCGCATTTATGCAATTAGTCTTCAACTAATTAGGTTTCCCCATTCAGAAATCTACGGATCAAATCTTATTTGCAAATCCCCGTAGCTTATCGCAGCTTATCACGTCTTTCATCGCCTCTGAGAGCCAAGGCATCCCCCGTGTACCCTTTCTTACTTTCTTCTACTTATACGCCTTTTGCTCGTATAGTATGCTTTTTGATTCTTGTTGCCGTTTTTAGTATCAAGTACTTAGTATCAAGTAGCAAGACCGAAGCCTTTCTCCTTTTTTACTTTTCCGCAATATTCAAAAGCCTGCAACAGTCCTCTATACTGTTGTCTTCTCTTTTTTATTACTTCTTCCAATATGTCAAAGAACGTTCGCGGATGTGCCGATTTCAGATTTCAAATGTGCAGATGATTTCTCATTTGCATATCTGCATATCTAACATTTGCACATCTACTGGTGGAGAATAACGGATTCGAACCGTTGACCCCCTGCGTGCAAGGCAGGTGCTCTAGCCAGCTGAGCTAATCCCCCTTAAGATGAGTTTGCAGTTTTGAGTTTGCAGTTTGCAGCCTTTTTTTACTGCCTACTGTGAACTGTTTACTACCCACTCGCAGCTTCGCTGCGCTTGTAGTCCCGAGCAGATTTGAACTGCTGACCCCTACATTATCAGTGTAGTGCTCTAACCAAGCTGAGCTACAGGACTATATTTCAGTTTGCAGTCTTTAGTTTGCAGTTTGCAGCTTGTACTGCTTTGTAGTTAGCTCTTGTTGCCAACTGCTAACTGCTCTTTACTGCCCACTGTGAACTGCCAACTGTGTCCCAGCTCACCTTTCGGCTTCGCTCCACATAGATGGCTTCATCTTTTGGGTTTCCTTTTTGTGTTTAATTATTGAATGACTGAATTAGTGAATTACTGATTTGTTGTTTTGTATTATATATAGCATATAACCTATTCAACTTAATCTAACTCAATAAACCAATCAACCAATTTTAAGAAATAATCATGTAGGTAACTTGTTACAATAACTGATGTATCGATACTGCTCCAGAAAGGAGGTATTCCAGCCACACCTTCCGGTACGGCTACCTTGTTACGACTTAGCCCCAGTTACCGACTTTACCCTAGGACGCTCCTTGCGGTTACGCACTTCAGGCACTTCCAGCTTCCATGGCTTGACGGGCGGTGTGTACAAGGCCCGGGAACGTATTCACCGCGTCATTGCTGATACGCGATTACTAGCGAATCCAACTTCACGGGGTCGAGTTGCAGACCCCGATCCGAACTGTGAACAGCTTTTGGAGATTGGCATCCTGTTGCCAGGTAGCTGCCCTCTGTACTGCCCATTGTAGCACGTGTGTAGCCCCGGACGTAAGGGCCATGATGACTTGACGTCGTCCCCTCCTTCCTCTCTATTTGCATAGGCAGTCTGTTTAGAGTCCCCACCTTAACGTGCTGGCAACTAAACATAGGGGTTGCGCTCGTTGCGGGACTTAACCCAACACCTCACGGCACGAGCTGACGACAGCCATGCAGCACCTAGTTTCGTGTCCCGAAGGACTTGAGCGTCTCTGCTCAATTCACTAACTTTCAAGCCCGGGTAAGGTTCCTCGCGTATCATCGAATTAAACCACATGCTCCTCCGCTTGTGCGGGCCCCCGTCAATTCCTTTGAGTTTCACCCTTGCGGGCGTACTCCCCAGGTGGAATACTTAACGCTTTCGCTTAGACGCTGACCGTATATCGCCAACATCGAGTATTCATCGTTTAGGGCGTGGACTACCAGGGTATCTAATCCTGTTTGATCCCCACGCTTTCGTGCCTCAGTGTCAATCTAACCATAGTAAGCTGCCTTCGCAATTGGTGTTCTGTGACATATCTATGCATTTCACCGCTACTTGTCACATTCCGCCTACCTCTAGTTCATTCAAGCTCATCAGTATCAAAGGCACTGCGATAGTTAAGCTACCGTCTTTCACCCCTGACTTAATAAGCCACCTACGCACCCTTTAAACCCAATAAATCCGGATAACGCTTGGATCCTCCGTATTACCGCGGCTGCTGGCACGGAGTTAGCCGATCCTTATTCTTACAGTACATTCAGCTTTGGTCACGACCAAAGGTTTATTCCCGTACAAAAGCAGTTTACAACCCGTAGGGCCGTCTTCCTGCACGCGGCATGGCTGGTTCAGGCTTCCGCCCATTGACCAATATTCCTTACTGCTGCCTCCCGTAGGAGTCTGGTCCGTGTCTCAGTACCAGTGTGGGGGGTCATCCTCTCAGATCCCCTAAACATCGTAGCCTTGGTAAGCCGTTACCTTACCAACTAGCTAATGTTCCGCATGCCCATCTTGTTCCTATAAATATTTGATTATAATACGATGCCATATCATAATGTTATGCGGTCTTAATCTCTCTTTCGAGAGGCTATCCCCCTGAACAAGGTAGGTTACATACGTGTTACGCACCCGTGCGCCACTCTCAAGAAAAGCAAGCTCTTCTATCCCGTCCGACTTGCATGTATTAGGCCTGCCGCTAGCGTTCATCCTGAGCCAGGATCAAACTCTCCATTGTAAAATGTCTCGTTTGTTCACTGACCCTATTATTAATAATAGAATCTGTATAATTATTATATCTTTATACAGTATCCAACTTGTTGTTATCATAACTCCTCTTACTCTTTTCCGCCTTGCAGCTTCTTTTTGTTTGAGTTGTTACTCTACATGATTTTCTATTTCTTAAAAGAACTTTCCCGCTTCATCATCCGAATCCGCTATATAATCTTTACAAGTTGCCTTGTCTGATTTGTCATTTCTATTACCGGAATCGCTCCGGCTTTTTAACTTCTTTTGCTCCTTAAAGCAACCCTCCGTTTGGGTCTGCAAAGGTAGAAAACCTTTTTACTTTTCCAAAACTTATTTTTTCTTTTTTTTTATCTCTCGATCTTCAAAGAATCTCTTCCGTTTTGGCCGCCTACCCCTCTCTTTTCTCCCTCGGTGGCGGGGTGCAAAAGTAGTAAACTTTTTTGCTTTCCGAAATTTTATCTGAAGTTTTTTTTAGTTTCCTTTTTTCTAAACCCTCTACCTATTCCTGCTTCAAAAACTCCTTCAGCAACCTTTCTAAGAACAATCCCGCTTCCTTATTTGCGGGCTGCAAAGGTACGCGCTTTTAACACTTATGCAAACTGTTTTTAATGTTTATTTAATATAAACCACTAAGACGTTATGTATCAGCAGGAAAAATTGAAACAGGATAAGATTTAAGGCAGTGGCATCGAGATTATAATGGCATCGACCTTTCCAATATAGTTAATACATGCATCCCACATAAATTCGGGCTTTCTGCACAAAAGCATTTTTACCGGGTTTAATAGCATTTAAGGCACTATCGGCACTGGTTTTAGTTTCGTATATACCGACTATTAAAGCAATCATTTTAGACTTGGAAGCGGGGCGGTACTCATCAAGGTATTCCAGGCTTAAACTTTCAGAAGGGTATCTGCGGGGGAAATATTCCCCTGTATCCATTTCATCATCGTCATCGTCCGGCAAATCAATCAAACCCTTGGTTTTATCGTAATAACGGCCCATGGTATCAATGGCCAGGTTTGACGATTCATGTAGCGCAAGCATTTTTGCCTTCAACTCATCATAATCCTTCCCTGTGTCGGCAACTAATACATAATAGTTGGCAAAAGCATTGAGATGTGCATTCATTTCGGAGGTATCAGCTGAAGATGCTTTGATGCCCGTAGTTGCTTTATAACTGGCCGGCAAAACGCGAACGGGCTTTAAGTTATCACGTGTTACTACAAGTGTTGGTTTAGGTTTGCAAGAAAGTAAGGCAAACATTGCAATTATTAACAAATAACTCAATTTCATAAGGTACAGGCTGATATATCCAAATGTAAGTAAAAATCAGCATGTTCCAAATCTGCCATCTCTGGATTATACTTAGTACTCCAGTACCACATGCGGTTTATAAGTATCCGTTTTCACTTCGGCTTTCAACTCGTGTAATATATTGTATAACCCAAAGTTGGTGCGGTTTACATATATAAAGTGTTTGACGCCCCGCGCCTGTTTAAACTCGGGCATTTTTGAAAGGCGCTCGCCAAAGGCAAAAAGCTTGTCGAAGAACTCTGATTGGCTAAAATCGAAGTGATCATCAATATAAGGCATAGCAAACAGGCTTATCATTTCTTTAAACTGCCCATAAAAAAACTCAACCTGCGTTGGGGTATCATCCTTACGGATCATATCCAGCAAACGAAAGGCTTTAATAGTTTCTTCCTTATTATCCAACAGATTGGTTGAAGTAAGCGAGAAGAAAGGATAGTAAAAATCCTCGGGCATCTCTTTAATACAACCAAAATCAATACATCCCAATTTGCCTTCGGGTGTTATCAGGAAGTTACCAGGATGCGGGTCGGCATGTACAGCGCGCATCTCGTGTTGCTGAAAATTGTAAAAATCCCAAAGGGCCTGTCCTACCTGGTTCCGCAATTCCTGTGATGGGTTGGTGGCCAAAAACTCTTTAAGGTGTTTACCTTCCAGCCAATCCATAGTAATAATGCGCTTGCTGCTCAACTCCGGGTAATAAGTAGGGAATACTACATTATCCAAATTGGCACAAGCGGTAGAGAATTCAATAGAGCGGCGTACCTCCAGTTCGTAGTCGGTTTCTTCCAGCAGACGCTCTTCAACTTCGCTCATGTAAACATTCAATTCCTTTTCGCTCATACCCAGCATCCTGAAGGCAAATGGCTTGATAAGTTTCAGATCGGACGAAATAGATTCGCCCACACCGGGATACTGAATTTTTACGGCCAGCTTTTTCCCGTTCAGTTCGGCCTGGTGTACCTGCCCAATTGATGCGGCATTGTTCGACCGGATGTTGAATTTATCGTAGATCTGATCAGGATTTTTACCGAAATATTTCCTGAACGTTTGCACAATCAGCGGGCCCGAAAGTGGCGGCGCATTGTATTGCGATTGTGTGAACTTATCTACATAGGCCTGCGGCAGCAGGTTTTTATCCATGCTCAGCATCTGTGCTACTTTAAGGGCGCTGCCTTTAAGCTCGCTCAATGATTGGTAAATATCAGCTGCATTATCCTCGTTCAGCTCAGATTTATCCATATCCGGGTTGAACAGCTTTTTTGAGTAATGCTTAATATAATTGCCGCCTATCTTAAACCCTGTTTTTACAAATTTGGCGCTGCGTTCTACTTTGGTTGTTGGTATGCTATTTTGTTCGGGCGAAGCTCCCTGTGAATATTCTCCAAAAGCTGATGGAAAATCTGTTTCGCTATCTGTCATAATAATTTTAAAAGTCCATACTTCTTTATATCCCGCCGTTTTTCACCAGGAATTTTCCGTACTCAAACAAATTGTCGATGGGCGAGCGTTGAAAAAGGTCGAACGTTACATTGACGCCTTTTTCAATAGCCTCATCCGTTTTCTCAAATCCCGTAGAGTTATCATTTACCCAAAAGTTGAGTACGAATACAAATTGCACCCAAAGCGCATCTTTATAACGTTTGCTAAAAAATTTACGGTCGGTAAGTTCTGTGGTTTCTATCCCTTCCTTCAGTATATCTTCGGCAAAACTTTCGAATGCCGTTTTCATCGGTTCAAACACACGTGGCGTAGTAAAACCTCTTGGCTGTTTTTTGATGGAATAAATAGCAAAGCTTCGGCTACCCTTAAGCAACTCAAAAAAACCGTAAAAGTAAGATAAAGCCTTTTCGCGGGCAGAATATTGCGCCCAAACTTCCTGGCTCTTTATTTCGGCGATAGTTTTATTTGTAAAACCTGCCCAAATAGCCTGCTCCACGGCTTCAAACGAGCCAAAGAACTGGTAAAACTCAGCCTCGCTCATTTCATTTCGCTTAGCGAATATATATACCGACTTAGGCTCCGAGCCTTCGGTTAGCACATAATCAATATATGCGTTCTGGATACTTTCGATAGTTGCCATGTTTGATTTGGTTGGCCTCACCTAAATCCTCTCCAAAAGACAGGACTTTTGATTGGCGCGTTGGTTATGTAATTATTTAATAGATCGTTGTTTACCCCCTCTCCCTTGGAGAGGGCCGGGGTGAGGCTTATATAAACATCTCCACCGTACGCTGCAGTTCCCTTGCCTGCACAACACCGGCCTGGCGCCATTTGGTTTGTCCTTTTTGGAATATCATTAACGTTGGCACACTTTGTACACGGTATGCGCTTGCCGCTTGTGGGTTTTTGTCGATATCAATCTTGATGATTTTTACTTTATCGCCAAGGGCGTGTTTTACATCCTTTAGTATAGGCGGCATCATTTTACAGGGGCCGCACCACTCGGCCGAAAAATCAACCAGTACCGGAATTTCTGAAGCTATTATATCCTGGAAATTTGCCATAATTTTTTTGCTATTTAGTGGATTGCTAATGGTTAATAGTTATTAGCTATCGTTATCAATAATAACCATTATTTTAGATAAAAGTTTATTGAACAGACGCTTAATTGGAAATATGACTTTCCGACTATGAACCCTTAACTATTGACTATGAACAAGAGCAGAACAGCCGGTATTTACTTAATGCTGGCGCTTTTTATTATCTCATTTGCGGCGTTTGCGCAAGACAAACCCACCGTTATACCACTTTGGCCAAATGGCGCACCCGGCTTCGAAAACAGGCGAAATGAGCCCGAACAGGCTAAGGATTACTGGGTAAAAAACATCCACAATCCATCGCTTACCGTTTTTACTCCCCCCACAGGTAAGGCCAATGGCGCGGCCGTGGTGATATGCCCTGGCGGCGGCCACCGTTTGTTAGTTTATACCGCCGAGGGTATTGAACCAGCTAAATATCTGAATGACCTGGGTGTTACTGTATTTGTGCTGAAATACCGTTTAGGTCGCGATACCCTATCGCCTTATAAAATTGATGTGCACGCCAAACAGGATGGGTACCGGGCTATGCGCCTGGTACGCAGCAAGGCGGCCGAATACGGCCTGGATACCAACAGGATAGGCCTAATGGGATTCTCGGCAGGCGGCGAGGTTGTTGATATGGTTGCCTTTGGCGATGGCAAAGGCGACGCTAAGGCCTCCGATCCTGTTGACAGACAGAGTGCTACTCCTAAGTTTATCATACAGATTTATCCCGGCCCTTTATACATACCGGATGTGGTACCGGCCAATGCTCCGCCAGCCTTTTTATTGGCTGCCAATGACGACCCATGCTGTGCGGTGCCGGTGGTAAGTTTGATGCAAAAATACCGCGAGGCCAAGGTACCCATCGAGGTGCATTTGTATGCCCAGGGGGCCCATGGTTTTAACATGGGCAAACGATCGAAATTACAAACCATCAGCACCTGGCCGCAACGTTTGGCCGACTGGCTGGCCGACAATGGTTATTTAAACCCGGCAAGTAAGGAGCGGAAGAAAATTTTACATTAATTACCCCAAAAAACTTTTTAAAATTGATTTTAATGCTAAAATGCGATAAAAAATTGCAATTTTTATGGAATTAATTGCAAATAACCTGCAACAAGGCATCAACAAATTACAAAAAATACAAGTTTTTATAAGTTTAAAAAGTACCTGCACCAACGATAAAAAGGCAGCCGCATTTAATACCAGATACCTTTTCCATTGCCTCAATCGCTAATAAAACAGCCCGGCCATCACTATTGATAGCCGGACTGTTTTGTTATTATGCTTCCCCTGAAAATACACCCTGCAAATCAAAAGCTCCCCCTTCAGGGGGAGGGGGCTTATTGTATTTTATAACAACTTTCGATAGAGGCTGTGCTTCGGGACGCTGTGTATACTACATTGTTTAATATTTGGTAACCGGTGGTAACACTTCGCATCTGGCGTATTAAAACAACCCCCGTGGCATTATCAATTACATAAACACCATTGGTATTGCTATTTGAATATTGCCGACGCAGGGCGCTTTCAAAAGCTACAGTTGTGGTTTTATTCGTTTTTGATTCAATCCAGAATGTATTTTTCACATTGGTACCGGCACTGGTGGTAGTATCTACCCAGGTATAGCCCTTCTTCATGGCTTGAAGTGCTGCGTAATCTACAGTGAGCCCTATGGAGCCGCCTTTAACCAGCTGATCGTTTTGTAAACCTGTAAATGCAAACAGCGTATCGTTAACGGCCTGGCTACTGCCACCTTTAATATCGAAAATAGTATCGCGGATGCCAAGGGTAACGTTTGCCGTTTGCCCAACCATTGCTGTAAACCGTTTTTGGATATATGAACTTGTATCTGATGGCTGATCGGAATTATACGCCATCGATTTGCCCATGGCAAATATAGTATCGGCAATGCGCTTGGTAGTAACCGCAACCTGGAAACCCGATTTTTTAGCATCGGTAACGTTATAGTTTTTTGTTACCGATGAGTTGCTGCTGATAGTAAATTTTTGATCATACCGCGCCAAAATAGTGTTTGAGTTTACCAGTGTTGTTTTTTGATACCCATCGCCTTTTTTAAATGCCAGCAGGCGGTGCTCGTCCCCAACAACCGCAGGCGTTGTAAAAGGTGTAACCGGTATAGTATTTAAAAGAGCGCTTTCCGGTAATTCTGTCATCTTTTTCAGCTCAAGCTTCAGTGGTGGCGTTTGGGCAAAGCACATCCCCGCAACCACTACAAGCAACAGCGTTAAAATGACTTTTAGTTTTTTTATATGTGTTCTCATTTTATCTTTTTTATGATTGGGCCGTAGTTTTATTTTGTTCATGGTTCATAGATCATGGTTCATGGTTTTGTTCGTAGCTTATAGCCCGTGGCGAAAAAATTTATCGCAAATGTTTTCTATCAGATCTCCTAAGGGCTATGAACTATCAACCATGAACCATGAACAAACAACCATTTTTTATTAATGCAATGGTTTTAAGCCAGGTATCGGCGGCGGCGTTGGTATCGGCGGCGGTGTTGGTATCGGCGGCGGCGTTGGTATCGGCGGCACCGTTGGTATCGGCGGCGGCGGCGGTATTGGTGGTGGCGTCGGTATTGGCGGCGGCGTCGGTATCGGTGGCGGCGTTGGTATTGGTGGCGGCGTCGGTATCGGCGGCGGCGGTGTTATCGGTGGCGGCGTTGGTATCGGCGGCGGCGTTGGTATCGGCGGCGGCGTTGGTATTGGCGGCGGCGTTGGTATTGGCGGCGGCGTTGGTATCGGCGGCGGCATTTTTATAGGCGGTACGGGCGGTATTGGCGGTGGTACATTCCAATCCGAGCGGTTGCTTTGTGCTTTGGCATGCTTTACACCTGCCAGTAATGTTGCCACAGCAAACATTGATGTGATGATTATCTTTTTCATAATGTAAATTATTTGGTCATTAATCGGGTAAGTGAGAGTGGTAATCCAATCGAAAAAACCATATTGGCCCTGTCTGATGAATACTTTGTTAGGTTGGCCACGCCAATGCCCAGGCTAATTGGCGTTTTGAATGGACGTATACCCGCCGATAGGCCCAGGTTCATCCCTGTCCATTCGGTATTTAAGGTAAAATGGCGTATTACTTCAAATGATATGCTGCCAAATACGGCGGTACCATGTTTGCCTTTACCGGCTGCAATATCTTTGGGGCTTTTTTCATAAAACCGGCCGCTGCCTAATCCAATGGTATAACTAAGCCTCGAACTACCGGGCGTTAACGATGGAAGCGTTTGTACCGCGTGGCTTATCGCCATAAAAAAAGTCGAACCCGGCGAGTCTGATTGTTTGTTGTTCGCAAACACTTGAAGCGCACCTGCCGCTATACTTGTACCGGCAAACAGTTTCCGGCTAAGGATAAAGTTTCCCGAAAAGTCTCTGAACCTGTGTACATCCGTCATATTTAAACTGGCTGCAAAATTTACGGCCTCAATGGGGTCGCCTACGCACGCGCCTACCGAGGCTATTAAATCAGCTTTGTTGTTTCTGTATACTTCCGGGTATGCACCACCCAGGCCGCCAAAAATATACATGCCATAGCCTCCAAAACCGGTAGGCGTTAAAAGTGCAGACGGCGCATCGCTGGGGTAAAGTTCGCGCTGGCCTACTTGCGGTATTTCCTGCGGTGCAACCACATTAGGTTTCACCGCTAAAAACGAATCAATTTGTTGCTTTAATTCTTTTTCGAATGTGTTTTGGCTAAATGCTGATTGAGCTAACAGGCAAAGTGCTATTAACGCGCAATACATGAATGGTAGCCGTGTTTTGCAAGTCATGGTGAGGGAAATTAGGTTAAGTAATAAGTAGGTTGATAATTATAGCGCCTGGTAATTGGCAACAGGCTGGTTATGCTTTAACTAAGTTGTAATTTTTTCACGACAAAACACAATGCTTTGCCAAATAAATTAACAAGCTTAAACTGCGGCAATATAGCTATATAGCCTCCTGTTTCTGTTGCAATACCAACGGCGAATGGCCGCTCATAACGATTTGCCCACGACGATTGTGGCACCGTTACATTGCCATACCAGGCCGGTAAATATGTGCTTACCGCCTTGTGTCCGTTTATCAGGACGACGTTCAAACAAAGCAGGCCCGTAAACTTAGGCAGATCTGTAAATACTGGGAGGCAAATGTGCTTTGTCATTTGCTTTGCGTGCTCCTTTCCTGCTTTTGAAGACTTGGGAGTATCTCTCGATATTATTATTGCGCTTTCTGACGAGTTTTCCTGCGCAAGCGCTGTTATGCAAAACAGCATGATTACAATTGTAGCTATCAGGTATTCCATTTTTTTAGGTTAACTGGGTTTTAAAAAGGGGTGTAGGAGCGATTGTGTATGCAATTTACTTGCGCAGATCAGGGACTAAATAAATATGTTTTTGTCATGGTGGTTTTGGTTGTTTGTTGATACAATTTTACGGCGCGGAGGTAAGGCGTGCAATACAAAGTAGTTTGTATTTTTGGGGAGATCGGGCCCCGGAACCTAAGGGATGAAACTATGATTTTAGCATTAGATGTACATTATAAAGCAGCAGGGGCCAAAGCTGTTGGCGTTTTGTTTAATTGGGAAGATGCTTTTCCTGAAGAGGTAATCATCGAGTATATAAACGACGTAGATGACTATATACCCGGCGAATTTTATAAACGGGAACTTCCCTGCCTCCTGAAAATTATTGAACAAATAAGTTTGAACGATATCGACGCTATTGTAATTGATGGCTACGTTTATATTGACAACGACATGAATTTTGGTTTGGGCGGCCGGCTTTGGGAAGCTTTAGAAAAACGAGTTCCGGTTATAGGTGTTGCAAAAACATCTTTCTTTAAAAATAAAGATACCGTGAGGGAATTGAAACGGGGAATTAGCAACAGCCCCTTATATATCTCATCCATTGGCTTGGACTTAGATTTCTGCGTGAGTTTTATCAGAAGTATGAAAGGCGATTATAGGATGCCGGATATTTTAACTTTTTTAGATAAGAGGACAAAGGAGGATTGATGCGCACCCTCCAGTAAATCCCTGATGTTAATGCAACACACATGCAAAAAGCCCAACTTTCGCCGGGCTTTTCAAATATTTAAGTATGATTTATTATACCCCTAACAATAACCTTGCAGGATCTTCCAGCAGTTGTTTTACGCGCACCAGGAAGCTTACCGATTCGCGGCCGTCGATGATGCGGTGATCATATGACAGGGCCAGATACATCATGGGGCGGATAACCACCTGCCCATTTACGGCAACGGGGCGCTCAATAATATTGTGCATACCCAGGATGGCCGATTGTGGCGAGTTTAATATCGGTGTCGACATCATCGATCCAAACACACCGCCGTTGGTGATGGTGAAGGTGCCACCAGTCATTTCGGGAATGGTGAGTTTGTTTTCGCGGGCTTTACCGGCCAATACAACAATGGCCTTTTCAATTTCGGCCAGGCTCATGCTATCCGCGTTACGGATCACCGGAACAACCAGCCCTTTAGGGGCCGATACCGCGATAGAAACATCGGCATAGTTGCTATATACAATTTCTTCGCCTTCAATACGGGCATTTACAGCCGGCCAGTCTTTCAACGCCTCGGTAACTGCCTTGGTAAAAAACGACATAAAGCCTAAGCCAACGCCATGTTTTTCTTTAAATTTATCTTTGTATTTGCTGCGCAGCTCCATAATAGGCTGCATATCTACCTCGTTAAAGGTAGTCAGCATAGCCGTTTCGTTTTTAACAGCTACCAAACGCTTGGCAACAGTTTTACGTAACGAGGTCATTTTCTCTCGCTTCTCGCTTCTTGAGTTTTGAGTTGCGGGTTCTGAGGTCTGAGGTGCGGGGGCTGTGGTCGGGGTAGCCGGGGCTGCTGGTTTTGGGCTTGCAGCTTGTGCACCCAATGCATCGCCTTTGGTAATACGGCCATCGACACCTGTACCTGATACGGCTTTAGGGTCAACGCCTTTTTCGGCTAATATTTTAGCAGCCGCAGGCGATGGGGTGCCAGACGCGTAAGTAACGGCACCGGCGGCTGATACCGGCGCACCGCCACGGGGCGATTCGTCGGTTGCGCTTACTACCGCAGGGCTAACCGCTGCAGGGGCTGCGGCACCTGTGCCTTCAATGGTGCAAACTACAGCGCCAATTGGCAATACGTCGCCTTCTTTGGCTATGGTTTTTAATACGCCTGCTTTTTCGGCAGTCAATTCAAATGTGGCTTTATCTGATTCCAGTTCGGCAATGGCTTCGTCCATTTCAACGGCATCACCATCTTTTTTCATCCAGCGGGATAACGTAACCTCGGTGATTGATTCGCCTACGGTTGGCACTTTAATTTCTAAAGAGCCACCACCTGTAGCAGGTGCCGGAGCAGCAACAGGCGCGGCAGCGGCAACAGGGGCCGGCGCGGGTGCGTTAGCAACAACTTCGGGCTGTGGTTGTGCTACAGGAGCAGCAGCGCCTTCGCCCTCTTCAATATTGGCAACCAATGCGCCAATGGCTAAAGTATCGCCCTCTTTGGCAACAATTTGTAAAGTACCTGCGCGCTCGGCAGTAAGTTCAAAAGTGGCCTTGTCCGATTCTAACTCGGCAATAACCTCATCCATTTCCACGTGATCGCCATCCTTTTTTTTCCAGCTTGCCAGGGTTACTTCTGTTATTGATTCACCTACGGTAGGTACTTTGATCGCTAAACTCATATTTTAGTATTGTATATTTTTGAATGGTTGTACGTTATACGTTTTAAGTTTTACGTTTTGCATGATCAGCTAACGTTGTATGTTCTACGTTTTGCATGATCAGCTAACGTTGTATGTTCTACGTTTTGCATGGTTACGTATAACGTACCACGTAAAACGCACTACCTAACTCAATCCGCTCCGGCGTCAGCCATTTTTTTGGTTGTCTTTTTTATTGCTTCTTTTACCACTTTACCGGCGGGCGCTTCAAATGCCTTTGAAACAATGTAGGCCTGCTGCGCGGCATGCTGTTTGGCAAAACCGGTAGCAGTACTACTGCCCTCATTACGTGATATCACATTCAGGTTTATTACCGTATCATTGTGGAATTTGCGGCAAATGTATGGCCACGCACCCATGTTTTCGGGCTCTTCCTGTACCCAGATAAACTCAGTAGCTTTTTCGTATTTGGCTTTTACCTTTAGTATTTGTGTAACCGGGGTTGGGTATAGTTGTTCTACACGTACAATGGCTACGTCTTTCCGTCTATCGGCTTGTTGTTTATCCAGCAAATCATAGTAAACTTTACCGGTACAAAGCAGTACACGTTTTACCTTTTTAGGATCGGCGTAAGTATCGTCAATCAGCTCGTGGAATTTACCGCTGGTAAAATCTTCTATCGGCGATACACATTTAGGGCTGCGCAATAAACTCTTAGGTGTAAATATAATAAGCGGCTTACGGAAATCGCGGTGCATCTGCCTCCTTAATATATGGAAGAAGTTTGCAGGCGTAGTACAATTAGCCACCTGGATATTATCATCGGCACAAAGCTCCATAAAGCGCTCCACACGGGCCGATGAATGCTCGGGGCCCTGCCCTTCATAACCATGAGGCAACAACATTACCAAACCGTTGCCGCGCTGCCATTTTGTTTCGGCACTGGCAATATATTGGTCAACAATGATCTGTGCGCCGTTAAAGAAATCGCCAAACTGCGCTTCCCAAATGGTCAGTGCATTAGGGTTGGCCAATGCGTAACCATACTCAAAACCAAGTACGCCATATTCAGATAACAAGGAGTTATAAATGCTCAGTTTTGCTTCAGTTTCGATAGTTGCCAATGGCGTATACTCATCCTCCGAATCGGCAAGGGTTAATACCGCGTGGCGGTGCGAGAAAGTACCGCGCTTAACGTCTTCGCCGCTTAACCTTAAGGGGTAACCCTCTTTTAATAAGGTTCCGTAAGCTAAAAGTTCGCCCATGGCCCAGTCAAAAACCTTGGTCTGGTTCACCATAATTTTGCGGTCTTCAAACAGTTTTTCAATTTTTTTGAAAAACTCCATGTCGGCCGGCAGCGTGGTTAACTTATTACCTATAGCTAATAATTCTTCTTCGGGTACCGATGTATCAATTGCTTTTACAAACTCTTTATGGCTGGCCAGGTGTAAACCGCTCCAGGCGCCTTCAAACATGGCAATGGTATCGGTAAACCTATCTTCGGCTTTTGATTCATCCAGCTTTTGCTGCAATTCATCCTTGAATGCTTTCTCTACCCCTTTCAGGTAATTGGCATCAATACTGCCTTCATCAATCAGTTTTTGATTGTAAATTTTCAGCGGATTAGGATGCGCCTCGATAGCCTTATATAATAACGGCTGGGTGAATTTTGGTTCATCAGCCTCGTTATGGCCATAGCGGCGGTAACACAGGATATCAATAAACACATCCTCGTTAAATACCTGCCTGTACTCCATGGCCAGGTTAACAACGTAGGCCAAAGCCTCCACATCATCACCATTTACGTGGAATACCGGGGATAGCACAGTTTTTGCCACATCGGTACAATAAGTACTTGAACGGGCATCTTTATAGTTGGTGGTAAAACCTATCTGGTTATTGATAACCAGGTGAATGGTACCGCCGGTGCGGTAGCCATCCAGTTTTTCCATTTGTAAAACTTCGTAAACAATACCCTGGCCTGCAACAGATGCATCGCCATGGATTAATATCGGGGCGATTTTTGAATGATCGCCATTGTATTTAAAGTCGATTTTTGAACGGGTGATACCTTCCACAACCGGGTCAACCGCCTCTAAGTGCGATGGGTTGGGGCAAAGGCTCAGGTGCACTTTTTTTCCGTTTGATGTGGTTACATCGGTTGAAAAACCTAAGTGGTATTTAACATCCCCACCAAAAGGCGATTCAGAATCAAAGTTTTTGCCTTCAAACTCCGAGAATACCTCTTTATAGGTTTTCTCCATAATATTGGTAAGCACATTTAAGCGACCGCGGTGAGCCATACCGATGATGAACTCCTCGATACCCAGATCGGCCCCTTTTTTAATAACCGAATCCATGGATGGGATCAGCGCTTCGGCTCCTTCGAGCGAGAAGCGTTTTTGACCCAGGAATTTAGTCCCCAAAAAGTTTTCGAACGTAACGGCTTCGTTGAGCTTGTTCAGCATCGATTTTTTCTCGTCGACCGTGAAAGATGGCGTATTACGGTTTTTCTCCATCCTATCCTCAAACCATTTGATTTTGATAGGATTGCGGATGTACCTGTACTCGGCGCCAATGGCACGGCAGTAAGTATCTTCCAGTAACTGGCGGATATCTTTCAATTTAGCTGCGCCCAGGCCAACTTCAACACCAGAGTTAAAAACGGTATCCAGGTCGGCCTCGCTTAAACCAAATGTTTCTAACTCTTTACCCGGATAATAGTGGCGGCGCTCGCGAACCGGGTTGGTTTTAGCAAACAGGTGGCCGCGTGAACGGTATCCATCTATCATGTTAAGCACTTTGATCTCTTTTAAAAAGTGATCATAAGTTTTATCATCAACGCCAGGTGCAGCTGTTGAAGCTGCTGTGCCTGTTGCATTTGTATTTATGTTAAATTCAAACCCCTCGAAAAACTTTTGCCAGCCATAATCTACAGATTCGGGGTCTTGTTTGTATGCTTCGTATAAGGAATTGATGTAGTCTGCGTTGCCGCTATTGATATAATTTAGACGATCCATGTGAAAATGATCTTTAAAACAGTGCAAAAGTAAGCATATACGGTAATATACTTCACAATTAATTACAAAGAAATTCAGTTAAAAATGATGCAGTTTTGATGGGAATGAATGGTTTGGAGGATAAAATACGGTTGGTTGTGATTGAAAAGAGTATAGTAAACGCAATCGAGAACAATACAGGCGGACTTGCACAGTTCGTGATTGCCACGCTGCGCTACCCTTGACATGGTTGTTATGAGGCTCTAAAGCCAACACGTCATCCCCATTTTTTTCAGAATCATTCAGATGGATACCCGCAATGACGATTGCCTCAATTTTCAGGCATAAAAATCCTCACACCCCTACTAAATCCCCCGCCTCATCTACAGGTGATGACTCCCAGGTAGTCACAAAATCGCTTTTGGTGTCCAGTTCTTTTTGCGGGATTGCTGCTATGGTGTATTTGCTTACTTTGGCATCATTTATCCCGGCAATAAAGGCCCAGTTGCCCCAGTTACTTGCGGGCGAGTAGTCTATCAGCTTTTCTTCAAAATAGGCGGCGCCTTTAATCCAATCGGCTTTTAAGTCGTTCACCAGGTAGGTGGCTACTATCTGGCGGCATTGGTTACAAATGTAACCTGTGGCATTTAATTCATGCATACAGGCGTCAATGAACGGGACGCCGGTTTTTCCTGCCGCCCATTTATCAAAGCTTTCGTTATTTACGGCAACCGCTTCTTCAGTACCCTTTGCCTGGATGAATTTCTGTCCGTGTTTTTTAAACATAAACCTGAAATAGTCGCGCCATAACAGCTCCAGTTTCAGCATGCTGCTTTGGGCATCGTTATGCTTAAATATTTCCCAGTAAACCTGCCTTGGCGAAATACAGCCTACAGCCAACCAAGGCGATAATTTTGAGGTATTGGTAATGATGCCTGCTTTACTTTTGGCTTTAACAGCAAGGTCGGATTTTGAAAAATATTTATGCAGCTGTATCAGTGCGGCCGTTTCGCCACCCTGAAAATAATTGGTAGCACGCACATCGTCAACAGGTTGGTGTAAGCCCAACTGCTGCAGGGTTGGCAGCTCGCCCGCTTCGGCGATATCTGGGGTATAAATATGTTCGGGTGTGGGCACACATGGCCGTACGTTGCTGTCGCGCTCAACTTTCTTTTTAAATACGGCAAAACTATCCGGGATATCTTTTATCGGGAAGGGCAAATCTTCCTTGTGGTACATGGTATGCCCTATAAAATGCTTAAGGTTAAGCCGCATTTTCCATAGAGCAGCTTCCACCTCTTCCGATTTTGCAGTTTCTTCGTAGGCTACCTCCCGGTGATGATATACTTCATTTACCTGGTATTGGCCTGCAAGCTGGGGTATAATTTCGGCGGGGTTACCTATGCGGATAATCAGTTCGGCGCCGTAGCCTTGCAGGTTTTTACGTAAATCGGCTACAGCCTCCAATAAAAACCGGGCCCTGAAACTTCCTGTTTTGCTGGCGCCAGATGCTGTTTGCTGAAAATAGTAAGGATCAAAACAATATACCGGCAGAACTTTATCAGCCTTGCGCACGGCTTCTAACAAAATTTCGTTATCATGTATCCGCAAGTCATTTCTAAACCAAACCAATATCGTTCTATCGCTCATAGTTAAACAGGGAGTTAACTGTATTAATGCAGACCACAAATTTGCAATTAATTTATGTTTCCTGCACCGTTCGCTGCAATATTTGACATCTTCCCAACATTTTCCTCCATTTTTTACCATTTAAACAGCTTTTGGGAAATGGGGTAATTTTTGTGACGCAACTTTCTTTGCGCGAATAATGGCTAAAGATAGACTATCTGTGTCAAAAAAACACATTGATCATTATCAAATGCCAAAAAAGCTGAATAAAAACTTACTTATCCGTCTTGATTTTAGCCCTGATGATTGAATCTTTTTGCGCGTTTGTAAGCTTATAATTAAACCCGAAAAGCGCCCCTTCAAAATCACCATAAGATGGATTAGGGATGATGATGTACCTGCTGCCAAATTCTTTTTCCAGTTTTTGGGTGGTTGCTACGCGGTTTTCTTCTGATGGGTGGTTATCATACAGCATATCAAAATCGGGCAGGTTATCACCGCAAAGCAGCAGGATGTTGTGGGTTTTCAGCACGTTTAACCTCCGGGCTTCTTTGCTTGATGTACCCGTTTTTAATTGCAGGTGTGCATCGTCGGCATTTGGCAAGCCATATAACTGCAGATTTTTAAGAGTAGTTGCCCGCTCATTTTCGTTACGGTTGGTGATGTAAAAAATAGCGACGCCTTTTGAGGCTGCATATTTAAAAAACGCGGGGGCTCCGGGTACCGTATCGGCCACAGCCTTGTCGGTCCACTCCTTCCAGGTTGCATCGGTATAGTCTTTGTTTTGGAGGGCACGGGCTGCATCATAGGGGCTGTTATCCAATAGGGTTTCGTCAATATCGGTAACAATGGCCAGTGGCTTGCTGCCGGAATTTTTTATACCTTCATCAACCCGAAGCCTGGCAATATTATAGGCCTGGAAACACAAAGCCTTGTACTCTGCCACCCTTTGCTGCCATATGGAGCCCCATACTTTGCCATTATTAGTGATAGAAAAGGCACTGCCGGTAGCAGTTTTTTTTTTGGTTGCGCAGGCTGTGAACAGCAGCAGCAGTATTGAAAGTGTGTAACTTTTTTTCATGTATGGCGATGGCAGAATTGACTTTGTATTTTGTCATCCTGAGGAACGAAGGATCTATTCGCAGGCTGTGCAGAGCGATCAAGCACGGCGAATAATAGATGCTTCACTCTGTTCAGCATGACAAAAAATCTATTAATTTACAACAGTTCCGGCTTAATTTTATCCGTAAACTCTTTGGCAAATTTATTTAGTTTCGGCTGGATAACAAACGCGCAATACGACTGGCCCGGATTATCGTTAAAATAATTTTGATGATAATCTTCGGCCTTATAAAACTGGCCGGCCGGTATTACCTCGGTTACTATCGGGCTGTCAAAAACCTTTTCATTGGTTAGGGTATTAATCATGGCAATGGCCGCGTCTTTTTGCTCAGCGGTTGTATAAAATATGGCCGATCGGTATTGCGTACCCACATCATTGCCCTGGCGGTTAAGTGTTGTTGGATTATGGGTTTTAAAAAAAACAAGCAACAGTTCATCCAGCGATAATATATCGGCATCGTACTCCAGCTCAATTACCTCGGCATGGCCCGTGGTGCCGGTGCAAACTTGTTTATAGGTTGGGTTATCAACATGGCCGCCCATGTAGCCCGACGTTACCGAAATTACTCCCTTAAGCGATTGAAAAATGGCCTCGGTGCACCAAAAGCACCCATTGCCGAAAGTTATTTTTTGAATATTTGAAGGCATTTTATTGTTTTGTTTAATTGATAAACAGCTCCATAATATGTGTTGTTTCAATCATAAATTGCCACATAGTCTTGAGTCGAAAGTCTTAAGTTCTAAGCCGGAAATAGACAAATTTCGACTTAAGACTTCCAACTGAAGACCACTAACTTAATACCGGAGCCGTTACGTAGTGTAAAAATACTCATTTGCGAGCCTTTTTGTTTCATTACTGTGTAAGGATTTTGTGGGGAGGGGAAGCGCTTAATGTTAATGCGGATAATCATCAACTCATTAAAACCCACGTAACATTCTTGATAGATTACTATATTTGAGCCCTGCTTTATCCCCATGATTCAAAAACTATCCAAACTCATTTATTATAAACCCTTTGTATATTCTGCGTGGTTTGGTTTGAGTTTCCTCATTGTGCTGAAAGAGATCCTGAATCACCAGGGTTTTAACAACTACACCATTTTTAAATATAATTTTTTACATACGCTGCACCAGCAAAACCTGTATGCCGCTTATCCCGAACATTATTACGACCTGAATCATTACGGGCCTATATTTTCAATCATATTTGCGCCCTTTACATTTTTTCCAGATTACGTGGGCATTATGCTTTGGGTAATGTTCAATGCTTTTGTGTTGTTTAAAGCCATCCAGTTGCTGCCGCTGAAGGAGAATCAATATCTGATCGTTTTACTTATTTGCGCCCATGAATTAATGACGGCATCGGCCCACGTGCAAAGTAACCCACTGGTGGCGGGGCTTATTATTTTAAGTTTCAACTTCATCAACAAAAAACAGGATTTTTGGGCAGCGCTGATGATTGCACTGGGCACATTCATCAAATTATACGGTATTGTAGGGCTGGCGTTCTTCTTTTTTTCCGATAACAAACTCAAGTTTATCGCCAGCTTTATTTTTTGGTCGGTAGTAATGTTTGTATTGCCGATGCTCATCTCGTCGCCGGCGTTTATTGTGCAAACCTACCGCGACTGGTATGTAGATTTGAAAGGTAAAAACTTACAAAATGAAGGTTCTATTATGCAGGATATTTGTGTAATGGGCTTTTTTCGCAAGGTATTAAATTATCCGGGGCTTAAAAACACGGTGGTAATTATCCCGGCAATGACGCTCTTCGCCCTTTCGTACCTGCGGATAAACTGTTTTAAATCGACACCTTACCGGTTACTTATCCTGGCATCGGCATTAATTTTCGCGGTGATTTTCAGCAGTGGGTCCGAGTCGCCTACTTATATTATCGCGTTTGCAGGTGTAGGCATCTGGTTTATGAATTTAAACAGGCCCGTAACCGGTTTCGAAATATTTTTACTGGTACTGGCCATCATTTTAACCACCCTATCGCCATCCGATCTTTTCCCCAGATCTATCCGCGAAACGTACGTATTGCCTTACAAATTAAAGTCGCTGCCCTGCTTTTTAATCTGGCTGAAGATAGTGTACGAAACCCTAAGCAGGAACTTCGTGAAGCCAGAAACCAAAGCTGCTTTATAATTTAAATGCCTGTTTTTTTGCACCTTTTCCTCTATCCCTCAATACTTCAGAATTTCTTCAGATTAAAGTGTTAAAATGCGCTTTGTAATTAAAATAATACATAAATTATTATTTTTGTAAAGAGAAAGTTACATTTATACAAAAAACTACGTATTGAGGAAAGCATGGCGTTAGTGTACTGGAATCCTAACAGTAAAACAAACGCAATTGCTATTGATTTATGTGTTTTTTTTAATGACCAATAAAAATATTCATACGGTATAAGCTGACCTGCAGCAACCTTAAAACCTACTGAGCAATATGATTTCCGATTTAAAGATGAAACTCTCGGTCATTATCCCCTGCCATAATGAGCAGAATAATGTGGGGTTTCTGATCCAGGCGCTTACCAAAACCCTAAACGAAACCGAATATAATTTCGAGTTGATTTTTGTTGATGACGGCAGCAGCGACAACACCGTTAACGAAATAAAATTCAATGCCGAGATATATCCAAACGTATTTTTCATTGAACTTTCCAGGAACTTTGGGAAAGACAATGCCCTTAAGGCCGGCATTGGCGTAGCTACAGGCGACGCCGTTATAACCATGGATGCAGATATGCAGCACCCGCCCAGCCTGATAATAAAAATGCTGCAGTTTTGGGAAGAAGGCTATGATATTGTTTATACCTACCGCGAAAACGCAAATCCGCATGCAAAATTTTATCAGAAAGCTACTTCAAAACTTTTTTACAAGGGCATAAACATGCTATCGGACATTAAGCTGGAAGATGGCACTGCCGACTTTAGGCTGATGGACGAAAAGGTTGTGAGGCAATTAAAACAAATTGATGAACATGAGTTGTTTTTAAGGGGCATCATAAAATGGGCCGGTTTTAAACAATACGGCATACCGTACACCCCCTCAAAAAGGCATACCGGCGAAGTAAGCTATTCATTTATAAAACTGGTGAAGCTGGCAGTGGGCAGCATTATGGCATTTAGCGCAAGGCCATTATATATCATGACCGGCGTGGGCCTAACAGTTTCCCTGATGGCTGTTTTTTACATCCCTTATGTTTTAGTTAGCTTTGCCGAGGGTTACGCTGTTAACGGATGGGCATCTATTATAGCTACTATAGCATTTTTTGGGGGTCTGCAGTTGATGGTGTTAAGCATTATTGGCGTATATGTGGGCAAAATATTTATGCAGTCAAAAGCACGTCCAAATTATCTCATCAGGTCTACCAACCTTGTAAATGTAAAGAATGATCTTATTAGGGTTTGATATCGAAGAGTTTGACATGCCATTGGAGTATGGCAAACAAATATCGTTCGCCGAGCAGTTAGCTATATCAACCCAGGGTACTAACGTTATTTTGGCCATATTAAAAGCGGCAGAAATTAAGGCTACTTTTTTTTGCACAGCAAATTATGCCGTACATAGGCCGGAAGTTATTAGCCAGATTGTAAATGAAGGCCATGAAATAGCCTCGCACGGTTATTATCATTCAGATTTTAAGCCCGAGCACCTGGCACAATCAAAAACCAAACTCCAAGAAATATCCGGAGCCGAGGTAACCGGCTTCCGTATGGCCAGGATGATGCCGGTTGATGAACGCGAAATAGCTAAGGCTGGCTACACCTACAATTCATCCATTAACCCCACATTTATTCCCGGCAGGTACAATAACTTTGGCAAGCCCCGCAGCTGGTTTTACGATCAGGACGTGTTGCAGATACCGGCATCAGTATCGCCGTTGATCCGTTTCCCGTTATTTTGGCTCAGTTTTCATAACTTGCCCATGGGGCTGTTAAAGTGGATGAGCGGTATCACCCATAAAAAAGATGGCTACCTTAACCTGTATTTTCACCCCTGGGAATTTACCAATCTGCACGATGCCCGGTTTGGATTTCCCAAATATGTGGTCAAAAATTCGGGGCAACCGTTTGCAAACAGGCTGGAAGAGTTTATCAGCTGGGGAAAATTAAAGGGCTACGAATTTATGCGGACGGACGAGTTTGTAAAACAGCGGCATCCTATCTCAAAATAGTAACATTTCCGGCAAGTGCCTTTTTTCCATTTTTTAAATTAATAACATAATAATAAACACCAAATGGAAGCTGCGAATTTTTATATGTGCCGTTCCATGGTTGCTTATAACCCAAAGAATGAAATATATGCTGGCCATATCGGGTATATATATCAACAGTGCAGTTTGAATAATCAACCAAACCTTTAATATCCCAGGTGTCATTTACCCCGTCATTATTTGGCGTGAACGTGTTTACAATCTCTATGTCTGTAACTACGGCTATAGTTATACTATCAGTAGCCTGGCATCCACTTGCCGATGTTGCGGTTAACTTATAAATTGTTGTTTGATTGGGCCTGGCGAGTGGGCTTGCCGCACCAACATCATCAAGCCCGCTGGCCGGGCTCCACTCGTATTTAACTATATTGATTGAAGCAGAAGTGTTTAACACCGTGCTTTTACCTTTTAATATGGTTTGATTAGCATTAATTGTAACAATAGGGATTGGATTAACTATCATGGTCACGCTATTTGATGTAATGGCCGACAGCTGGCAAACCGATGCAGCATCGGTAATTTCACACTGCACAAAATCTCCGTTTTTAAGGTTATCCGCAGCATAAGCAGCCGAGTTAGTACCTGCGTTTATCCCATTAACCTTCCATTGATAGTTAACTTGCGTACTTACATTTTGTGCCTGAGCCTTAAATGTTACAGGCGTACCCTCACAAACATTATTATTTGACAACGAGATACTTACACCAGGGGTAAGTACTGTTGCTACTTCCATTTTTACGGTATTGGAAACCGCCATTGCGTTGGTAACACATCCCGATGGATTAGTTAACGTACAACTGATCACATCACCATCGTTAAGCAAATTATTGAGATAAACCGGGCTGTTATTACCGGTGTTATTGTTATTTAATTTCCACTGATATAAGGGTGCCATCCCCTCAAACTGAGGATGTGCAGTAAAAGTAACCGGTGTGCCTGAACAAATATGACTGGCAGACGCGCTTATAGTTACTGCTGGCGTAACCGGTTCATTTACAACCATCACTAATACATTTGACAAACCGGTATTGGATACAATACACGGCGAATTACTGACAATACTACAGCTAACTTTATCTCCGTTTTTGATTTGGGTTGATGAATAGATACTGCTATTAGCACCAACATCTTGGCCGTTTACTTTCCATTTAAATACGGGCGCACTACCGCCGTTTATAGGTACAGCTGTAAAATTTATTAAAGTACCCACGCATACAGGGGCACCTTGGTCTGCAATTATGGATACCGAAGGAAGAGTAGATGCTCCGCTGCTCTCGGTTAATTTGGCAACAAAAGCATCCCGGACACCCGCTAAATTAGGCTGCGCCGCTCCACACGACGAGATATTTTTAACGGAGCCTGTTCTTCCTGTTATGGCCGCCTCGCCATCCCCCGTAACAGTAATACCGTAACCGGTCCCGTTATCATAAGGTCCGCCGGTACCATAAAAGGTACCCCAAATACGCTTGCCATTATTTTTAAATTTGGCAACAAAGGCACAGTTATAATCGCCCTTTAACGGCTGGTAAGTTCCCGGTGTAGAAATATTTTCATTAGTGCCGGCCGAGCCGGTTACCCAAATATTATCGTTTTTATCAACTGCCAATCCGTTTATGTAATCTGTACTACTCCCTCCATAATAGGTGCCCCACAAAATCTTTCCATCGGGCGTGTATTTTATAATAAAGCCATCACCATAATTATTGGCAGCAGTTGAAGGTTGCTGTGTGTTGGCAGTAGCTATATTATTTAGTGAGCCGGTATATCCCCCAATAACGATATTGTTTTGCGAGTCGGTACCAGCACACCATCCGTAATCGCCGCCACCGCCCCCGCAATAAGTTGCCCATTGTAATGCTCCTGTACTATTAAATTTCGCTACAAAACCATCGCCTCCCTGCGGGGCTACACTCCCTATAGTTTTTTGTACAGCTTGCAGCGATGCAACAGCCTGCGTAGAATAAGTTAAACCGGTTATTATAATATTATCGTTTTTATCAACTGTAATGCCATATCCCCGGTCGTCATCGGCGCCTCCAAAATAGGTCCCCCAAAGTTTGTTTCCGCTGGCATCAAACTTTACCAGGTAAGCGTCAGAAATTTGCAGATCGATACTGCCGATAAATTTCGTTTGATAAGCACCTGGTGTTGCAATACCCTGCGACGATGTTGTGCTGCCTGTTAGCAAAACATTATTTTCATTATCGGTAGCTATGGCATATCCGGTTTCAACACCGTCGCCGCCAACATAGGTGGCCCATTTCCTTACCCCATCATTACTAAACTTGGCTATAAAAGCCTTGGTACCCCATGTAGGGCCTTTTTTCACCGGCTCAAACGCACCGGCCGTAGTTATATTATTATCAGAAAAAGCATTACCGGCAACCAGCACATCATTATTTTTATCTACAGCAACACTATATAAAATATCATAATTATTGCCGCCATAATAGGTTACCCAAACCAATTTACCGGCAGCATTATATTTGGCTATCATGCCATCGCCGGGGCCTTGCATCTGGCTTTGGTAAACACCAGATGTGGCCAGGTTATCATCGTCGGTTGTGCCGACCATAAATAGGTTTCCCATAGCATCTTTGGCAATAGCGTACCCAATGTCATCATCACTTCCGCCTAAATAGGTCCCCCACAACAGATCGGGCGTTGGGTCAATGATCAACGTATGTCGCTTATCATATGCAGGTGCAGTAAATCCATAGGTATTGACACCAACTTGTTCATAATTTACGTTAATCTTATTTTTGCCAGATAATTCGTCAACATCAACCTGCTTTTCAGCAGTTACATAACTTGATGGCACACGTTCGGCAAACCTGCCTTTGTTTACAGATAGGTATATCTTTTTTTCTTTCAGATAGGTTTTTAATGCCCCTTTGTATTTCAAACGGATCTGATTGACATTTCCCTGTGGATGAACAACAAAATAATACTCAAATGCTATATCCCCATTGATAAGTTTTGCCTCACAAACCAGGTCGATGAACGGGTAAATATTTTTATACGTAACTTTTTGATAACTATGTGCATACAATGGCCCGCTGCGTGTTTGGTTATAATATATATGTAAAACATGCGAAGGATATTCGGTTATAATTCGGGGTGATGAGTTGGCATTTAAAAGTTCGACATCAACCCGGTGAAAACTCACCTGGTATTTATGGTTTGTTGCCGAAAGTTTGAATCTTTCCCTTCGGTTTCGCTCATTTCCCGACTGCGATTGGTGTACAATGTAGGTATCATAACTAAAGCTGTTGGCCTTTAGCTGTATATTCATCCCTTTAGATAGCGGTAACAGGAACTTAACCTGATCATTATCTTTGTTTTTCTGATCTTTTATTTGTCCAACATTCTCAACAAAACCCTTTTGTTGAGCAGTTGTGGGTTTAATTTCATCAGCTTTCAGTTGGCGTGCATATGCTATAACAATAGCTACGGTGATTAATATATTGTAAAGAAGGCGCTTGCAGGTAAACATGCTGATATAGGCTTAGCTGGCATTGAATATAATTCAAAAAATGCAATTAACGCATATTTTAGATATTTTGTCCGGTTTATTCATAACGCGTCAACAAAACGCAAAGGCTTACCGGCCTAATATGATTATCCTTACACCATTTCGCGTTCAAAAATTTCCTGTACCATGGCTACTTCATGGGCATAGATTGATTTTTTGCGTGTGCCAAAATACAGTGTATTTTCAATAACGTTATAACCCTCCCAAAGCAGTTTAATGTTACCCAGGTCGCGCTCGGTTTTTGACAGGAAATCGGGAATTACCGCAATGCCTTTTCCGCCGCTCAGGCAGCGAATGATGGAACCCATGTTGGGCACTATAAAATTGGGTTTAAAATCGGGGCGTTTACCAAAATTGGTGTGCCAGAAACGCCGCAGGTGCTCCATATCGCCCGATGAGCCGTACCAGGGTTGGACCTTTAGCCAATCTTGTATTTTGGGCAAATCTTTTGTTTTGAGCAGTTTATTAAATTCATCCACATCGGTTTGCGGCCCCGCCAGTACCACAATACGCTCTTTAAAAAACGGCTTATATTCTAAACCCTTATAATCACCTTTTTGCGGGGTAATGATCATATCCAGTATACCGCTATCCAAATCGGCCAGCATTTGGGGGTACTCGCCAAATTTAATGATCACGTTAAAGGGCAGTGTGGGCAGGTACGATTCCAGTGTAAACTGAAAAGTTTCAAAACACATGCCTATACTGATGGTGGGCACATCTTTTTCGGTACTTTTATGAAAATGCCGCTCGGCCTCTTCCAATTTACAAATCGATTCCTGTATATAGTTATACAAAATCTTCGCCCGCTCGGTTGATACCATTTTGCGCGATGAGCGATCAAACAGCTTGTAGCCCACATAACTTTCAAGCGAGCTTAAATGCAGGCTTACCCCCGGCTGCGAAATAAACAAGGATTCGGCCGCGCCGGTTAACGAACCTGTTTCATATATCGCCTTAAACGTACGGAACCATTCTAAATTCACCATAGCCAATCATTATAATTATAATACAAATGTATAACTTATGTTATTTTAATTATAGTAAATAGTGCCGTAATTTTGATGCCAGTTAACACGAGATAAAAAATGAAAAATATATTTGTTATAAATGGCGGGCAGATATTCGCCCATTCGGGCGGCCTGTTCAATAAAACATTGCTGGATACAACTGTAAAATACTTTGAGGAAAACCCTGATTTTGAAGTGCGGTCGACCGATATCAACTACGCTTATGACCCCGCACAGGAGGCCGAAAACTATAAATGGGCCGATGTAATTATTTACCATACCCCCGTTTGGTGGTTTCAGCTACCTCATGGTTTTAAAAAGTATATTGATGAAGTTTTTACAGCGGGCTATCAAAACGGCATTTACCGCAGCGACGGCCGCACAGCCGAAAACCCCGGCATTAACTATGGTACCGGCGGGTTAATGCATGGCAAAAAATACCTGCTAACCACCTCATGGAACGCGCCGGTAACAGCCTTTACCATGCCTGGCGAATTTTTTAATGAGCACAGCGTTGATGAAGGCCCGCTGTTTGGCTTTCACCGCATGAATGCCTTTACCGGGATGGAACCTTTAGAAAGCATCCATTTTTATGATGTGATGAAAAACGCAAACATTGCAGCCAACCTGCAAAATTACCAGGAGCATTTAACCAAGCTATTTATCGACAACAACAACAACCATGAAAGTGTACTTAACAGCCTTAGTGAAGTGTAAAGCCGGTAATACCGACGAGCTAAAAGGTTACCTTAATCAGTTGGTAGCAGCATCGACCAAAGAGGAAGCCTGCCTGCAATATGAGCTGTACCAATCAACAGATGATGATACCCGGTTCATCTTCCACGAAACCTGGGCCAGCCAGGAGGGTTTGGACGTGCACGAGCAACAACCGCATATTAAAATATTTATAGAACAGGTTAAAGAAATAATTGACGGCACAATTGTGATTTATAAAACCGAAAAGGTTAGTTGAATTAAGGAGACTGTAATTTTATACAAAGTTTAAACACCGGGTAGGTATTTGCGGCGAAACACTATTTGTTTTTTCCGTTTAAATTACCAAACTTCGTGTTTAAACTTATATTAACCTCAACATTATGAAAATTGCAGTATTAATTGCCCGCATATTGCTGGGCCTCATCTTCGTTGTATTTGGCCTTAATTTCTTCTTCCATTTTATCCCCATGGCGCAGCCGGTTATGAGCGATAAAGCCCAGGCATTTAGCGGCGGACTGTTTGGCTCGGGTTACTTTTTTCAGTATATGAAGGTTATCGAGATTACTTGCGGCGTTGGGTTGCTTATTAACCGTTTTACCGCCTTGTTTGTGCTTGTGCTTTTCCCCATTTCGTTAAATATTTTCCTTTTTCATACCTTGCTTGCACCAGCTGGTATGCCAATGGGGCTGGCTATTGTTATTTTGAACCTGTTTTTAGGCATTGCTTACTTTAAATATTACAAAAGTATTTTTACGGCAACACCAACGTTGTAAAACTTTTTTAAGCATAACAAAAATGCCCCGGCCAAGGCCGGGGCATTTTTGTTATTTGCTACACTTCCGTGTGCATTCGCCCGATGCTTTGCAGGCTTTGCCACAGGTATCCAAACAGTTTGGTTTGGTACATGCTTTAGTACACTTGTTGCATTGGTTCATTTTGGTATTGCAGCAAGGTGTATTGGCAAATGATATATTACAAATAGTAAAAAGCATCAGTGTTGTGATGAAAAGAATTTTTTTCATGATTTTGAATGATTAATGTTTAATAAAAAATACGTTCTGAAAAAGGCAGATGATTTTATTAAACTTTGGGCGGGTTCCAGCAGGTGATGGAATAATCAGACAAATAGCCCATACGGTATGGCGTAACATTTTTAGCCCCAAAAGTGGCAGTTATTGGTGCAACACTAATCGGCTCTGTTTTTACAAAGCAGCAAGTGCCGCATGATAACATGGTAGCGCACATCCCGCCATCGCAGGCTTTTTTTGAGCTGTGCCCGCAAGGAGCAGCAGCCATTTTGTGGCAGCAATCCTTTTTGGGCATATTAGCAACGGCCATCACCCTTGCCGGAATAACCGAAAGGAGCAGCAAGCAAACTAACATAACAAAAGAAATTGCTCTCATTGGCTCTTTAAACGATTACCACCGCAAAATATTATTACAACCTTATCTTTATCCCTCCATTCACAACAAAACCATCCAACGGCGCATAAATATCCTTAAATACCGGGTTGGTAATACTGCCGGTATAAATGGAGTCAAATTTGGTTTGCCGGGTATCGGTCAGGTTCTCAAAGTTGATAAATAGCGAAAAACGTTCCCAGATCTTCTCGGCCATCAGCCCGGTTGTCCAGTAGCTCCTGCCGGTGCCGCCATCATTTAAACGTTGCGGACTAAAATAATAAGCTTCCAAACCAATTTTCAACTTATTCTCCAGCTCATAAACCAACACGTTATTTAGGCGGTGTTTGGATACCAAAGGATATGTTATAATAATGTCGCCAGTATGCTGTGTTACATCTGCCAGCGTATAGCCTATAAAAAGCTTAAAATCGGCATAAGTTAGCTTTACATTGGTTTCCAGTCCCTTTGTGTTCAGGTCGCCCCGGGGTTGCTGGTATTGCAGGTTACCATCCGGCAGCGAAGCAAGCAGGATAGGTTTCTCTATCCGGGTATAAAAAAACATTTGGTTAATGCTAAAACTCACCTTATCGTCAAACAAGCCGGTACGGTAATTCAGGTCATAGCTGGCGCCGTATGAGCGCTCGGCTGTGGTGTTTTTAACATCAATAGGCAACACGTTCCTAAACTGAATGCGTTCGGCATCCTCGGTAAACACCGTAGGCGCTTTATAACCAAGCCCACCTCCTAAACGCGTCGAAAAATGAGAATTGATCTTCAGCAAAGCCGATATGCGCGGCAATATAAAAAAGCCGTACCTGTTGTGATAGTCGCCCCGCAGGCCACTTTCAACTGTCAGCTTTTGGGTAGCATCCCAGGTGTTTTGTAAAAAGCCGCCAATAGTATTGTAACTGTAGTCCCGGAGTGCGAAACTGCTGTTATTATCCTCGGTAAATTTTTCTGAAAGATAATTTAGCCCGGCAACCCAATCAGATCGTTCGCTTTTACGCGAATAAGTGGCCTCGCTATAGGTAGAAAACTGCAGGCCCGAAAAGCGGTAGCCAGGCAGGTCAATAGCCCTGTCAAAATAGCTTACGCTATTTTTAACCACCAGTTTTTCTTTATCGCTCAGGTTGCGGTCAAGCTCCAGTTGCGTGCTGTACCTGCCCGTTTTGTTTTTTTCAAAATAACTATGCGCATTGCCGTCGCCCTCAATATAATGCAGGTCGCCGCCTATGCGGTTTTCAATAGTGCTGTTGATACCTGTTATCAGCGTGGTTTTATCGTCAAGGTAAAAAAATAATTTAGGGTTGAGTGTAAAACGATTGTACTTAGGGATGGCCGTTAAATCTATATGGGCCGGGTCGTAAGCCGTACCATGATTGTAGGCGGCAAATATAGTGGTGCCCACCTTTTTAAACTTCTGCGAATAAAAGCCGCTGGCATCCAAACCCAGGGCCGATGTACCGTTTAACAGGAAGTTGAGCTGCCGTTGATCTGTTGGCGTTTTAGATATTAAGTTAACCAGGCCCGCGATAGCACCACCACCATACAGTGTTGACGATGAGCCTTTAATAACCTCCACCTGTTTTAAATCGAGCGGGGCTATCTGCAGCAAACCCAAACCGCCCGAAAAGCCGGAGTACAGCGGGAAACCATCCCGTATAATTTGCGTGTACTTACCATCGAGCCCCTGGATGCGGATACTGGAGTTATTACTGGTAGCCGATGTTTGCTGTGTTTGTATACCCGTGCTTTCGGCCAGCATCATACGGATATCGCCAGGCTTCATGTTGGCTTTTTCGTCCAGTTCTTCGCCCGATATCACCTCCACCCGGGTAGGAATATTGGCAATAGTGCGGCTGCTTCGGGTGGATGAAACGGTAACCTCGCCCAGCTCCTCGCCATCGCCTTTTCCTTTAGGTTGCAACAATATGGTTATTGGTTCTGTTTGGGTCAACGGGAAAGTTAATGTATCCAGCCGGGTTTCATACCCTATATAACTAAAGCGGATAAACTGCTTACCCGGGGGTATGTCGGTTAATATAATAAGGCCCGCGGCATCGGCAGTAGCCCCTTTATTAATTCCCTGTATTAATGCTGTTGCACCAATAAGGGTTTCGTTAGTTTTAGCATCTTTAATAATTGCCTTAAACGTATCCTGGGCATACGCCGTAGCGGTATATAAAAGTGCTGTAAAAAGCACTGTAATTTTTTTCATGAATATGGAAATTAGTTATGTAGAAGCTGAAAGCAGAATGCACAAAGCTTAAAGCTGATAGACTGTATTTAGTAATGGCCAGCTGCTTAGCTGTAATTGGGGTTGTACTAACTTATCTGGGGTGGCTGCCAAATGCAAAGGGCAACATCTTCGGGGTATGGGCGATGATAAGCAATAATATGCTTAACATGCGTTTCGGGCAGTAAAAACAGACTGTGATCAACCGCTTTGGCAACAATAAACCCGGTACACGCGCCACACGCAAAAAATGGCGAACAACCCTGGCAATCTTTTTCTTTAGGTGATGATTTGGACGGGGTGTTTTTTTCGACCTTATTTTTAATGCCACAATCATTATCGGCACAACAAGGCTTAGCTGTAAGCAGCAGCACAATAATGGCCGATAGGTAGCAAAAGAATTTCACAGGGGCAAAGGTATAAGATTTAAGTTAAAAGTTCAGTTATAAAGGGGCAAGGAAATAATACCCTGTTAAGCTGCCTCGTAGAGTAATGCTATTAAGTTAAGGCCAATTTAATATCGAACACCCGATGCCCAATTTCGAATAATGAAGGAAAAACTTCGGTGTTGGATATTCGAAATTCAGTGTTCGATATTATTTCTCAATTTCTGCTTCTCTTATTTTAATAGCATTGCTCGTAGAAACTACCTTTTTGCAGACCACGAATAAAAACCGAAAACCGGTAACGCTTTTTATCAATCCTCCTTTAGCAATTCAATGGCTTCGTCGTACTGTTTTAGCAGGCCTGGTACCCTATCCACTGCCCAGGCGTGGTAATTATCTTTTATCAGCATAAGCGTGGCATGTGCGTTGGGCGTTTTACGCGCTTGCGGATCAAACATCACTTTGGCTACTTCATCTTCCACCTTCATAATCCGGGCCTGCTCGTCATAAATGCGGGTAAGCAGGGCGGCTTGCTTAAATGTTATCTTCGAAAGAATGTTATGCCCTTTGGCCACATCCCAGGCAACATTATCAAGGTAGCGGTATAAAACCCCGGCAGGGGCAATGTAGTTTAAATGAAACTCATCGTTAGTTACAATCCTGGCCTGCAATTTCGGATCGGCCAAAGCCGAATCTATCGATTTCAAAACCTGCTGATCGTAGGCGTATTGCTCAACAGTAAATTGTTTGTTTTTAATCAACTCGGCCCTGATGTTGTTTACCAGTTCCTGTGTTTCTTTTTTTTCGTGCCGGCTATTGATAAACTCGGTAAAAAACAATCCCAAAAATACGCTGAACACAATCAGCAGCGATTCGCCTACATATTCTTTCCAGTCGCGCACGGTGTAAATCTCCAGTTTCTCGCCATCGTGTTTGGGTACAATTTTGTTTTTTGCGTGCTGTGGCATAGGGTTTTATTTGGTGAAGACAATATAAGAAAAAAATAAAAGCGCTAACCAGCATTAATGGTTATTAAAATATTAAGGGGACATCATCAAAGACCTAATGATGGCATTCCCTGCGGGCCGCGCTATTCGCTCATACGCGCACATGGCATTAGGCGCGGGCCGGTATCCGCTACTATCGCTAATGCATTTGTCGGAACCGGAATTAAACGAATTTTCAGAATTTCTCGAATTTGCTTTTTAAATTCTGTTAATTCACTATTCTGAAAATTCCGATTCAGACAAAAAATTCTGTTAATTCTTTAATTCGATAAATTCCGGTTTCAGACAAGAGAATCCTATAATTTATGAGTATCTTTTGGCCTTCATCGTGCTTTTCACCGCGATACTGTTGCCCCCATGGAGTTTATGAAACAACGCACTTGTATTAAGGAGATAGCAGAAGCTGCCAACCGCAGTTTTGAGGTGGAAGTGCACAATTTTTTGCGCGCATGGGTGCATAACCACGAGGATAAAACGCTGCTGCAGTTTGATCAGCCATTAGACGATTATTTAGCAAATGACGCGCTGCGCGATTTATTTTTGAATATGCGGCACCCTATACAGCAATTATTAACCAATCGTTCCATCGCCTGCCACCTGGGACGGCGTGCACGGACTGTTTACTTTGACCCGATAAGCGGCGACCCTTTATTGGCGCCCACAGAACAGCGCATTTATAACCTCGCCCGCAGGATGGACAGCGAACGAATGCATGTGCCGTTCCGCTCGGTTCATCCCAGCAAACAGACCGAGGCTGGCGACACGGCGGATATCGGCACCTATCCCGAGGGATCGGAAGAAATCAGGTATAACAGCGGCAATCATTTTAGTAGCCGCCCGGCAAACGGGAACGTTTTTGACGAACATAGCAGGCACTGCATGGCAAAGTCGGAAGGCAATTTGCACGTGCTTTTTAAACGCGGATTTTTGGAAGATCGTTTACAGGATGTAAAAGGGCTTACAGCCCAAATGCATGAAGCTGGCGAGACCCAACTCCAGTTTTTTGTCATATACAGCAGGCATTCGCCCGAAGAAGGCCATTTTGGAACATCGCTGGTGATCATGGATCCTGCAAACCCCGATTTCCCACGCCGTGTAATGGTTTGCGATACCCTGCTTAAAGACCTGCCCCATCACCCGCGCTGGTGGAACCATTTTATTGCAGAATATTCGCACGTATTTGGCGACGCGATAGCCGAGATAGTGGAAGATCTGTCGCACCCCTTACAAAAGGTAAATATCAAAGGCGACAACCCTTACCGCCACGACTGGGACTGCCCCTACTACGCCACCAGCATGGCCGACGCCCTTGCCGACCTGGTAAAAAACAACCCGGAACTCCTGTTAAACGCCCCGGCAACTGATGTACACGATGCCATGAAAACAATAATGCGGGATTACTACCAACCTAACAATGAAATTAAAACCCGGCTGGATATTCAACAAACCAACCGCCTAAAACGCTGGAAAAGCGGGCGGGAATTGATTAAGGAATTGGTGAGTGAGGTGAGCAGAAAATCGTCGTATGAGTTGTAGGGGGCGAAAGTATAAAAAACGTAATTACTGTAAATTATTACCATCAATATTATATAGTTTTGCTTAAACCTTATCAACAGTCATGGCAAAATCAACTACACCAAAACCGTTCATATACTATGAAGATCTTAAAAACTGGGAGATAGTTAACTCCATTATCTATTTTATACTGACTATCGGGGTGGTTTTAGCCTGTAGTTTTTTCGACAGAGGGTTTAATCAGCTTTTACTATTATTTTACTGGGGAATTACTGATCTCTCATTATATTTCTTCCTCTACCGATCACTAAGAAACTTCAGATCTTATATGGTATGGTTCGGCTTTGGTATCGTTCACTTGATTTTGTTCGCTATTTTTAAAGATGATCCGAAATTAAAACTCTTCCACGGCCAGGCTTCATGGGGCTTAATAAATACCATACCCTTACTGCTGCTTTATCAATTACTCAGATATTTTAGTTTTAATATACAACATCGTGAATTTGTAGTTCCATCTAAAGCAGGTACAACCGACTTAATAGAAAACGTTAAGGTAACTTTCGTAGATAAAACGATTTTGATTATCTATATGCTGGCCCTTATTGGCCTTGCCACTATCGAAATGCCGTAATATAACTCCCTGCTTCAGAAGTTACGGGAAATATAAAAGCCCCCAACTCATCATCGGGGGCTTCATTATATTAATTCGTTTTCCTTGCATCCTGCATCGAGTTACTGCCGGTTGTGGCGTTGTGGCTCCTCTTGGTAAAACCTGTTATCTAAACCGCTCAAACCTCGATGTGGCGTAATCCCTCCAGGCTGTGGTCGGTGCTATCGGGCTGTAAAATATTAGATCATCCGCTATACCAACTGTAAAACGTTCCCCTAAAAAAAAGGATGCTACTTTACTTTAAAATGCACAGTATATGGTAGCAGCGGATAACTTGCTTTGGACTTGAATGATTTGTCGGTAATTACAAAATCGTAAGTTTTACCGGATTGTAAAGCTAATTTGAGCTTAAATGATTTACGATCTTCTGTAAAGCCTGCTACACCAGAAATGGGGAAATGCTCTTTACCGCCTTCACCAAAACTAATAGAATAACCTTCACCCATTGGTTCCGAAAAATTTATGGAGAGTTCTGTCAGCGCCGATGAAACATCTTTCTGTCCGTTTATTTCGGGTGTTAGCCCGGCTACCCGCGGCTGTAGCTTTTCAAATTTCTTTAACAGCTCCTGTTTATCAATAGGCTCCCCGTATAGTATCCGGATTGCCTAAGGAAGTCTGTAACTTGCTGCTCATTGGTGTAATCCAGTTCGATAATCTTTTTTATCGCCTGTTTTTTGTTAGCATGATGCTCGTAATAAGCCTGGCAAATGTCATAACCAACAAAGTACCCTAAATCTGGATGGGGATTGTTGGAACCGTTATATAACCAGTTACCTGTTGCTCCGCTAAACATTTCAATCAGAAATTTTTTTTTGAGTTCCTGCTCATGCTCCCATCCGTAAATCATGTAAGCATTATTGTTTTTCTTACGGGTTACCAGTTCGGCAATGAAGTCGGCTGCCCCTTCTGTAATTACCTGCGCAAGCAGAAGTTGCCCGTCACCACCCTTTTGTTGTGTGTGCACGTATTCATGAACGTTAAGAGCAACCAGATTTGACGACTGTTGATTTTTGAATACGTTCTTTAACCAGTCATTCAATTCCGAAGCGTAGGTGTTTTTGTCGGCTGTAGCAATTTCTGCACCAACAAGCACCATATCATCGGTAGTGGTACCGCCCGAGCGCAGGCCGCCAATAGTAAAATACATTTTAGCCGGGCGCATTTCGGGATATAGCTTCCGAAAGTTTTCAATACTGCTGGTAATGGCAGGTACCTGATTTTTGATACTCAAGGTATTACTTCTGATACTTTTCCAGAACTTAGGATACTTATTAATTAATTTAGTCCACAACTTTGCATTATAGTCACGGGCTTTCATAAAGGCATTTAACCCCGGCGTGGCCTTATCCACATAAAGGCGTTGGATAAAATCAGTTTGCTTTGTTGTATCGCTGGTGGTGGCCACACTATCATATGCTACCCAAAACCTATCAATGTCAGATGTGTAAACGATTTTGAAATCGCGCTTTTGAGCTTGAATTAACAGGGGAAAACAAAGCGTGATGGCCAACAGGTAAATATGTTTCATAATAGCTTATAGACCGATCTTAGTTGATTTGCGTTACACATCATCAAAATTATTTTTACAGCCTGTGAACGATGTTATCAGGCTGTAATACTCACAAACAAAGCCCCCAACTCATCGTCGGGGCTTCATTATGTTAATTCGTTTTCCTGGCATCCTGCATCGGGTTACTGCCCGATGTGGCCCCTCGTGGTAAAACCTGCTGTTTAAACAGTTCGAACCTTGTTGGAGCGTATTCACGGGGCCAGCTGTTGTTGGCTTCGTCAATGTCGGCGGTTTCGCGGTATGGGTCAAGCTTAATGGACTTTACTTCTTTGGCTTTGGCAAATACCTTGCTTACTTTAAACTCGTTTTTACGCCAGATGTAGGCGGGGAGTTTGTCAACCTCTTTAGTGCCATCGGCGTAAGTCCACTCAATAATGATCGGGCTTACAAGGCCGCCTTTGTTGCTAAAGGTGAGCTCGTAAAAGTTGGTTTTGCTATCGTAAAACTTCTTTTCGTCGGGGCTTAGGCCGGCATACATATCCTGGTAAGCTTTAGCGGTTAAAGGTGTTGGGGCAAAACGGTCCCATTTACTGTAAAAATCCTGCAGGGAAGTATCAGCCTCTACGGTCGTTTGCATACCAGCCGCTTTGTTGCGGGTGGTGCTGATATTTTCCATATTATGGTCATACGCGGCACGGTCGGTAGCGCCTTCAAGGGCGGGGTTTTTACTGTTTAATTTGTAATATTTCACGCTATCTAATGATACGTCTACAGGTTCGGTTCCGTAAAACCATCCGCGCCAAAACCAATCCAGGTCAACCGCCGATGCATCTTCCATGGTGCGGAACAAGTCTTCGGGCGTTGGGTGTTTAAAGGCCCAGCGTTTGGCGTAAGTTTTAAAGGCATAATCAAACAACTCGCGGCCCATTACGGTCTCGCGCAGTACGTTAAGCGCGGTAGCCGGTTTGGCGTAAGCGTTAGGACCAAACATGATAATGTTTTCGGAGTTGGTCATGATAGGCTCCAGCTGATTCTTCGGCATTTTCATGTAATCAACAATTTTGTAGGCCGGGCCACGTGATGACGGGTATTTTGAATCCCACTCCTGCTCGGTAAGGTACTGCACAAAAGTGTTCAGGCCTTCGTCCATCCAGGTCCACTGGCGCTCATCCGAGTTCACGATCATCGGGAAAAAGTTGTGGCCAACCTCGTGGATAATTACGCCTATCATCCCGTTTTTGGTAGCCTCGCTGTAAGTGCCATCCTTTTCGGCACGGCCGTAGTTAAAGCAAATCATCGGGTACTCCATACCGTTTGCCGCCTCAACCGAAATAGCCACCGGGTATGGGTAAGGGATGGTATGTTTCGAATACGTTTTAATGGTATGCGCAACCACTTTGGTTGAGTATTTACTGTAAAGCGGATAAGCCTCGGGGCCATAGTACGACATGGCCATCGCTTTGCGACCGCCTTCAATCCGGGCGCTCATGGCATCCCAAACTATCCGGCGCGATGATACCCATGCAAAATCGCGCACGTTTTCGGCATGGAAACTCCAAGTTTTGCGTGCTGCTGCATGGCCTTTCATAGCATTTTTCACTTCATCCAAGGTAACTATTTGCACCGGGGTGGTTGCTGTTTGCGCCTTGTTCCAGCGGCTTAGCTGCGCGCCGGTAAGGTTTTGGGCATAGTTGGAGCATTGGCCGGTCCCTCCTACCAAATGATCGGCAGGTACATTAATGTTTACTTTAAAATCACCAAAAGTTAAGGCAAACTCACCGCTGCCCAAAAACTGTTTGTTTTGCCACCCCTGGAAATCGCTGTAAACAGCCATCCTTGGGTACCATTGGGTCATAGTGTACAGGTAGTTGTTATCTTCGGCAAAGTATTCGTAACCGCCGCGACCTCCAATGGTCATCCTGTCGGATATGTTGTACCACCAGTTAATTTTAAACTTAAATTTTGCGCCGGGTGCCAAGGTAGCTGGCAACTCAATACGCATCATGGTTTCGTTAATGGTGTAGGTAAGGGCGCCACCATTGGCATCTTTTACGCTCACGATGTGGTTACCCAAATCAAGGTTGTGGCCCATAACGCCTTGCAGCTGGCGCATGGTCATTTTGCCCTGCATTTTGCTTTCGGCAGTGGTAAAGCTTTCGGCATCCTTCATGTGCTGGTTTTCGTCCAGCTGAACCCACAGGTAGGTAAGCGCATCGGGCGAGTTGTTACTGTAGGTAATGGTTTCCGATCCATCCAAACGCTGCTTATCGTCGTTAAGGGTGGCGTTAATTTCGTAATCGGCTTTTTGTTGCCAATACTTGGGGCCCGGCGCACCAGATGCCGAACGGTAGCTGTTTGGGGTACTTAGCATCGTACCCAGCTGCTCGAAACGGTTACCGTGGTTTGAGCCGGGATTGTTGTCGTGTTGTGCCCATGATGCCGAGGCCAGCATGAGGCATGAAAATAGGGCAGGGTAAAATTTATTCATCTGAATTTAATTAGGAAAAAACGTTCGATACACATGATAAAAGCAATTCCAAATATAGCCGACGACAGGAACATCGTCCAGTCGCGCTGTGGTGTTTTGGCAAATTTGACGAGCAGGAATGAGATAAGTAACGCAGATATTACAATTAATACCTGCCCAAACTCCAGCCCGAGGTTAAAAGCGAGCAGCTGGCCGGTGATATTGGTACTGGTGCCCAGCAAACTTTTTAAGTAGCTTGAAAAGCCCATGCCATGGATAAGCCCGAAAAATAAAGCCAGGCTATAGTTAAGCCGCATGGTGTTGGCGCTGCGCTTTTTATTAAGCACATTAACCAAACTTGTAAAAACGATAGTAACGGGAATTAAAAACTCAATAAGCGAAGTGTTGATGTGAATAACATTCAACACACTCAAAGCCAGCGTGATAGAATGACCGATGGTGAAGGCTGTAACCAGTACCAGCACCTTGCGCCAGTCGGCCAGCAGATAGGTACCGCAAAGCACGGCGACGAATAAAATATGGTCGTACCCCTCCCAGTTACAGATGTGTTGCCATCCTAACTGGAAGTATAATGAAAAGTCAGTCATTGAGCTAATTCGCAATTGCCAATAAAAATAACGTTTTTTGTCGAAAATAAAACACCCGAGCGAGAGATGTTACAGTTGATGATGATAAGCTTGTTCAGCTTATTCCACCCCTTTTTTGTAAGCGTTACCGAAATTACCCACAACGCCAAAACCCAAAGCGTTGAGGTAAGCTGCCGCATTTTTTACGACGACCTGGAGCGCACCATAGAAAAGCAATACAAAACCCCGGTTGATATCGTTCACCCCAAAGACAAGGCTAAACTGAACGATATGCTGAACGACTATATCAAAAAGCACCTGACGATAAAAGCCGATAATAAAGTTATTGCCCTAACCTACCTGGGCTACGAAATACAGGAAGATGGCGCCTGGGTTTACTTTGAAGCCAAAAGCATCAGCAAACCAAAAAAAGTTGATGTGCATGACGATTTGCTTTATACCGAACACCCCCAGCAAATAAACATGCTGCACGTAACAGTAGGCGGCGAACGCAAAAGCGATAAACTGGATAACCCGGATAGTGATGCGGGGTTTACTTTTTAATGTGCAGATTTCAGATTATAGATGTGCAGATGACTTTTTAATCATAGCAAAATCCACCTGTCATGCTGAGGCACGAAGCATCTGTGCGCAAACTATGCAAGGCGTAGAGTAGATGCTTTGTAACTACCCATGATATATTAATATACAAACAAATATCGGCTTGAACGCTGGCTAAGACTCACCTGCCGGCGCTACGCGCGGCACCCTCTCTTCACCTTGCGGTGGAAAGAGGGGCTTGAAATTTAATTAACTATTAATCAGCGACGTAAGTATAACAAATCTCCAAGCCCCTCTTTCCGGCGGAGCCGAAGAGAGGGTGACGGGCGCAGCCTCGTCGGGTGAGTCTTCCCCGCCATGCCTTCCTACTGCAACGGCGGAAAAAAGCTCACCAACCTTGCAATCTTCCCTTCCCCATCAAACTCAATGTAATCCGTACCGCCTTTGGTTTCCTTGCCGGGGATATCAACCGTCCAGGTATAAAGGGCAACATTATGGTGATACTCGGGCAGGGTGTGTACGTGAAAGATGCGACCTGGCGCTAACTGGTGCGAACCTACGCACAGCGCGGCAATGCCGTCAACCCCTGTTACATTTTCATAGTTAGGATCGGTGTAAATAGCTCCCGCAGCCCAACATTTTGTGAATGCCGCTTTAATGTTGTCCTCGCCTTGTACGTTCCACGAGGCTACGTATTGTTTAATGGTTTCTTCTGGTGATGTTTTCATTTGTATTACGTTTTAATGTGATACAAAGGAACTGAGGCTTAGCCGCAATAAAATTAAAGTAGTTTAATAAATGAAAAAGGGGGGTGCTTTATTCTCGTAATTGTAATACTGAGTGGTGAAATTTCGCAATTCTGAAGGGGAAATGACGTACAATAAGAGAATTGTCATCCTGAACGTAGTGAAGGATCTATTCGCGAACTTTTCCGTCAGCGATGCATGTCGATTAATAGATTATTCACTCTGTTCAGAATGACAAAAGGGGCTGTTTATAACATGTCATGGGTAGGTACTAAGCATCTGTTCGCGAACTTTACCGGGCAACAACGCAAAGCGGTAAATATATCCTTCGTTCCTCAAGATGACAGGAAAACCGAATATTTCATGAACAACAAGAGACATACTTTTATTTTATCAGGCCTATTCCAAAGCAGTTTACAAAACTGTCTTGACTCCTAATTCTTGACTATTGGTTCTCTCTCCCTCCAGCAACTCCAGCACCTCGGCCCAGCTATTAACCCTTTGGTGGTGATGCAGGTTGGTATTGTGGAAAGCATCAAACATAATGGGCTTGCCGTGGCAGTAGTCCAGGTTTTTGCAGTGGTCGTCAATTAAAAAGTCGGTTTTAATGATGCTTTTATCGCCGCAAAAAACAATGTTTCGCCAGTGGATGAACGGGAAGTGCTCGGCAAGCCATTCATACTTCTCGGGAAGTGACAGCGGGAACTCCATTGCTGCCGATACAATGTACACGTCAAAATCTTCCATTAATGATTTTACGGCTTCAACCGCTCCGTCCATGAGCGGCAGTGTACGGAAAAAACCGGGTTTGTTTACCATCGCGTGGCCTTTGCCTTTAAAAGCATCATACTCGGTCATGCCTGCAATATCCTGCCGGGTTAGCCTTATGCCGGTTTCCTTTTCATAGTAGTCAAAAAAATGGGGCTCGGTATCGGCCATTACGCCGTCCATGTCAATTGCTATCGTTTTTTTCATCTGGTTTGCAATATTTCTCTGCAAATAAAATCATTTTTTGCAATATTTTGCAAATTTTATTTTTAAATTTGCAACAAATTGCAATTAAGCTATGATTAAGGACGAACGCTTAGAACAAATACTGGCGCACGTGGCAAGGCAGCGCAGCGTATCACTTACCGACCTCAGCAACGCGCTCAATGTATCTGAAGATACCATCCGCCGCGATATCAAGATCCTGTCGGACCAGGGCCTGCTGAAAGCCGTTCGCGGCGGGGCTGTGGCACACTCACCTATACCACACCACTTCCGCGCAAGGGAAAAGCACGATATGGCGCAAAAACGTATTGTAGCCTCCAAAGCGTTACAATTCATAAAAGACGGGCAGGTAATTTTCCTGGATGGCGGTACCTCCATCCAGGCACTGGCCGAGTTGATCCCTGCCGATATGAAGATCACTGTGGTTACTCATAGCTTCCCGGTGGTGAGTGTGCTGGAAGATCATCCCACGGCCGAAGTGATATTTGCAGGAGGCCGGCTTTGTAAAACCGCTTTTACCACTATAGGTTACGAAACCATCCAGACTTTCAAAAACTTCCGGGCCGACTTGTGCCTTATGAGCGTTTGCAGCATTCACCCCACCATGGGCTTAACTACCGTAAACCACGACGAAGCACAGGTAAAACGTACCATGATGGAAATGGCCGGCCAAACCATCGCCCTATCTACCATTGATAAATTAAACACGGCCGAATCGTACTACATAAGCCCCGCGACAGCTATAGATATTATTGTTACCGATGCCGAAGCCAGCGACGAAAGGCTAACCGCTTACAAGCAAGCAGGCATCACCATAATTTAACACCCATTGAAAAAGAATTTAATTCCCCTTACCCTTGGCGGCCTTGGCATAGGCACCACCGAATTTGTAATGATGGGCCTGCTGCCCGATATCGCCAAAGATTTCCGGGTGAGCATACCCGTGGCCGGGCACCTCATTTCGGCCTACGCGCTTGGTGTGGTTATCGGCGCGCCTTTGCTGGTGGCCATCAGCAGCAACTATCCGCCTAAAAAAATATTGATCGCCTTAATGGTCATGTTCACGGTTTTCAACGCGTTCTCGGCTTTCGCGCCCGATCATAATGCCTTGTTTATCGCCCGGTTGTTGTCCGGTTTGCCACATGGCGCGTTCTTTGGCGTCGGCTCGGTAGTGGCAAGCCGCCTGGCCGAGAAAGGAAAACAGGCGCAGGCCATATCGGTCATGTTTGCCGGTTTAACCATTGCCAACCTCTTAAGCGTGCCATTAGGTACCTATATCGGTCACCATTATTCGTGGCGGTACACGTTTGGGCTTATCGCTTTTATCGGGCTAATGGCGCTGCTGTTTATCCAGCTTTGGCTTCCGGCTTTGCCGGTAAGCCGTGAAGGTGATATTAAATCCGAAATGGGCTTTTTTAAAACCCGCGAGGCCTGGCTTATCCTATTAATCACGGCCATTGGCACAGGCGGCCTGTTTTGCTGGATCAGCTACATAGCGCCGCTCATGACGGACGTAAGCCACTTTTCGAAAGATACCGTACCACTTGTACTCATCATTGCCGGTCTGGGTATGGTAATAGGCAATTTTATGGGCGGCAAACTGGCCGACTGGGTTGCCCCTGTAAAAGCATGTTTAATATTGCTGATCAGCATGGCCGTGGCACTCATCACCATCTATTTTGTGTCGGGCAACCAGGTATTGTCGCTCATCATGACGTTTATAACCGGCAGCCTGTCTATGGCCATCGGCTCCCCTATCCAGATCCTCATGATCCGCACCGCCAAAGGGGCCGAAATGCTGGGCGCCGCAGCCACACAAGCCGCCTTTAACACCGGCAACGCCTTAGGCGCGTTCCTTGGCGGCCTACCCATAGCCATGGGCTACGGCTTTACCTCGCCCGAGTTGGTAGGCGTTGTAATGGCTGTAACCGGGGCGTTGTTTGCGGTGATGCTGTTTAAAAGGCAGGCAGCGGTGAAAAGGGAGCTGGAATTGGCGTAGATAGCTTTCTATATTATGGGCGTTGCCTGCGGCCAGGCCATCCGTTCATACTACACAGGCATTAGGCGCGTCCAGCCCACGATGCCCACACAAGGCCGGTATCCACTTTTGTCCTTAACGCGAATTCAAAATATGCGCAATGACGGCTAAACATTTAAAACCATATCAAGCTATGCATGATATGCTTTACCCCGCCCCCTTGCCTTTCCATATTATTTCACCCGTTTCGTTTGTACTTTTTGCCCATCGGCATACAATACCAAATTAACACTCCCATCGGTATCTTTTACAAATTCCAGTTCATAAGGCAGATCGCGCAGGAAGAATTTGTTTGGTGCTTCGGCAAATAGTTCGCGTTTCGTTTCACCCTGCATCCTTACATAAAAGTGGCCTTCTTCAAATAAAATGGTTAAAACCCTGTTGGGTGCCAGCTGAAATTGCCCGGTATACGTTTGCAATACATCGGCTGCGGGTGTAGAAATCCGTTTTTTAATATTTGGATGATACAGATCTTTAAACTCATAAACCTTCGCCACACTGTTTACCACTTCGGCTGCCAATTGCTGGCTGCCACTATTAAGCATAACTACTACGCCATTGCCGCCCCGAAGGCTGCCATAATAAATACTCTGAAAGCCTACAGTCGATCCCGGATGGGTGAAATATTTTGTACTATCCAATACATTAATAAAAGTGCCAAGTGCTATTCCCATTTTATTTTGGTACGGTGTAAACATCAGCCCAACGCTTTGTTGTGTTAAAACTTTAGCCGATTTACCCTCATAAGCCAATTGGAGCCCGATAACAAATTTAGCCAGGTCGGTAGGATTCGTCCACAAGCCGGCGGCGGCTTGTTCCGGAAAAATACGGTACTTTCCGGGAATAGGGTTGCCAACTATATTATAACCGGTGGCCAGCTTGCCCTCATAAACAGCGGCAGGAGGCTGGCTGAAGGTGCTGTTATTCATGCCCAACGGTTTTAGCACGGCTTTTTCCATGTAACCCGCATAATCCTGCCTGGTAATATCCATTATAATTTGCTGCGAAATGATGACCCCACCGCCCGAATATTCAGGTCGTAATCCAGGTTCAAAAGCAGAACGTATACGGGGACTATTGGCCGGCTTTTCGCCATTTAAAACCTGCACTATGGTTGGCAGTGGCTTGCCTGGCAGGTAACCACCAAAGCCTTGCAGGTTTATCCCACCGGTATGGCTCAACAGGTTTGCCATGGTGATCTTTTTTCCTTTTGATAGGCTATCATATGGAAACTTCCAGCTTTTTAGGTAGACATTGATATCGGCATATAAATCGATTTTCTTTTCCTCGGCCAGTTTAAGTACGCCGACAGCGTTTAACGATTTACTTATGGAACCAGCCTGGAAAAGCGTTTGCGTGGTAACCGGCGTTTTTGAACTATCGTTGGCGAAACCATAGCCCTTTGCCCAAACCAGGCGATAGTTTTGAATAACCGCTATGCTTAACCCAGGTGTCTTATAAAAGGCCATCCTATCCAATATATTCCAGTTTTTTTCGCCCTCTATTTGTATAGGTGCAAACAAACCGTTTTCAACTTTGGCAATGTTTTCTTTTGTGTTGTTTTGGGTATAACCGGTTAATGTTGTTAATAACAGTAAAATTAAAGCGGATAATTTGCAAAGTGTATTCATACTAATTATTTGGTGTAGATGGATTTTATATCCAAATATTGAAATTTAATTCTGAAATATAAAAATAAACAGAATAAAATTTTACTAAATAGAAAAAAACGCACAGAATGTTAATGACATTAACTATCAACCCAATGTCATCTCTCCACTATTAATTGGTATATCGGGAAAAGTCGATATACATTTGCGCAATGGATCAGTTAGAGATATTTAAGGCGCTATCAAACAAAACCCGGCTGCAAATTTTGCAATGGCTTAAAGAGCCCGAGCTTAATTTTCCTTCCCAGCAGGAATATGGGTTTGCCAATGGCGTTTGCGTTGGTCAAATTCAGGCCAAGGCCGGGCTTACACAATCTACCGTATCAGAGTACCTGGCATTAATGCAGCGCACCGGGCTGGTTACGGCTACCCGTGTTGGGCAGTGGACTTACTACAAACGAAACGAAGAAGCCTTTGCAGCTTTAAGTAAACTGGTACAATCGGATTTATAATCAAGCATTTACAAAACACAAACTATACATGAGCACTAATAACACCTTGTTCAGGCCGTTTAGCCTGAAATCGTTAAATATCAAAAACCGCATAGTAATGGCACCCATGACGCGCTCATTTTCGCCAAACGGTGTACCAACTGCCGATGTTGCAGCCTATTACCGCAAACGCGCCGAAGGTGAAGTGGGCTTGATACTGTCTGAAGGCACAGTTATCGATAGGGTATCGTCATCAAATGATCCTAACATCCCCCACTTTTATGGTACCGAAGCTTTGGCCGGCTGGCAAGATGTGATTAACGGTGTGCATGCCGCCGGCGGCGCTATGGGCCCACAGATTTGGCATATGGGCATTATGGATAATCACCGCTCAGGCTGGGTGCCATCGCAGCCATTTGAAGGGCCGTCGGGCTTAAACAGGCCGGGGAACACCAATGGCAACACTATGACCGATGCTGATATTGCCGATACCATTGCCGCATTTGGCCGTGCTGCCGCCGATGCCAAAAGATTAGGCTTTGACTGTGTTGAAATTCATGGTGCGCACGGCTACCTCATCGACCAGTTTTTTTGGGATGGTACTAACCAACGGACCGACGTTTACGGCGGTAAAACCCTGCCCGAACGTAGCCGTTTTGCAGTTGAAGTAATTAAAGAAGTAAGGAAACAAGTTGGCGAGGATTTTGCTATCATCATCCGCCTGTCGCAATGGAAACCGGCCGATTATAACAACCTGCTTGCAAAAACCCCACAGGAATTAGAAGCATGGTTAAACCCGATGGCCGATGCCGGTGTGGATATTTTCCATTGCTCGCAACGCCGTTTCTGGGAAACTGATTTTGAAGGATCGGACCTTAACTTTGCAGGCTGGGCCAAAAAAGTAACAGGTAAAGCAACCATTACCGTTGGTTCGGTTGGTTTAGATGGTGAGTTTTTGGCTGCCTTTGGTGGCGCAAGCTCAAACCCAAGCTCGTTAGACGAATTGCTGCGCCGCATGGACCGTGGGGATTTTGACCTGGTAGCCGTTGGCCGCCCCCTATTGGCCGACCCACACTGGGTACAAAAGATCCGCGATAACCGCACCGAAGAGCTGAAAGGTTTTAGCAAAGAAGCTCTGGCGCAATTGGTGTAAACGCCGGTTAACCTGGTTTTATAAAACGGGCTATCCTTTGGGTAGCCCGTTATTGTTTATGCCCTATCATATCGATTTAGTGTGTGGCTCATTACTGCCCACCGGCTTACGCGCCGGGCCCCTGTTGAGAGCATTAACCTGCGGCAAAATTTCTTTAATCTCCCTCTCAATTTATAAGTGATTGTTTTTGTACCCCGGCTTGTTTCCGCATGCTTTGCTTTACTTTTTCGCGGTGTTGCTCGCCCCAGGCGCTTAGCTCGGCCAAAACATTTTTTAAAGTACGGCTGTATGCGGTTGCTTCATAAATAATGCTTACCGGGGTGCTGGGGTATACGTTACGCGTGATGAAATCATTCAGCTCCAGGTCTTTTAGTTCATTGGCTAATACTTTGGAAGATATGCCGGTAATTTCATGCTGAATTTCATTAAAACGTTTGGGCGATTGTACCAGGGAAAGTATCAAAGGCAGCTTCCATTTTCCGTTCAAAACGTACAGCGCGTCGAGCACGTTTTTAAGTGAGTGTTGGCACTCTGTCTTACCCGGAATTATTTCATTTTTAATCACTTTCATACATGCAAAGGTAATCACTTACCTGGATGTAACCGCTTACCTTTAGGTAACTACTAACTTTTTACCACCTGGTAACCATAGTTTTGCTTTCGATAATCCGGGAGGAAAAAAGCCTTTCCGCGTAAATACAAAAGCAAATTTATTATGAAACATATCCTTCATTTAAAGTCAAGCATCCAGGGTGCATCATCGTATAGCATTAAGCTGGGTAATGCCATCGTCACAAAAATTCAGGACAAATATCTGGGCAGTACCCTGGAAGAATTAAACCTGGCAGACATCGAAATTCCGCACCTAAATGCTGCCGAACTTCGCTCATTTTTTATTCCAAAAGATCAGCTGACGTCAGAAGACGTGGAATCCATCCGCCTGTCTGATGAACTGGTTAAACAGTTGTTTGCTGCAGATATCATCGTTATTGGCGCCCCGCTGATTAACTTCACCATCCACTCTGCCCTAAAGGCCTGGATTGATCATGTCACCAGGCCCGGGATCACTTTTGGGTATGGGGAAAATGGCCCTATCGGAATGGTAACCGGGAAAAAAGTTTATGTGGCCATGTCTTCGGGAGGTGTTTATTCAGAAGGCCCGGGAAAAGCCAACGACTTTGTTGCCCCCTACTTAAAAGCGTTCCTTGGTTTTTTAGGGATGACAGACCTGACAGTGTTCCGTGCCGAAGGATTAAAAGTTCCAGGCGTTAAGGAGCACGCTATGGAGCAAGCGCTTGACAGTATAAAAATTGATTAGCCATTTTGGGAAAATTGGGTAGCCTTAAAAACTTACAAAGCTATCCACGGTAGCCTTATCCAGAGCTGAAATGATTTAGCAAAGGAGGGTGATCCAGCCGTTGTAATAAGGTGAGACTTTCGAAGTTTTAGAAACTTCGCAAGTCTTTTGTCTTCCCAAAATCTACCATTACGACTGACTTTATAGTACTGCTGGGTTCTCTGCGAGAGACCCCGCAGGGATCGAAATGTTTTGCTCCGATGGAGCAGCTTGTAAATTCCTTAACTTAATAGCATTGGAGAGCCCCCGCGGGGACGGAAAACTTTTTAAAAATCGTAACTTGGAGCACTTAAATTGACCCCTTATCAAATTGAAAAAAATCGCCATCCTCCTATTCTTTGCTATAGTATTTACCTTAGGGCGAAACGGCATAGCGTACACAACAGCGTATAAGCCAAAAACAAAACAGCAAACCAACAGCGCGTTAACAGCCGACGACCGAAAAAACTATGTGGTAACCATTACCCAGGACCAAATGAAAAAACCGGTAAGTGCCAGCAACGACCCGGCTTTTCCAACAAAGGTAGTTTATCTCGACTGCGTGCTAAAAGTGACCAACAACTCAAACGACACGTTAAAGTACCTGAACAAATCATGCGCCTGGGCAGATATATTAAAAACAGATAACATCAAAATGCACATCTGGAAAAATAGCTGTAGCTTGGATGTTACAAATGTGAAAATTGTTGCCCCGCACAAATCAACAACTTACGCCATCACAGTAGTGTACAATAAAACTAAAATGAGTTCAAACACGCCTTTTAATGTTGGCGTAGGCTTTTCAAATTTGTAAATAAACAACAGCTTGCCACATTTGATGCGACAAAAAAATTCGCTGAAACCGGTGAGAATAATCTGATCTGGTCGAATACAGTTGTGATACCGCGATAGTTTTTGTAGGATGGGTGTTAAACGCTAAATGAATCAAGATGAATTACAATCAAACGCCATGGGATTTCGATGAAGCAATACATATAGAAGGCTATAAGATAAATTATGAAAACCTCCGCGAGATTGGCCAGGGTGCACCGGTAATAGGCGACTTACTGATTAATGGTAAACAAATGCCTGGATATGGATTTGGAGGGCCATTAATCTATCAAAACTTCAATTTGTACATACCGGCATATTTAAAAGAATCTTCTTTCGGTTGGGGCTTCAAATTAGGGATAGTAGATTTAAAAGACTTAAGTATCCGGATTTTTGGAGAGATGAACCACGTATTACACCTTGATAAAATAGAAAATGATCGCATTTATTATTTTATCAGTTGGGATAAAGTGAAGTACAATTATTATGAGGGTGTTATTAAATGATTTCAATCCAGCTTAGCTCAGGTATTGTGCGGCCGCATGCGGGAAGATCACTTGTACCTTTTTTAAACTAACCTCATCGTAAAATACAAGACAGCTATCGCTCAAAAATCGTCGCACAAGACCTGCGCCAGGTGGGGCATGTTGTTATTTGAATATCTTAAGGCTATCCGGCACAACAGTTGTATTGCAAGGTGGAAATAGAAAAACGGTTCCATCGCCAATTGTGCCACTGTTTGACATTAACCTGAATTTGCATTCTGACCGGGACAGCCAACTTCGGTGTTGTGTCGAATCTATTAAACATAGTTCAATGTCATACGCTGGCTTACCTTGTTGAACCCTGCTGTCAAGTTCTTTAATAATGATTGATTTATCATGCTGCAGAAAATAAAAACGATCTTTATCAACAGGTAGATCTGTTGTTGGTCGCTTTAAATCGTTTTCTATCTGTTCACTAAAAACGGGTACACTTTCGTTCCCTCTGATTACAAGAACACTGTCCCATGTAAAATTGGTTATCGCACCAAGGTCGAATCTGTTGTCATTTTTATTTTTTATTGCATTGACCTGCCCTTCGTCAATGGCATTGTAGAACTTCTTTTCGAAGCTGTCGCAGCCTGATAGTACTAAGATAAAAAGGATTAATACAGACCGTAAATGTTTCATTAATTGTGGTTATTTGCTGGCATAATTTACCAAATCTTCGCACTTATTGGAGTGGTTTAGTAAACCGCAAACATCAAGCATAATTAGATTGCCTCGTTCCTGACCATGATATATCTTATTTCCTGTCATCCTGAGGAACGAAGGACCTATCAGCTGTGCATGACCGACTGAAAAGTTTGCTAATAGATGCCTCGTCCCTCAGCATGACAGTCTTTTATTTGCCCCGTTGTTACCACAGTCTTAAATCCCGACGCTTAATTCTTGACGCTATTAAAAAAAAGTTGTAACATCGTATTACATCCTGCATCTAAATAAAAAAACAAATACAAAAAAAGCCAGCCGGCGTAACCCAAACCAAAAAACCGCCGTGCCGGCAAACAACTCATAAAATTATCATGAAAAAAATATTTATTGCACTTACAGGTTTAGTGGTTAGTCTTTCGGCATGCAGCCAAAACCCGCCGCAGCAAAACAATGTTACTATTGAAAACAATACCACTGCCGGGTTTGACGTAAATAAGCTTGCCCAGTTTGTTAAAAACAGTACCGACCCGCAAACCCTTGAAAAAGCCATTAACAACCCCGCCAACCAGATCAACAACCTGGACCTGGATAAGGACGGCAATATTGATTACCTGAAGGTACAGGAGGCCGACAACAACAAATTGAACGTAATTGATGATGTTAGCAATTCGCAATCGGTAACGGTGGCCAGCATTAACGTTCAGCCAACGGGCAATAACAACACCGCCAACCTGGATATACAGGGTAATCCAAGCTATGTGGGGTATAACAACTATTACCACTCGTCATTTGGCTTAACCGACTTTTTGATCTTAAGCTATTTTATGCGCCCTCATGCTTATTATGTGCCGGTGTACCATTACGGCTATTATCCGCATTATTATACCCGCACACGTACCTATACTACGTTCAGGCCAACTACCTCGTCGTACATGTCGTCGAGAAGCAGCAGCCGGAGCAGTTTGAGCCAGCCAACCAGGTCGCAAAGGTCGTTCAGCAACCGCAGCTCGGGCAGCCGGGTGCGGAGCGGTGGCTTTGGTAGCAGCAGTTCGGGCAGCAGCTTTGGCAGCGGCAGAAGTTCGGGCAGCAGATCGGGGTTCGGGCGCAGCCGCGGAGGTTTTGGCCGCAGGCGATAATATTTTCAATCTCATTAATTTTTATATTCTAATTAGACTGAATCCTGAAGTCTCCCCTACCGGGGGAGATTTAGAGGGGGCTCACATTTACTTAAATTATGGCTATCCAATTAAGAAAAAATACCGTTTTATCTGACGATAATAAAAAAACGTTTAAAGCAATTATCGTTTTAAACGAAATGATAAATGGCAACCACCAGTTTAGCAGCAGCGCTTATGGCGACGATGCCGTATTACAGCCGCTGTTTCATGAGCTTGTTGCCAACGGCTACGTTATCAGTTCGGGTTCGGTTTATAAGGTAAGCTCAAAGGGACGTGGCGTGTTTGATACCTTTATGAAGCGCTATACCGAATACCTGAAAGTTTACGACGTTTTTTCGTTTGTCGACCTGGAAAAAGGCGAATTTGCTTTTAGCAGCTATTTCGATTTTGATACCGACGACGACTGGTTCAACTTTACCGACAATGAGCGTTTTGACGATTTGCGCATTGCCGTAGCGATGTTTAAAAAAGCCGATCCGGCCGAAATTGTATTTATGTCGTTCATCAACGAAAACAGGTTTGATACCAGCGTATCGGGCTGGCAAAATGATTTGATGGCCGACACCGCCTGGGGCGAAATAGAAGAAATTTGCAACACCGCCATAAAGCCCGAAGATGTTGGCGAAGATGCCATGGTAGATATGATAAACCAGGGATCGGAATTGATGATTAAACTGATGGAGGAAGAGCAGAAACAGAATAACAACAATAACAACTACGGTGGTGGCACTACCACCACTACCATTGTTGAAGAAGAAACCATCGAGTACTACGAACCCTACTATGATCCTTATTACATCTCGCCAATTTGGCTGGTACCGTTGTTTATCTGGTAATGATTACCAATAGATCATAAACGGATATTTAAAGGATAGCAAAGCCTGCGTTAGCAACTTGATTTTGCTATCCTTTATAAACGCCAAATAACTTGTCAATCGCTTGCTCGCGATAGGCAAAAATCTTGTTCACCTCCTTACCCACAAAAACCTTATTTGCAATAGTGCCTATAAAGCCATAGGGTATGGCATAGTGTAAAATATCATTCATCTGTACGCCGCCTTCAATGGCTTTAAAATGATGCTGGTGATGCCATAAAGCATACGGGCCCAAGCGCTGTTCGTCAACAAAATACTGTTTATCAGCAACCTGGGTTATCTCGGTCATCCAGTCCATTTTGATACCTGCCACCGGTGAGATTTTGTAGGTAATGATCATACCGGGATACATTTTGGTATCGGCAGTATAATCGGATGTTACCACAAAGCTCATATCGGGTGGTGTAATTTTAGCCAGGTTTAAGGGCGAGGAAAAAAAGTCCCAGGCCTCATCTAATCCAATCGGTATTTTTTGTTCGGTTTTTAAAACGTATGTTTTCACAATCAAATATCAAGTACAATATTGTTGTAAATATACATTTTTATCTCGTAGTTGTACTAATTGGCAATTTTCGTCTTGACCATTCGCTCCACGACCCTACGTATAATTGCGGCCCGGTAATGCCGGCATACTCCATACCCAGCAAGGTATGGCAAGCCGTAACCCCTGATCCACAGTGCACTATGATATCCTGATGAGCAACATCACCTATAGCGTCATCATAAATTTTGCGCAATGAATCAACGTCAAGATATTTACCGTCGGCACCCAGGTTAGTAACATAAGGCAGGTTAAATGCGCCTGGTATATGGCCGGCAATCAAATCTAAAGGCTCGGTTTGGCCTAAATAACGCGGCGTTTCGCGCACATCTATCACAATCCGGTTTGCATCATGGGCGGCAATGGCCACTTCGCCAATGGCCACGGTGCCGGTGTAGGCTGCAGGTACCGGGTAGGTATCAACCGGGGTTGGGGTATATTCTTCAGTGCTTAATTCAATGCCGGCATCTTTGGCAGCCTGCAGGCCTCCGTTCAATACCTGTACATTGTTATGACCAATTGCCTTTAGCATCCACCAAAAGCGGGCACCGCCAAAAGCTGCAGATTTATCGTCGTAAACCACCACATGGCTTTTTGGTGTAATACCCAAACGGCCCAAAAGGGCGGCAAAATTTTCAATTGGAGGTAAAGGGTGGCGTCCGCCTTCCGAGGCATCGGTAACGTGGGCTGCTAAATCGCGGTCCAGGTCAACATACGCAGCGTTTTTAAGATGGCCGGCAAGGTAGCGGTCATGGGTATCTTTACCGGCGCGGGCGTCGATAAGTATAGTGTTCGGGCCGGCAAGGGCCGGATCGTTAATTTCAATTAGTGGCGACATAGTTTGTTCGGTCTTGTAGTAAAAGACCAAATATAAATACCACGCCCTTTACTTCAAGGCTTTTACTGCACTATTTTATTGGCGCAGTACGAGCTTGCAAAAGCTTCGGGTTTGGCTTTAAATACAAAACCCATGCTCAAAATGTACCCCATTGCTTCGTGCAGCGCGGCATTTGATTTAAACATTGGGTTGGTGTTAATGTCGGCATGTACTTCCAGTTCCACATCATATAGGTCAAGCAAATCGCAAAGTTTGTAGGCTATGTCAATTGATTTTTGTACTTCGCTCAGCATCCTTTCCTTAATGGTCATTTTTTGCGAGGTACGTTCCTGGTGGATAAACATAAAGGCGCCACGTTTCTCGCGCAGAAACACGATAACTGTGGCAAAATCAGTTACACTGCCTTTTACCTGCGAATCTGTTCCGATACATACTTTGAGCTTGTTGCCGAGGGCGGCTTCGCGTTCAATCGCCTTTTCAACCTCCTCCATAATGGGTGTTTGGATCACCTCTCCACTAAATTTTCTCCAGGTCATAAAAATTGTTTTTAGTAAATTTTAGCCGACCCATTTTATAGGTCTATAAAAATAAGCGATAACGTTTCATATAAACGTAAAGATGGTGTGATTTATTTGTTAACATTTAGCTGAATATCAACACAATTGAAGAGAATTTGAAAATTTGAGGATTTGAAAATTTGAAAATGTAATACGGGAATGGTTTTAATTTGAAGATTTTAAACCGCACAGCCTACACCCAATAAATATTACATCGGGCACAATTTGAAATATGCACATCTCAACCCCTGCATTTTCAAATCCTCAAATTTTCAAATCTTCAAATTAAGAAGATAGCGCGGCCCTGATCTGGTTCTCGGCTTCCAGTACCACTTCCTCTATCGGGCGGCCGGCTGGTTCAATGGGGGTAAGTACTTCCCACTTCATGGGCGTAAATGTATTCAGGGGGTACTGGCCATAGCGGATCATTTTCCAGGAATCCTTAATGGCTACGGGCACCAATAACGCCTCGGGGCACTTTTTCAGTATCGTGGCTATGCCTCCCACCTGGAAGGTTTTTATTGTTCCGTCTGTTGAGCGCGTCCCTTCAGGAAATATCACGGCCGACCATTTATTTTCCTTCATCCGCACACCAAGCTTCATAATTTCGGTGATGGATTGACGCTGATCTTTACGATCTATATTGGCGCCGCCGCCATGCCTCAGATTATAGGATATGGAGGGGATATTTTTGGTAAGTTCAATTTTAGAAATAAACTTGGCGTGGTATTTACGCAGGTACCATATCATAGGTGGTATATCAAGCAAGCCCTGATGGTTAGCCAAAAATATAATGGGACGGCCAACCGGCAGGTTTTGGTTATTGATAAAAGTTACCGTATTACCCAGTAAGTAAACCGACCGCAACAAAAACAGGTTCAGGATATCAACCGATTTTTTGTGCGCCGAATAGCCAAAAAAACGAAAACACACCCATTGAATAGGCTGAAATATAACCAGTATCAATAAAAATACTCCCGTTGCCACGGGGGTAAGAAAATAGCCTAAAAACTTTTTCATCGACTGCCAAATTTAGGCATTTTTTGCAAACGTGCGGGGTTACAAAAGGTTTTCTGAAAGCAATAATTGTACTTTAAGCACCGCAGCAACGGTCATGGCATCGGTAATCTGGCCGTTGCAAACCATTTTATACATTTGGGCGAAAGGGATTTTTTTGATGATGAGCTGCTCGGTATCTTCCGGTTCGGCTTCGTGTTGGGTAAGCTTACGCGCTAAGTATATAATACTCAGTTCATCACTCACCGAGTTACTTAAATGCAGCCGCATTAACTCCGTCCAGTTACCAGCTTTCAGGCCGGTTTCCTCGAGAAGTTCGCGCTTGGCTGATTCGAGCGGATCAGTTCCTTCAGGGCCTCCCCCTTCCGGCATTTCCCAGCTGTAGGCATTGACGGTAAAGCGGTACTGACCAACCAAATAGGTATTCAGTTCGTCGTCCAATGGCAAAACGCCTATAGCCAGGTTTTTGAAATGAACTTTGCCGTAGATGCCCGGGTTGCCGGATGGATTAATTACCTGGTACTCGGTAAGATTGATCCAGGGGTTATCGTAAACCGATTTCTCGGAGGTTATTTTCCAGGGGTTATCTTCAGGGTGATGCATGGGCGGAAATTAGCATTTTGATGGTAGAGTAGCAAATGGTGAATGGTGAGTTGTCAGTAGTGAGTTATGAATGGTGAGTTTTGAATTTAAAAACAGGCAGCTAATGAGTGGTAATTATCAAATTCATAAAAATTTAATTAATCACTATTAAAACCATAGACTTTATAGTAATTGAAAATAATTTATATATTTGCGCTGTTAAACAACCGTAATGAAGACTTTTTTACATCTCCATTCTTTACCCGCAATGCATGTACCTGCCGGTGCTGCGCGAATGTGTTGTACTTGTTGTTGCTAACAGGCACCCTCCCCAGTTAATACTCCTATTGATTATCAGGAATTACCGGATACTCCCAAAAAAGTATAAGATTAATCCGGTGTTATTCAAAAAAGCTGCAATTAAAATGAACAAATAACAAATAATATACAAAAAAGAACCGGCAAGGAAGCCTTGCCGGTCATCGGGATAAAAAGCCGGCTGTAACGCCAATCACCACCGGCCCTTATCCTTTCGCTTTATTAACAACTAACGTCATTAACATAAAACAGTTAAATATATGGAAATATATATCCATGCAAAAAGTATATCCTTTAAGTTCTTTGTACTCCTGCTTCTCCTAACCATTCCGGCCCTGTTGCGGGCCCAAACCGAACCGCCCCCAACCATCAATTCGCGCCTGGAGGGCAAGGTGATCGACTCGGCTACCAAACAACCCATTGCTGGCGCGATAATCAAAATACTGGGCACAACGCATGCCGTTGCCGCGGCACAAAACGGCAGTTTCTCGTTTATCACCGGTCAAAAGTTTCCTTATACACTTGTTATTAGTTTTATTGGTTACAAAACCAAAGAGGTAGTGGCAAACGGCAGTCCCATCACCGTTTTGCTTACCGAAAGTTTAAACCAGCTGAACGATGTGGTGGTAGTGGGTTACGGTACCCAAAAAAAGAGTGACATCACCGGCTCCATCGCATCAGTTCCTAAAAACATATTGAACCAGCCGGCGGCGGGTTTTGATAATTTATTGCAGGGCGCCGTATCGGGTGTAGCGGTAACCCAAAACTCCGGGCAGCCGGGCAGCAGCGCCACCATCAGGGTACGCGGAGGCAATTCCATTTCGTTTGGCAATGCGCCTTTATATGTAATAGATGGATTTATTGTGTACAACAATAACGATAACGCCAACATCGGCTCTATAGGTACCAGCGTAAACGCGCTTTCAACCATCAACCCAAATGATATCGAATCTATCGAGGTATTAAAAGACGCTTCGGCTACGGCTATCTATGGGTCGCATGGGGCAAATGGCGTGGTCATCATCACTACCAAACGGGGTAAAAAAGGCACAAACAACGTAAGCTTCAATACCTACTACGGTACCCAGCGGGTTGCTAAAAAGCTAAACCTGCTAAACGCCGGGCAATGGGCTTCGCTGGTAAACGATATCAACATAAGCGATGGTGTAGCCAAAACCTTTACCGATGCGCAGATAGCCGCATTTGGCGCCGGGTCCGACTGGCAAAGTTCGGCCCTGCGCAGCGCGCCGGTATTGAATGACGAACTATCCATCTCGGGCGGCGATGAAAAATCGCGTTACCTTATTTCGGGCAATTACTTTAACCAAAAAGGCACTATTTTAAACACCGGTTTTAAAAGATATTCGGCCCGGGCCAATTACGAAAGGAATGTATCCGAAAAATTCAAGGTATCTACCAATATATTCGGCAGCCAGTCTACCGAAAACAAGCTGGCGGGCAGTTCATACAACAGCAACAATTTCAGCAACGCTTTTGCCAGCCTGATCCTGACATCGCCTGTTGCGCCTATCAAAAACCCCGATGGCAGCTACAATACCTCCAACCCTTACAACGCGTCGGCTACCAACCCCTTGCAGGATATAGCTGCTACCACAAACACCACCACGCTTACCCGCATCCTGGGCAACGTTGCCGGCGAATACAAGCTATTAACCGACCTTACCTTAAAAGTAACCGCCGGTGTAGATATATTAGATGCCGAACAGCATTACTACGCGCCATCATATACCGGTTCGCCTGCGGGCGGTTCAACCGGTTATGCTGCCGGTGGGTACGCCACTATAGGTTCGGGACATACGCTAAGCTGGCTTAATGAAAACACGCTTACTTACGACCATGCTTTTAACAAAACGCATTTTTTAAATGTATTGGCAGGTTACACTACGCAATATAACCGCGACAATGCATCTGTAGCATCGGCACAAAAATTCCCAAATGATCTTACCTCGTTCGATAACCTTTCATATGCCGGCATAGCCAACCTGCCTTCGTCATCGGCACATCAGTCAACTTTGAACTCCTACCTGGCCCGGGTAAATTATTCTTATCTGCATAAATACAACGTTACCCTATCCGGCCGTGCCGATGGTTCGTCAAAACTGGGCGCCAACAACAAATGGGGCTATTTCCCGTCGGCAGGCCTTTCATGGAATACCAGCCGCGAAGATTTTTTTAAACCGCTCGGCAATACCATCAGCAACTTAAAGCTAAGGTTGAGCGCGGGACAAACCGGCAACTCCGAAGTGCCGCCCTACAGTTCGCTTGCCGCCCTCTCGCCTACCAACTATTATTTTGGCAGCAAGCTGGTAACCGGCGTATCGCCGGTACAACTGGCCAACCCCAACCTGAAATGGGAAACCACAACCCAATATGATGCCGGGCTTGATATTGGCTTGTTTGATAACCGGGTTAACCTGGTGTTTGATGCTTATTATAAAAAAACAAACGACCTGCTGTTGTACGTGCCCCTGCCGCTTTACACCGGTTATGCCAGTGCGCTCGAAAACGTGGGCAGCGTATCAAATAAAGGGATCGAACTGGCATTAAATACCGATAACATTAAGGGCGAAACTTTTAGCTGGAAAACCAACATTGTATTTGCCCTTAACCGTAACAAGGTTTTAAACCTTGGCCAGGGCATTCAAAGCTTTTTCCCATTGGCAGCTACCGGCCAGCTATCGCCGGTAATTGTACAGGTAGGTTTGCCGGTAGGTACTTTTTGGGGATATAACACCAACGGGCTGCTTACCACAGCCGACCTGACCAACGGCACGCCTGTTTTGGCCGGTGTACCACAAAAAGCCGGCGATACAAAATATGTAGATACCAATCATGATGGTGTAATTACCACTGCCGATAAGCATAGCCTTGGCAGCTCGCAGCCTAAGTTTACCGGTAGCATTACCAATACATTTACTTACGGCCATTTCGACTTGTCGGTATTTTTCCAGGGCTCATATGGCAGCAAGGTATTTAACCTGCTGCAGCAAACGCTTGAGCGGCCTACGCTAAGCAATAACGCATCGGCAGCGTTGCTAAACCGATGGACGGCCGATAACACCAGCGGTACTGTAGCCCGCGCTACCAACTCGCCGGTACCACAGGTTACCGACAGGTATATCGAAAACGGATCGTACCTGAAACTTAAAAACGCTTCGCTGGGCTACAGCTTTACCAGCCCGGCGCTTTCAAAAATTCATGCCAAAAACCTGCGCATTTATGTATCGGCACAAAACCTGGCTACCATAACCAAATATAAAGGGCTGGATCCCGAAGTAAGTTTTTATGATAACGACAACACCAAACAGGGAATTGATTACGGTACCTATCCATCGGTACGCACTTTCCTGGCGGGCTTATCGGTTACTTTTTAATATACATCAACATGAAAAAATTATCCACATATATCCTCCTCCTATCCGCATCGCTGGCAACGGCGCTGTTATCGTGCAATAAACTAAATGAAAACCCTACATCGGTAATTGTAACCTCACAATTTTTTAAAACAGCATCAGATGCCACATCGGCAGTAAACGCTATTTACGGTACGCTGAACAGCGATCCGGCAGGCGATTTCCCGCTTTATGGCCGCCAGCTTAACCTGCTGGTTGAAAACGCCAGCGACAACCAGGTATTTAGCCCAAGTAATACCAACCCCGATGTACGGGCTTTGGGCACAGCTACCTACATTGCATCAAACGGCCGGGTGCAAAAGGTATGGCAGCAAATTTATTACGGCATCAACCGCGCCAATATTGCCATTGATAATATCCCTAATGTGCAGATAGATACAGCGCTTCGTGCCCGCCTGGTACGGGAATCGAAATTTATACGAGGCCTGTTATACTTTAACGCTGTGCGGCTTTGGGGCGATGTACCATTGGTTTTACACAACCCGGCAAGCCTTGATTTAAGCCAGCTTTTTGTAAAACGCAGCCCTGCCGAAGAAGTATATACCCAGATCATCAGCGACCTGAAGGATGCTACCAGCCTGCCCAAATCATTCAGCGGTACCGACCTTGGCCGTGCTACCGGCGGGGCAGCGCATACCCTGCTGGCCAAGGTTTATTTAACCCGCAAAGAATACAGCAAAGCCCTAACTGAACTTAATACGGTAATTAACGGCGGTTACGGTTATGCCCTGTTTAACAACTATAGGGATGTTTTTCAAAAAGCAACCAAAAACGGCGCTGAACATATTTTTTCTGTTCAGTTTGAAACCAACCTCGGCGAAGCCAACAGTACCCAAAACTTAAGCCAAAGCTTCACATCGTTTAACACCGGTACTTTCCCTATTGATGTACCTGCCGATAGCAGCGTATCAAAACTGTTTGCCAAAACAGATACGCGCCGGGCGGTAACTTTTTATGATTCGGTTTACAACGCGGCCACGGGCAAGTATGTAGTATTCAAAAACGCCTATACGCCCTATTTTAACAAGTTTGTTGATTACAGCCTGTCGCCGCTAACCATACAATCGCAAAGCGGGGTTAACTACCCGGTTTTACGTTATGCCGATGTGTTGCTGATGTATGCCGAAGTAGTAAATGAATTAAACGGACCTACAAATGATGCTTATACAGCTATCAATAAAGTACGTACCCGGGCAAATGTGGCCGGCCTTACAACAGGTTTAAGTCAAACTGCTTTTCGCGATTCGATTTTCCTTGAACGGCGCAAAGAACTCATGCAGGAAGGGCACCGCTGGTTCGACCTGGTAAGGCAGGGCGGTACGGTGCTGGTTGATGCTTTGCATAAAGTACCTGCAAAAACCGGTGTAAGCGCCAGGTGCAACCTTTACCCCATACCACAGGCAGAGATACTACTGAACAGCCAGTTAACACAAAATCCAGGGTATTAGCCTCACCCTGCCCTCTCCAAAGGAGAGGGTTCTGATCGGTATGATTTTCAAAGTCCTCTCCTATGGAGAGGATTTAGGCGAGGCCCTTTAAACGGAGTAAAAACTAAACACTAAACACTAAAAAAACAAAATATGACACTATCAGATGTAACAATTTTAGGAAAAAAGATACTGGTTGGCATCATTGTCACCCTGGTGCCTTTTGTAATCATTTTTGGCGGCCTTTACCTTACCCGGCAATTGCTGAGCAGTCCGCCTGCCGAAAAATCAAGCAACGTTAAACCAACTAAAACACCATAAAACATGAAAATGGAACAAGCCACCCGGCAACGGATAGCTAAGAATGCTGTCCTGAGCCTATTCATTTACATACTGCCAATTGCAGCCATGTTTATCACGTTTGCCATAACAGGCCAAAGGCCGTGGAACAAAAAACAGCCTGCAAAAACACAACAAACAAAATCAGTAAACACTAAAAATACCGACGGCAATGGAAGCAACGATTAATTTTATCAAAAACATTTACAACCATTTAGATACTTATGGTTTCCCTTTTTTAGTATTCTTTATAGGCGTACTGGAGTTTTCATTTGGCTTGTATAAAAAGAAATGGCCAAAAAACGAACGTTGGGTTGATATTGCCTGCTTTACGCTGCCAAGGCTCATCATCAGGCCGGCGGTCGCTTATTTCGGCCTTAAGTTTTTGCCATCGGCATTGCCGGGGCTTAAAGAAACCTTTAGCTGGGTGCCTTTTTTCTGGGGCTTTATTATCATAGCTGTAGCCGACGACCTTACCCAATACTGGTACCACCGCCTGCACCATGAAATTCCGTGGTTGTGGCGGTTTCACCGTACCCACCACTCGGCATCGTACATGGGCATGGCCATGGCCAGCAGGCAAAACGCCATTTATACCCTGTTTTTTTCGCAAACCTATTTAACAACCGCATTGGTATACCTGGGCCTGGGCGTACCGGCTGTAATAGTAAAAGCCATAAAAGGCACCATTACCACGCTGGCCCACTCCAGCATACCATGGGATAAACCTTTTTATAAATACAAGGTGCTGCACCCCATAGCCTGGGTACTGGAAAGGGTGATCTCGACCCCGGCTACCCACCACGCCCACCACGCGGCTACCACCGATGACGGCGTGGGTTATTACAAAGGCAATTTTGGCAATATGTTCTTTTTGTGGGATATCATATTTGGCACCGCCTTAATTTCGCGCCAATATCCTAAAGCATACGGCATTTCCCATTACCAAGGCGACCAATGGTACGCCCAATTACTATGGCCGATATTTAAATCGAAAATTGAAGGCAGCGAACTGGCAGCCAATGGCCCCGTGGTAAGGACTGACGACTTTGTGAAGGAAGAAAAACCCGGGCTTCCTGTTCAAGAGTTACAGCGGGAACTGAAAGTACTGGTAGCGCAATAGCCTACATGGGTGCTAACGATTTTTTATAATAGTAAAGCCTTCACTAATTCGCGAAGGCTTTACTATTATAACCGGTTTGTTGGTTTGTTGATGCACGCCCTGATCCATAATAAAAACAGATACTACTTTGCACTTCAGCGATGGTTGCGCCACCTAACTCAACTGCGTGAAACCACGTCGATTGGTTGTATAAATCAATTTGGATGGCTAACACAAAATGCCTGATACATCCCTGGTAAATTAATTTAGCACGTTGTTTTCGGATTGTAAAACACTTTTATATTTTTACAGCTACCATTCAAACTACTTATGATTACCAGGAGACATTTTATTAAAATTAACAGTGTGGCTACCGCCGGCTTAGGCCTGGGCGTTGTGCCTGCAACAAGCTGGTTGGGCAAAGCCGCACCGGTTTTTGAAAGCCACCGCCCCAAACCGGCCGACCGCAAGTTCACCAGCAAAGCGGTTGAGGCCACCATTCAAAAAGTTAAGGCAGATATTAAAGACCCGGAAATAGCCTGGCTTTTTGAAAACTGCTACCCCAATACTTTAGATACTACGGTAAATTATTCAGAAAAAGACGGCAAACCCGATACGTTTGTAATTACAGGTGATATTTTTGCCATGTGGATGCGCGATTCATCGGCACAGGTTTGGCCGTACCTGCCGTTGATAAAAAACGACCCGGCGCTTAAAAAAGTGATCCAGGGTGTGTTAAGCCGCCAGGCAAAATGTGTGCTGATTGACCCTTATGCCAACGCCTTTAACGAAGGCCCAACCGGCAGTGAATGGGACAGCGATGTTACCGATATGAAACCAGAACTGCACGAGCGCAAATGGGAAATTGATTCGCTTTGCTATCCTGTGCGTTTGGCCTACAACTACTGGAAAATAAGCGGCGATACCAGCTTTTTTGACGAAACCTGGCAAAAGGCAGGTAAAACCATACTGGATACCTTTAAGGTACAGCAACGCAAAAACGGCAAAGGTCCGTACCATTTTCAGCGTAAAACTGAAACCGCCAGCGATACCGCGCCAAACAGGGGTTACGGCAACCCGGTGAAACCGGTTGGATTGATTTGCAGTATCTTCCGCCCATCAGATGATGCTACGATTTATCCTTTCCTTATCCCTTCAAATTACTTTGCGGTAACCAGCTTAAGGCAAATGGCCGAAATGTATAGTGTGATAGGTAAGGATGCCAAAACAGCCGCCGAATGCAAAACCCTTGCCGCCGAAGTAGATGCTGCGCTAAAAAAATACGCGGTGGTAAATCATCCAAAATACGGCAAAATATTGGCTTTCGAGGTGGATGGTTATGGCAACCAGTTGCTGATGGACGACAGCAATGTACCCAGCCTGTTGGCCCTGCCCTACCTGGATTCGTTGCCGGTTACCGATCCGTTGTATCAAAACACCCGCCGTTTTGTACTAAGTTTGGATAACCCTTACTTTTTTAAAGGCAAAGTTGCCGAAGGCATCGGCGGCCCGCACGTAGGGATTGATTTTATATGGCCTATGGCTATCACCATGCGCGCCCTTACCTCGACAGATAAATTAGAGATTACCCGCTGCCTGCATATGCTTAAAAGCACCCATGCCGGTACCGGTTTTATGCACGAAGGTTTCCATAAAGACAATGCCAGCAATTTCACCCGCAAGTGGTTTGCCTGGGCAAATACGCTGTTTGGCGAACTGATTGTGAAACTGCACGCGCACCACCCGGATTTGTTGCAGAAGATTTTTTAAAAAAGCTATAAAATTAAAATGCAGAAGCTGTCACTTTTTAAGCGGCAGCTTCTTTTTATCACCAATAATCTGAATTGCCCATGATTGCCCGTGGACCATCAAAATACCGGCCTCCCCAACATGGCATTGTAAAACAACAGCGAAACCAGCACAAAATAAATTAAAGCAAAAACAACCGCCGGCCTGGCATTTTTAAGCCCGCTAAACAACACAAACAGCGGTACAATTTGTAGTGCATGCAGGCCCATAAAGTGCGCTATCCGTAAATCGCCGGCTATACGACTCCAGTTAAAAAGCGGTAAACCAGGGCCGCCATCGGCAGCGCCAACAGTATGCGCCATGCGCGATGCCATAATACCACCTTCGAATGCGAAAATACAGGCCATAATTATACCAAGGCGGATAGCCCATAGTAAGGCTGGTGTTAATTGTTGGGCCCTCACTTTAAAAAACATAATACCCATATAAAGTGCAAACAGGGTTTGCGAAACAATAACTATCCCCATAGCGCTAAATACCAACGCGTTATAAGCGCCCGAAGTGTTATAGTGCGATAGCTGCCCCCTTGCCGCCTGTGTCGCAATGGCCAGCATTTCAAACGTCATGGCGAAAACCGTAAAATTTACAAAGCGTTTTTTAAGTCGCTCAAACGGCAGGTATTGTAACAGTAAGGGCCAGGTTAGGCAATATATGGCGATAGAAATGGCAAACTTAATGGGCTTTGTCCATAGGTTAATGCCCATTAGTTGCCGGTGGTCAAATTGGGCTATAATGAACATTAGGGCAAACAGGGCCAAATGCCCTAATGCGCAGTAGTATAAAGCCGGACTAATTGTCCTGATACGGATGAACAAGGTTTTCATTGTGAGGATTTAATTTTGTAAATAATTTGATAAAGGAAATAGCCACAAGGGCCAAACATAAAGGTGAGCGCCAGGCAGGGTATAACCAGCCAATGCGAGACCGCCGAAGCCCGGGCCGATTTAACGATAGAAAAACCTATCAGTAAATCAAAAGCGAGGTAATGAACCCAGCCCGCAAGCAACAGTTTATCATTACTAAAAAGTATGCGAACTTCCTGTATCGACCCAAAACCACCGCCATGGATACTAAAAAAAACCGCTATATAAATGCAATAAATTGCCGAAAGCAATAAGGGAACAGCAGCGTGGTTAACTAACCACTGCGTAACTTTCCATTTAGGCATTACAATTAACAAAAGCCACTGCAAAGCAGCCATAGCGTTAACGATAGAAAAAACCTGTGCCGGATTCATATTATTTTTGATTTTGTGATGTTATTTTATTTATTAAGCTAAAAGCGGAAGGCATAAAGCTTAAAGCCAATAGATTGATTTTCAGCCTGGTCGACCTGTTTAACTATCAGACTCGATGTAAAAACCTGCTGATTAACCTTCAGCACGTTAACCTTGATCAAGCTAAAACTAAAACGCTTTAAGCTTTGTGCCTTCCGCTTTAAGCTTTATAATGAACAGCACAAAACTGGGGCTAATAGCTTAGTCCAAAAATGATGTGGGGTTAAAAAAAGAAGCTGGTTTATTAACCTAAGTTAACTTTTAGCGTTTGCCAGCCTGGCCCTGATGCGGCTAAGACTTTGCGGTTGAATGCCCAGGTACGAAGCAATTAAATGCTGGGGCAACCTTTCAAATATATGGGACTGTTTAGTAAGCAGGTCGAGATACCTATCCTCCGCTGATTGTAGTTTTAAATTCCGGTTGTTTCTGGCGGTGTCAATAAACAGTCTTTCGGCTATGATGCGGCCAAACCGTTCAAAGCGCTGGCTATGATTATACAGCGCCTGCATGTCGGCATAGCTTAGGGTAAACAGTTCACAATCTTCCAGGGCTTCAATAAAATCAGGCGATGGGGTTTGCAATAAAAAGCTTTCATAATCGCCAATCCACTCGCCCTCAAATGCAAAGCCTAAAGTGTTATCGCCCTTCTCGCTGCGCGAAAAATATCGTAACCCGCCTTTGAATACAATAACCATACTTTTGCAAACCTGGCCCTGTTTCAAGTAAAAAGCATACTTTTTTAAGCTTAACGGTTTAAGCCTTTGCATAAATAAAAAAAGCTCCTCGTCGGTAAAATCAACCAGCGCGCGTAATGATTTGGTAATGATTTCGTACATGGTAAAACCTGCTTGCCGGCAGCCAAATTTTAATAAAAAACTGCTTGGCCAAATATACGTGAATAATTGAAGTTGCTGTTCCATGCGAGGTGCATGGCTGCAGGCAAATCGCTTTTAGGTTTCTGTTACCCCAATATAAAGAAGATGTTATGGATGATACGGTATCTTCTTGCTTCGGCATACATTGCATAGCAGGCAAAAATCTCCCCAAAAAACAACATCCGAAATATGAAAAGAAACCTGCAAATTAATTAATCGCCGACAGATAAATCCCGGACCATCAAATAGACTGGATAATTCTAATTAATAAACTCAATAAAACGAATAATATATCGAATTGACACCATAAGTTGATTTTAATAATATTTAAAATACATATTATCAAGATATGCAATTTATCAATTAAGCATAATCATAATATACTAAGAAAAAATCTTCACTTTAATACTATAAAATTAGGCATTAAATACCTGCACAGGCTTCAAAATGTGGAAAAAAACCACTGTAAAGGCACTATTTTTCGACTTTAAAAATTTTTAATTAAAAAAAAACCTTATAGCTTAGCTTTAATTAAAAACAATAGACCTCATAATTTAAAAGGAGTAATTAAATGAAAAAATTTACTGAAGTAAAGGAGCTTGTAGCTTCTTTAGAGGCTGACGCCGACAAATTCTACAACAAAGGAAACAGCGCTGCCGGAACCCGTGTTCGCAAAGGCATGCAAGATCTTAAAAACCTGGCACAGGCAATCCGCCTTGAGGTTCAGGAGGCGAAAAACAAAGAAAGCTAAGGCAGATTTTTTGATCAATCTTATTCCCCTGATAAAAACCCGGTTACAATCAATAGCCGGGTTTTTTATTCAGAAAAGAAAAGTAAACCCGCCGCTCTTTGATGGCTTCTTCATCTCCTCAAACTTTTCAATCTCTTTACCAAGCAGCGATGCATATTCACTGTTCATAAAATTGCGAAAGACCTGAATATCCTCTTGCTCACGGGTATCAACCAGGGCTTGAATATAAGCCGCCTTGTTTTCGCTTTGTACTATAGCCAGAGGCAAATTATAATAAGCCTGAATGTAATTCATTAACAAACGCGAGGTGCGCCCATTGCCGTCATAATAAGGATGGATGCTTACCAGGTTAAAATGGGCATCAAAAGAAAGGTTCAATTGCCCCGCCACAGATAGGGGCTTGTCCATCTGGTCATTTAGTTTCGCCACCAAATCGCCGGTTAGCCTTTCCACCTTATCAAAATTCGGAAAATAAGAAACGCCGGCGGTAACGTTCCCTTTACGAAATACCCCGGTTGCCGGATCGACGGTACCCAGCATGGTATTATATACCTTTCCGGTGTTTTTCATTATCAACGCGTTTATCTGTTGCAAAAGGCTTACCGAAAGTTTATTTTTTGCTTTTGCGTTTTCAATGGTAAATAAAAGCGCGGCATGATGATCGGTTACCATGAGGCTTTCCTGCAAAGGTTTACCATTAGGTGTGCGGCCCTCGTTAATAAGCACCTGCGTTTCTATCTCGGTGAGGGTTGATCCTTCAATGCGGGTAGAGTGGTGATCGATAGCGATGAGGTTAAACCTGTCATGATCTATCACCCCGGCTATACCAAGATCATTATATTTTGCTATGAGTTTAACACAATCCATTTTATAGATACTAAAATAGGTATAAATTGTTATTAACTACATCCCAACAAAAAAGCCACATCAAAACTGATATGGCTTTTTTGCTAAATTAGTTTAGTTATTTTACGCTAAAGCTTTCGTTTCCTTAACTATCGCTTCGGCGGTAGCGCTACCCACCTGCACAAGCGGTAACCTTACAGCATCGCCGCAAATACCCAACTCCTTTAACGCTGTTTTTACACCGGCGGGGCTGCCATCGGCAAACATCAGGCGGGTAAATTCTATCAGGCTATAATGGGCCTTGTGGGCGCCTTTATAATCGTTATTAAGCAGCAGGCGCACCATATCTGACAGCTGGCGGGGCAGGGCGTTACCAATTACCGATATTACCCCCACAGCGCCTAAAGCCATCATAGGCAACGTAACCGGATCATCACCCGATATGAATAAGAACCCTTCGGGCTTATCCCTCATCAGCTGGTTAAACAAATCAAAATTACCCGATGCTTCTTTAATGCCGATTATATTTTTAAAATCGTTTGCCAGGCGCACGGTTGTAGCTGCACTAATGGTACTGCCCGTACGGCTGGGCACGTTATACAAAATAATGGGCAGTTGCGTATTTTGAGCTATTGCCTTATAGTGCTGGTAAATACCTTCCTGCGTTGGTTTATTGTAATGCGGGCTTGACGATAAAATAGCATCGTAACCAGCGGTGTTAAATGATTTTATTTGCTCAACAACTTCGTGTGTATTGTTGCCTCCAATGCCGGCAACCAAACCCACGCGCTTATTTACTGCTTCAGCGGTGAAGGCCCAAACCTGCTTTCGCTCAGCCTCGCTTAATGTGGCACTTTCGCCGGTTGTACCTAATGATACCAGGTATTCCACCCCGCCATCAATCAAATGTTCAATCAGGTTGCTCAACCCGTCGTAGTCAACTTGACCATCCGCCTGAAAAGGGGTCACCATGGCTACCCCTGTTCCGTAAAATATATTCATGAGTTAAATTAAAGGATGCTAATATAGGGAGTTAGTTTTGAGTAGTGGGCAATCAGTGGTGAGTTTTTTATTATTCCGTAAATCCGAACTCAAAACTCACCACTCAAAACTATAAAGATATCCCCACCCTTAACGCATTCCTAATATTACTACCCGTATTATAGCTGCGGCCGTACATTACGCGTACCAGGCCGCGCTGCATGCCAAAGCCCAGTTCGGTATAATTTTTAAGCGTTGGGGTCGAGAGGTAATTTACGTTGATGATCTCCTGCAACTTCAGGTTTCTTAAAACGGGGATCTTATTGGTTATAAAACCCGAAAAGTTATGTTCCAGATGGCCTTCAAGGTATTTATCGGCTGTGCTGAAGGTGTAATAATCTAACAACAAAAAACGGTTGAACGATGGCTTGTATACATGGGTTTGGTCGCCATCAAAATGTTTGTAATCGGGGAAGTATATTTTACTTGCGTTGATAAACTTACCTGCGCCAATAAAAAACGACGTTTGGCCGTAGAATCCAAGGTCGATATCCGATTTAGAAATGTCGGCGCTTAGCTGGTCGTAATCTACATCGCTGCCCAGCACACCGCCTATGCCTTTTGTATAGTTAATTCCGATTGTTGGATACTTTGAGGGTAGATAACGGCGGCCGAACGGATAGGTTTCATACCTGTTGCTAAAATCATAACTGGTGCGGACGCTTATTTTAAAAGATTGATTTTGGGGGAATAAAGGTACATCCTGTATTGATAACAGCGGGTTGTTTGAAGTAAACTGCCGGTTATTTTTATTAAAAAAGCTATAATCGGTTGTATTGGGCAGCCATTTACGGTTGGCCCATTCTACATTGGCACTTGCCTGCCAGCCACCGCTGATACGGCCGGTAAGCGATGCCGATGCAAATTGTTTTTGGTAAAGTTTCTGGAAATTCTCCCGCCTGAAAAGCGTATAAACCGAATTTACAAATGCTGATAAAGGCTGCAGGTTATTAAGGTCGATAACGTCTGATCCGGCGTTAAAATTCAACGTCATCTGTTTTACAGGGACGGAGACACCAGCAACTCCGCCAAACAAGTGGTTACCAAAGCCGTAGCGCACCCGAGCATTTACAGCTATAAAGCGGCTATCAACCGTATCAATCATCTTAGTAAACCCTACCCCGTAGTTGATGGCCAAACCTTCAACAGTATTGTATAAAACCGAGTTGAGTACGCTGCTATAATGAAAAGATTCTTTTTTGTAACGGTTACGGGTATCAATACCCGTGAGCAACAGGTTGCTTAATTTAAAGGTGTTATTGGCCTTATCCAATGAATCAAGGTATAGTTTTGATTCCCGTTTGACAGCCAGTTTTCCTTTTACTTGGTAATCTTTCTTCTCTTCATCAGTAAGCGGGATGGGCCGCTCCTGTGCCCAGTAAACCGAATCTTTATCGTGCCCTTTGGTAATGTTAATGCGTTCGGCAAAATCCTTTTTGTTGAGCACAGGGGCCAGGTTGTAGTTTTTATATACACTTATAAAATATCCACCCAGCTTAAAGCCAAAAACACCACCTGTAAATTCAAACTTAATAGTGGCGGGCATCCAGGTTCGGGCATCAACGGGATAAAACTGCTGGCTTATCTTCAGCGTATCTACGTAGTTGATATTGGCTTTTTTGGTAATAAAAAGTTGTAGCGCGGCAATACGCCAGCTATCGTCCAAAATATAAATATATCCTTCAAAACAAGGATCATAACCGCGTTTGGGTGTTACTTGTATTTTGTTGATGGTTTCGCCGTTCTCAATGGTCATCCCTATCAGTTTATAGTTATAATAAAACAGGGCATTTTCGGCAATGGGCGATACCAGCGGGCGGTTGCTCAGGCGTTTCCAGCTTTCAAAATTCTGGTAAAAGTTCACCAGCATATCTGAAGCACGGTTAAAGCTGAAGGCCCGGTTATAGCCCGATACCTTTGAGGATACCTGCACCTCGTGCACCAGATCGGGCTGCATAAAGCTGTATTTCGATTCGGACTCCGACAAGTAAACGATGCCTGTGCGACTGGAATCAAGCCCGGCCTCGCTGGTGGCTTTTTGTACATCAAAACCCATAAACTTTTTAGGCGCAGCCAGCAATTTTTGCAAACCTTTTATATAAATATCGCAGGTATAGGCTTTCACCTCGTTTAAATAGGTTTTACGTTTTTTGATGGCCTTACGGATAATTGCGTAGGCGGGGTCTTCGCCTCCTGCGCGTATGGTAATATCTTTAAGCTGGTATGTTTCTGTTTTCAGGCTGATGTTAATCACCTGATTTTGGTTAAGGTTTATCTGTTTAATTTGTTGTGTATAACCAACAGCTTTAAATTGCAGCTCATAATTACCGGGTGCTAATTGCAGGGAATACACACCCTCGCTATTAGCCGAGACCCCTTTAGTAGTATTTTTTACATATACGGAAGCAAACGGAATGGGGTGGTTATGCTCGTCGGTAATTTTACCGCTGATAATACTAAACTGTTGTGAAAATACATGGACACTTAAACCGAAAAACAGTATTAACAGTAAGCTTAATTTCATTTAGTTTAGTTTACACTAAGATGTAGCTTATTTACTAAATGTTACAACAGTTAATTGTTAAATTATGTGAAATATGTATAACGACGTAATTTCAGGAAGCCTCCTTCGAAGGGTTAACATCCTTAGTGCCTAATGAATTGTGAACCTTGTTTTTAAGGTTCCAATCCGCTATGTCAACTAATCCCGGTTTGGTTTGGTAATGATTATCGTGTTTGGGGCACCTGATTATAAATGTCCCCTTTTTCTGCTCAATAACTGGCCTTGCACCACAATCTTTACAAGGCTCAACAAAAATGTTTGCCTGAATTTGTATGAAACCTTTCATAACCGGATTTTTTTTGCTGTAATTATAAACATAGTATTAGGCAAATAACTTTATAAACTTACGTAAATATTACTGTCCGGTTTTTGACTCAATCAAAAAAAGCATTTTAAGTCATTATTATAGCAAAAATTGCTGTCGTCTCCTCTCCGATTTGGCCTAAAAGTAAGCCTTTGGCTTTTTATACAAGCAGTAAATACCATCCAAATAAAACGCCCGTCCTTTTTGAAGAACGGGCGGTCAATATTAAAAGCTACCAGGCTTATTTACCTAACTTTGCTTTTAAGTTTTCGTCTATCGCTGCCAAAAACTCTTCGGTGTATAAATAATCTGTGCCGTGCTCAACTTTCGGTTTAATAGTAATGGCCAAATCTTTGGTCATTTTACCGCTTTCCACAGTTTCAATACAAACTTGCTCCAAAGCTTTACAGAAATCTATCAGCTCCTGATTTTTATCCAATATTCCCCGGAACTCCAAGCCTCTTGTCCACGCAAAAATGGATGCAATTGGATTGGTAGATGTTGGTTTACCAGCCTGGTGCTCGCGATAATGGCGGGTAACTGTACCGTGTGCAGCTTCAGCTTCCATAACCGTACCATCAGGTGTAACCAGCGTTGATGTCATTAAACCCAAGGAACCAAAACCTTGTGCTACCGTATCAGATTGTACGTCGCCATCGTAGTTTTTACAAGCCCAAACAAAGTTACCATTCCATTTAAGGGCAGATGCAACCATGTCGTCAATTAAACGATGTTCGTAAGTAATACCGGCTTCAGCAAATTTTGCCTTATAATCGTTTTGGTAGATTTCTTCAAAAATATCCTTAAAACGGCCGTCATATTTTTTAAGGATAGTATTTTTGGTTGATAAATATAAAGGCCAGCCTTTCATTAACGCCTGGTTAAAGCATGCATGTGCAAAGCCCTTGATAGATTCATCAGTATTATACATAGCCAGAGCTACACCGTCGCCTTTAAAATTAAATACCTCAAATGATTGTTCTGCACCGCCATCTTCCGGACTGAAAGTGATTGTTAATTTACCTTTTCCTTTGGTAACAAAATCGGTAGCACGGTACTGATCGCCAAAAGCATGGCGGCCAATACATATGGGGGCTGTCCAGTTTGGTACTAAACGTGGTACATTTGCCATAACAATAGGCTCGCGAAAAACAGTACCATCCAAAATGTTACGAATAGTACCATTTGGCGACCGCCACATTTGTTTTAGGCCAAATTCTTCAACACGCGCTTCATCGGGTGTAATGGTTGCACATTTAATACCTACACCATATTTTAAAATAGCATTTGCGGCATCAACGGTTACCTGATCGTTGGTTTCATCACGGTACTCGATACCTAAATCGTAATATTTGATATCCAGGTCAAGATAAGGGATGATCAATTTGTCTTTGATGAATTTCCAGATGATCCGGGTCATTTCATCGCCATCCAGCTCAACTACCGGATTTTCTACTTTAATTTTTGACATAGCTGACGTTGTTTTCTTTATTTTAATGGCTTCAAATATATTAATTTGAGTTTACCAAACTAACTAAATAGCATATGAAAATAATTGATGGCTATATAATGACGATTTATTACGACAGTTTATTGTTTTTATAAACTTTGATGCTATTTTTATAAAATTAAACGTTATTACCCCAACGGGCTGGCAAACCAACGCCCTGTTACTTGTATTATGATAAAATTCATCACTAAAACCGTTCTGATAATAACCATTTGTACAGTTTCCTTTTTAGCTAAAGCACAGGTTGGATATGACTATGCCCAATATGATGTGGGTACAGCAGTTGGTGTTAATATTGCCGCTATGGCCGATGTAAATACATTTACTGTTACTCCATCTGTCCACTTTAATTTTAATTACAACCAAAGCCCTTTTGTTAATTACGTGTTTGAACTGCAAGTTGGCCGTTTAGAAGGGGGCACACTTGCATCATCGTCGGGCAGAATGTTTGAAAACCACTTTACAGCTTTTTCATTCAGAGGCCAGTTACAGGCCGGCGAGTTTTTGGATTATTCTTCGAGCCCATTTATGAATGTGATGAAAAACTGGTATGCATCAGCGGGCATTGGCTATATATCAAACCATATTGTGTCTAAAACAGACGACAAACGCGGCCTTCAATATACCCCCGCAGGCGACAATAACGCCCAGACACCATTTTTACCTGTAAGAATTGGGTATGAATTTAAGCTGTATAATCAATATAGCCAGCCGAGCGTTAAAATTGACATAGGATATCAATATAATTTTATGTTTGGCGATAATTTAGATGGTTATACATCAGCAGGTAATAATGATGCCTATGCTCAATTTACCATTGGTGTAAAATTTGCCATTGGTGGTGTTACCTCATACCGTAAGCAAATTCATTATTAATAATGGGTAACTCTCCGTTCTGGCTCCTTTGCACTGTTTGCACGTAATATCTTATTACTTGTTGTTTTTTTGGCAAGGTTTTTACTGTATCTTTAATTACAAATTACAAAATCTATGAACGCTCAAAATATCAACCCCGGCGATGAAGAAGACGATGCATTAACCGATAATGCCAGTGATCGTGACCTAACATTAAAAGATGAACTTGGTGAAATTATTGATACAGAAGATCTGAATTATAACGAAGAAGAGGACAGCTTTGAATACGACGTAAAAAGCGACGACCCGGATTACGACCACCCCGACCCTTACAAAACATCGGTAAAAAATGGCGAAGACATGAACTCCACGTATGATGAAGCCAACCCTTATGATGCTGCAGATGGTGAATATGCAAACAAAAGATCCATTGAAACAGATGTTGACGACCTGGGGATGCATATTGATGATGGTGACATTGTTGAAGTGGATGCCGCTGATGCCGCGCTTGCCCATACACCAGAAGACGACCGGGACGACCTGGATGAAGAGGGATATCCTAAAAATATTTAAGTTTCGAGTAATGAGTTTTAAGTAATAAGTTTAAAATTGATTGTTAAAAAACAACTCAAAACTCATTACTTAAAACTCAAAACTTTATTAATCAAAATCGAGATTAAAGCGATTCCTCAATTCCATCAGTTCCGGATTTCGCGAAGCCATGTACTGAAATTTTTCTATCGATGTATAAGGCTTACGGACAACCTCCTGCTCATCAACCCGGGCGTTCACTTCAATGGTAAAGTTATTTAGCTTACTGCGCAAAAAGTTATGCATCCCAGGGCGCTCTTCCCTGAATAGGTTTTCCTGTACTTTATTGCCTACTAAAATTTCAAATTCGTAGGGCTTTATCATCCGCGGAGCGTTTGATGTAAAAATAGTTACCAGGTTTTTTTTACCATCGGCTTTAACTTTAGCGGCAAAATCACTCCAGTATTTTAAAAAGCTATCCATAGTAAAATCATCCCGGGCATCTCCTTTTAAATAAGGATCTTCTTCCTCAAGTATTTCCTCTTCTGTTTTGGCCGTATCTGTTAACGACGGAGTTAATGTACTCCTAAGCGGCATAATAATTTTAGGCTTTTCGGCAACAGCTTCTTTTACCTGTACAGGCGGGGCGGCAGGTGCCGTGTACGCACTGGTTTCGGGGGCTGTTTTATTATAAACCGGCTGGGCATCGCTTAAAACCAAGTGGTCATTAACTACTTTATTTGCCGCCGGATGTGTTATTGCTGGGGTATCAGGTTTTTTTTTTAATCCCCCATCTGCGATGGGAGTTGTGTTAAGTGGCGCGGTAGCCATACTAAAAGCCGAAGGCAGGTGACACATTTTGAGTAATGCCAGTTCGACTTGCAGTCGTTGATTTTTACTTAGTTTATAACTGATATCGCATTGGTTGGCAATATTCATGGCCGATAGCAGGAAGGATACCGAGCCTGCCTGTGATTGCTGCAGATATTTATTTTTTATCCCCTCACTTACCTCCAATAACTTTAAAGTTGATTGATCTTTACTCACCAGCAGGTTACGAAAGTGTTCGCTTAAGCCGGCAATAAAGTGTGCCCCATCAAAACCACGCGACAATATCTCGTCAAAAAATAACAGCACTTTGGCAGTGTCTTCTTTGAGCAGGCTTTCTGTTATATTAAAATAGTAATCGTAATCAAGTATGTTCAGGTTATCAATAACCGAACGATAGGTAACCTTACCACCCGAGAAACTTACGATCTGATCAAACATCGATAGCGCATCCCGTAATCCACCATCGGCTTTTTGGGCTATAATATGCAGGCCATCGGGTTCATAACTGATATTTTCTTTGCCTGCGATACCAGCCAGGTGGCCGGCCATATCATCAACCCTGATGCGGTTAAAATCAAATATCTGGCAACGGGATAATATGGTAGGCAATATTTTGTGCTTCTCGGTAGTGGCCAATATAAATATGGCATAATGAGGCGGCTCTTCCAGCGTTTTAAGGAAGGCGTTAAACGCCGCCTGCGATAGCATGTGCACCTCATCAATAATATACACCTTGTAACGCGCAGCCTGTGGCGGTATGCGCACCTGCTCAATTAAACTGCGGATATCATCAACCGAGTTATTAGATGCAGCATCCAGTTCGTGAACGTTAAAAGAGTTGCCGTTTTCAAAGGCTTTGCAGCTTGGGCATTCACCGCAAGCCTCGCCATTTTGCTGCAAATTAGTACAGTTAATGGTTTTGGCCAGGATACGTGCGCACGTAGTTTTACCCACACCACGCGGACCACAAAACAAAAATGCCTGTGCAAGCTGGTTGTTTTTAATAGCGTTTTTGAGCGTATTGGTTATATGTTGCTGACCAACAACGGTTTCAAAAGTAGCCGGGCGATACTTACGGGCCGAAACAATGAAATTATCCACAGCACGAAGTTAACAAGAAAATGCCTTATGTTAAAGAGACAAACGGCCTATTGTTAAGATAAAATTACCAACACTATTGCAAATCATCATCCGGCAGGTGATCATCATCGTCCGGGTCGGGTTCGTCAGCTGCATCGCCGGCCTGTATATTATGCAGGTCGCTTTCTGCATCCAGTTGGTCGTCAAAATCTTCGTCGTCTTCGTCATCCCAATCGCCTTCAATGGGGTTATCATCATTTCGGGGCGATAAAGAAAACGAGGCATGATTTAAGATTTCACCTTCAAAAAACTTCATAGATCGTATGTTTTATAAATTATAAAGCTTGCTAATTTAACATTCTGTTTATAAGAATGATTTTGATGCCTTTAATATAAGGCCAAATGAATTATAAAGCAAGCCCCCATGGTCATAGCCAATATCGTAACCAATGTTGTATCCATTTTTTAAGGGTCTTATCCCACCAAAGTAAACCGAATACTCATTTACTTTTTTAAATGCACCATAATTACTTGGGGTTTTCACCCGACCGCCTACACTAAGAAATTGCTCGGTACCGGTCTCAAATGTGCCTTGGTTTTGCGAATAAGACATTTTGCCTGTATATAGCCAGTTAAACAAGTATGCTTGTGCCGCAAGGTGCAAAGCAAGCACCCGATTGTTTATAAAAAACTGCTTTTCTGCCGAACCCAAATTAGTCTTGGCATCATTAATTGTTGTTATAAACGGTGTACCCAAGCCTAAATCTTTATATGACCAACCTTCTATATACTCATAATTATTGTAATAATTCTCGGCGCCGGAAAGTGTGCGCTTTGAACCTAACACCCCCCCTTGGTTCGCTGTGTATAAAAATTCAAATAAGAATTTGTTCCAATGAAAATCACTATTTTGGGGGTGGTTGTTGATGATGCTAATACCGTTTAAACCATCTGCGATATTAGCCAGCGACGCTAATGCTCCTATATCATAAAAATTTTGCCGATATAAGAATACCGTAAGCGCGTCAAATTTATATTCGGCGCCCAAATCTACCGAACCTAAATGATTGCCTACTTTTGATCCCCCTTTATACGTTTTACCTAAAAGCACATACCAATAAGTTTCTGGTTCCGACAGATTAAAGTAATTGCCAAACACACGTTTTTCGTTTCCCCAAATAGCTTCGTGGTTATACCCTACCTGGAATTTGAACCGCCATGAGGGTTTACCAATTCTGACATAAAGATCATTTTGCAAGTAATAGCCCTTAAAATCTGTTGGCTCTTTTACATACTTTGCTTTAACGTTGCCTAAATACCCGTTTGCCAATGCCCCCTTTATAGCAAATAATTTTCCAAAAACAGGGATGCTGTAATAATTGGGGATGCTTAAGCTTACCTTAGGAATGCCTAACGCATTTCCTGATATCGGGAATGATCCGGACGATAAGGTAGAGTCAACCAGGCCAACAATGTCCTTTGAGCGGCCTGCTTTTAACTCAACAATACCTGCATGAGCCTTCACAAATCCCTCAACCAGTATAAACTGACTGGTTTTACCTGCATTGCCCCTTCCTTCAAATGAAGCGCCCCAGTCAAATGTTTTAGTGGTATCATAGTCCTTTCGGATTCTGCCAATTATACTACCGGAAGTGCCCGAAAGCGGAATACTGCCGAATTGATTTGATCTTAGCCAGAAAGGTACGGTACCGTTGGTGGTTTCAATACCCTGGGCTTCTAAGCTAATATGAACATCTTTCTCCTGGGACCGGGCTACGGAATAAACCGAAACTAAAGCTGCAAATAGAAATACTTTCTTCATATAACGATGTCTGATTATGTTAAGGGGGTGAATAAAAACACAACTTTCAATTGCAACTTTTACATCCTATAAATGAATGTATTAACAAAAAAATAACATTAAAGCCATTTTATTAACTAAAAGAACGAAAAACCCCACTCTATCGATAGAAATTGAAATTTATATCATAACAAGTTTTTTTAGAAATTATTGTTTTAAGAAAGTTTTAACTTAACCGAAACCTATATTTAAACCAGTTTCGGGCTTATAAAACTCCTTGTTTTTTGTTTAATAGAAACAGGGGATAATAATGCTGTTTACGCATTGTTTTTTTAAATATTATCACTACATTTGCAGCCCCGTAATAGCGGGTAATTAATTAAAAATCAAAGTATAATAATGCAACAGTACGAAATCGTGATCGTTCTAACCCCGTTGTTATCAGTAGAAGTTGCTGCCGAGGCTAACGCCAAGTTCAGCAAAATCTTAACTGATGGCGGAGCCGAAATTGTCCAGGAGGATAATTGGGGTTTGAGAAAATTAGCGTACCCTATTCAAAAAAAGACTACAGGGTACTATCACTTAACTGAATTTAAGGCTCCGGGTGAATTAATTAACAAATTGGAGGTTGAATTAAGGCGCGATGAGCGTGTTTTGCGTTTCCTGACCATTGCTTTAGATAAGCATGCTGTTGCGTACAACGACAAAAAACGCAGCGGTGCCTTTAACAAGAAACCTAAAGCAACAGAGGAGGCTTCAAAATAATGGCAAACGAACAAATTAAATACGTTACCGCTCCAAAAGTGGAGGATAACCGTAAAAAATACTGCCGTTTTAAAAAGAATGGTATTAAGTATATCGATTACAAAGACGCTAACTTTTTATTAAAGTTCATTAACGATCAGGGTAAAGTATTACCACGCCGTTTAACTGGTACTTCATTAAAATTCCAGCGTAAAGTGGCCCAGGCTGTTAAACGTGCACGCCACATTGGTTTATTACCTTACGTTACAGATTCATTAAAATAATAGGAGATTTAAGAAATGGAAGTTATTTTAAAACAAGATGTAAAAAACCTGGGTGATAAAGACGATGTAGTAAACGTTAAACCAGGTTATGGCCGTAACTACCTTTTACCTAAAGGCTTCGCCATATTAGCTACACCAAGCGCACGCAAAGTTTTAGCTGAAAACTTGAAACAAGCTCAGTTTAAACAAGAAAAAATCCGCAAGGATGCCGATGCAATTGCAGCCCGTTTAGAAGGCGTTAAACTTAACATTGGCGCTAAAGCCGGTGAAAGCGGAAAAATCTTCGGTGCTATCAATACCATCCAGGTTGCTGATGCATTGAAAAAAGAAGGTTTTGATGTTGACCGTCGCCGTATCACCTTTGATCAGGAGCCTAAGTTTGTTGGTGATTACATCGCAAACATTAACCTGCACAAAGAAGTTAAGGTACAAGTTCCTTTCTCGGTAGTAGCTGAGTAATTTATATTTCGGAATTCGGATTTTTGATTTTTCGTGTATTAATTATTATTTTAATTGGTACTCAAGAATGCTTCGCAGTTTCGGATTGTCAGAAAAAATTTAGAATTTTAAAAGGTGTTTTGCAATGCAAAACACCTTTTCATTTTTATAGAAACTTATTACAATAGTGCAGCGCAATTACAACTCATCAAAATTATCCAATTCAAAGCCGGGTAAAAAAAGTTCGATATCCCAAAGCAGGTTTAATGGTATTTTTAAACTGGTTTTCCGGTTTTTTAAACTGGGGTTTATCCTCTTTTTTGGCCTTAGCTTATTTGGCGTGCTGCTGTTTCGGTTTGTGCGCCCGCCCTTTACCTGGCTCATGATTGAGCGTGGCTTTCAGCAAAAAGCACGGGGCGTAGATTGGAAAATAGATAAACAATGGGTTAGCTTTGATGAGATATCTGACAATATGAAACGCGCCGCGGTGGCCGCCGAAGACCAAAGCTTTTTGGAGCACCATGGGTTCGATTTCCATGCTATAGAAAAAGCCATCGAAAAAAACGCGCACAGTAAAAAACTGATTGGTGGCAGCACTATATCACAGCAGGTGGCAAAAAACGTTTTCCTGTGGGAAGGCCGTTCGCTGCTGCGTAAAGGCATCGAAGCGTATTTTACCGTGCTGATAGAAGTCTTTTGGAGCAAAAAACGCATCATGGAGATGTACCTGAATGAGATTGAGATGGGCGACGGTATTTACGGTATCGAAGCTGCATCGCAGGCTTATTTTCATAAACATGCCTCGGAACTAACCAGGCACGAAGCTGCTGCTATAGCGGTGATATTCCCAAGTCCGCTTAAATGGTCGGCCACAAACCCTACAAGGTATTTAAAACACCGCCAGTACCTGATTATGAAAAACATGAAGAGGCTGGGGCCATTGGATTTTTAAGCCCCCTAACCCCCTCAAGGGGGAATATTAGTTAGCTATCTTTATAACACAAATTAGCCAAGCCAGCCCTTTTGCCAAGGCACAAACTTGCTCTTAGATAAGCATTAAGGATATTCTAATCCTACAGCATTATAAGCACGTTTTAATGCAGCAAAATCATCGTTGTCTTCGTCTACAATAAATTCATGTAAAATTATTCCGTTTGAAACAGGAATAATAAATCCTGACTCATCAGGTATTCCAGCAAAGTCATTCTCAAATTCTATCAAATAATTTTTTATTTGAAGCTGGTGTACTAACTCAATCAAAGGAACAGAACACGAAAGATAGACCTCGTTTATATCAGTAATAACTTTACATATAGAAAGGAAATTTTGCATTTCCCAATAGTCCGCATAGAATCTGAAACAATACACGCCTTCCATGATTTCAAAGTTGATATCAGTTGGAGTATCCGCTATTTCTTTGGAAATTATGTACGTTTTACTTCCCATACATTATAAAACATTGTTAATAAAATGAATTTGGCCTGAAAAACTGTCTTAGATTATTTATACTTCCAATGTCTCGATTTGCCCTCGGCAAGCCATTCGGCAGCAGTTTCCATCCGCTTCTGGCGGGTAGCTTCGCTTTTAGCATCTACAATCCACTCTACATATTCCTTTTTATGCGAATAGCTAAAACGATCAAAGTTAAAGCTGGCATTGGGGTAGGTTTTTAAAAACTCAGTGAAGTATTCGGGAATAACCAATTCGGTTTTAGGGGCCGATGCTTTTTTTACAGCTTCAGGTGTTTTTTTGCCACTTTCGTTCAGAGCAATAGCCTGTCTGATAAAATCCTGTAATATCTCTTTAGATGGCAGATCTTCTATTTTGGCTATCCGGCCAAAGCTGCCGGCAGAGCCATCCCCAATACTTAGCGCGTTATGAGGATCATTCAATAACGTTGCTTTCCAAAAACCGAATGAACAATGCTCTTTAAAAGCAGCCATCTGGCATACCGGGCCTTTATAATCAAAAAACGGGAAGCCCCATTTTACGGTCTCCATCAATAACGGAGATGTTTCATGAACAATTTCCCTGATGTATTCCAGGATTGGTTTGGCAAAATCGGCGGCTTTTTCAATAAAAGCATCAACGCGGCTATCGTATTGTTCCATAAAATAAATTTATCAACAATAGATTAATTTACAATAGATGATGTGATAAAATTAAAAGCCTATCCCAAAAGAGACCCTAACTCGGGGTGATACTGAGAAGTAAGGAATTCTGTAAGAGTAAATTCGGCGAGTTCGTGTTTGTAAAAAGGATCTTCGGTGATGATTTTTTCCACTTCGGCCTTTGAAGTGGCTAATGCTAAAATAATACCGCCAGTGCGTGGCACCTTACGGCCCGATGCTACAAAGATGTTTTTCTTGTAGTATTTCTTGAGATATTTTACATGGTCTACCATATGTGTATCCAGTTCTTCAAGCGGCACAATGTAGTTGATATCGATTATAAACATAAGGATGTGTTATTGAACCACTAAATCCCTGAACAACTGAATATGCCAGCTATTTTTAAACGGCACCTCCCATTTGGTTTCCAGTTCGGCAAGGTTTTGCACCATATTGTTATATACGATGGTTTCGGTATTTATTTTGCCTTGTTTTAGCATATCCTCAAAAGCATGGCGGGGCAGGGATAAAATTTCTGCGTCATCGCGATAGGCCAGGTTAAACCTGTCGAAGAGGTTGATGTTGAAATGCTGCCCGATATTCTGCATAAAATGAACTGACTTATCGATAGAGCAGCCGCTGGCGCCTGCCTGGCTTTCATCAACAATCAGTATTAAAAAACGGTTGTACCGTACCTCGCCTTTAGCCTTTAGCTGGTTGTTGTGCGCAGTCCATCCGGTGGTGAATTTATCCAGTTCCTGCTGAATTTGTTGCACCACATCGTCGGTTAATTTTTTATCAGCCTGGTAGATCCAAACTCTTGAGTGTTGAGAAAATTCCATTTACAAAAATATCAATTTATTAACTTAGGGTAACATTTTGTTGTCATGAAAACATCAATCTCGCTGTTAATAAAAAAAGCTGCGGTAATTATAGCAATTTTGGCCTCCAGTTGCTTTATTTACGGTTTTAAACCGGGTATGGGCGATCAGGAATGGCTTAATTGGAGCAATAAATGCCTTACCGAGTCGTTTAACCCGCCGCCGGATATTGCACTGAAAAAGTGGGAATTAACACTTACCAACGATTATTTTTTACGTTTAAGGAAAACTTATCAACACGACAGACAAGAGTATTTTTCGTTTAATTTACACCGCCTCAACAATGTAGAATACCTGGGCAGCGATACCACCGGAACTCTTAAACTAAGTACCCTAACCGACGATATTATTGTACAAACCTACGAAGACCCGAAGGGCGACCTTGACTCAATGGCTACCACCATTGATCTGCCTGTAAAACACATGAGCCCGGCAAGGTTGGATAGCTTAAAAACGGCATTGAATTATTTTAAGACTAAGAGTTTATAAAATTCGGGCTGATCTTAAAACTTATGTTGTTTACGTGTTAACATTTAAATAACTGAGCTACCCTTTACAAGCAACTAGCCACCCGGCGAATGCCGAATGGCTATTTGGTTACCCCTTATATTTTTTGTCAGCAATTAACGATCATGGGTATAAAACGCAATTTCCTCCATCGTCATGAAATTGCCGCCGCCCCAGTTGGTTAGTAACTTAAACCGGTAATACCTGAATTTTGGCGTACCATTGGCCACGGTAAATTCTTCGCCGGCCAATGCAAAGGCTACATCGGCGGCTGTGTTTTGCCCGGGTGGCAGTCCCGATGGTTTTACCGAGGTGTAGGAGCCTATTTTTGTCCAGCTGGAAAAGCTACCATCTGCCGATGGGCTGTTGCTACCGTACAGTTCAAAGGTTTTCACGCTCTCCAGGTTATACAGCCTGTCATTTGCCTGCCAAACTTTAAAACGGCTTATGGATGCTGATGCCCCGCTATCAAATGTAAACCAGCACGGGATGATAGATTGCGTGGCAAAGCCCGGCGGGTTATAATTTTCGTCCCACAGGTAGCTTTGCAGCCAGCCGTAACCGCCTTCATCTACATCAGTAGGTAAAGTAACCAGGGCGAATTTTGATTTATCAAGCTGCCTTTCAAACTTTGGCAAGGTAACTGTTGATGCCGGGGGCGAAAACGTTTCAAACGCGGTAGGTTCGGGCTTGTATAATGATTTGTAGGTAAGCTGCGTGCTTTCTTTATAATCGGGCAGTTCGGTACTGGTTTCCGTTGGGGGTATCACTATTTTGCGGGCCGCGCCGTTTTGCCCGGTATAATTAATTTCCACCCCTAACTCTCCGCCGGCAGGTTCGCCCCAGCTCAGTTCTATCTTATTGCCATCGGCACTTTCAGTTAACGATTTTAACGTTCTGTTGGTTAATGATGTAAGGTAGCTTGGGCCATAAACTATACCCGATCCGTTAATGACCACCGATTTATGATTCTGGCTATCAAACGTGTATACCGTAAAATTATAGTTGCCCTCGGTAAGGTTAGGGACAATCACTTTAACGGTATCCTTGCCACCCGAATGCGTTACGGGCACATCGGTAGAGTCGACCTGGTTATTCCAGTACACCCTGATTTTAGTAACCAATGGATCGTTGCCTAAAACTACCGCTAATTGTACGCGGTTGTAACCCGCCTGCACCAGCACAGTATCGGCCCGGCCGGGATAGGTGACCTCTCCGCCTTTTTCAAATTTTTTATAAGCATCGCCCGTTGTTTTTGTACAGGAGCTTAACCCGGTAATAAGGCCAAGCACATACAGAAGGGCAAAATATTTTATTGTCTTCATAAATTCTTTTTTTGATCATTAATTAGTTGCGTCTCCATACATCATCAGCTCATAAAAATTGACGTACGACCCGTTTGACCAATTTTTCAATGTCCTGAACCTGATGTAACGTACTTTGGGTGTATTGAGCGGGAAGGTTACGGTTTCGCCCGCAAGCGCCGCATCAATATCGGCCTGTGAAAGCTGCCCTTCGGGCAAGCCTGACGGTTTAATTTGTGTATGCGAAACCAGCAAGGTCCAACTACTGTCATAGCTACCATCGGGGTTAGGGTTGTTTGATCCCCATATTTCTACCACCCGCGGGTTGTGTAGCGTATAAAAGAAACTTGGGCGCATAAACCACACCAGGCGGCTTAGTTTGGCGGTTACCCCCATATCAAAAGTAAATTGCTGCGGCATACGCGATGCATCGCCCGTATGGTAAAAACCATCATTTACGTTTCCATCAAAAAGGCCTGCTATATTGCCACCGTAGCCAAGCGGCGCATCCGTAGGTAAAACTAAGCCCTTCATTTTTGTACGATCCAGCAATTGCTCAAACAATGGGGTTACCGTTACCATTAAGGTATCTGAAAGATTGCCCCACCTGTCGCGCACAAAAACGCCAAATTTGGTAGGCGTTGCCGGGAGGCCACGCGTTGAAAAATCGCCTTGTTTAAGGCTGGTATAATCGGTATTGATAGGCACAAATTGTTTAAGCGAATCGTTAGCAAGTACAACAATAGCCAGGCTCTCTTCGGTAGCATTTACAAACTTTACGTTGATGCCGCCAAAATCGGGCGATACCACCAGGCTATCGCGCACAAGCCTTACCGAGGGCGTTAAGGGGTGTACCGTTACCATGGTTGGCGCCGATGCATTCTCGCTTTTATCAACCGCATACAGAGTAACCTGGTAGGCATCGGTATCGCCAAAGCCAACTACCGTTAAATTACTGTTATAACGGCTCACCTTGGTTTCGCGCACCGCGCCTTGTTTAGTGGTGTATACGGCCCTGATGTATAACAAATCAGCATCGTTAGGCAAGCCATAACTTATTTTTGCCGAGCCGTGCAGGTTCTCGACGCTTACATTAGTTACCGGCCCCGGCGCAATCCCATCTTTGGTAACGGGCTCAAGTTTATCCTGCTTACAGGAGTTAATGGCCAGTACAGCCAAACTCATCAGGCACATTAATAATATCTTTTTCATTATCTTATATTTTTTGATGGATATAATCTTTTTACCGACATCGTTTGCATTTTAATTACCATCCCGAGTTTTGAACCAGGTTTGGGTTCACCTGTAAATTGTACTCTTTAATTGGCCAGAAATAATCGCGCGGTGCCACAAACCGAGGGCTGTACAGCAACACCCTGCGGTTATAATCTTCATAGCTGCTTTGTAAAATATCCCAGCCGTAAATTGGCGCGCTTAACACCTGCGGTGCGGTTTTCCAGCGGCGAAGGTCCCAAAACCGGCTGCCTTCAAACGCCATCTCGATACCGCGCTCCTGGCGGATGATGTCGCGCAGGCCGCTAACGCTGGTGTACTTGGCCGGATTGGTTGAAAAATTGGTCCATGAGCTCTCTACCGATTTTAAACCTGCCCTTGCCCTTACCTGGTTTAAATAAGGCAACGCAGCTGCAGAATTACCCGATTCATTCAACGCTTCGGCGTATAACAGGTACAAATCGCTCAGGCGCATTACCGGCCATGGGTACGATTCGAGCGTTACGTTGGTTGATGAGAATACCAGGTTCCAGTTCACAATTTTTTTGGTGTAGTAACCGGTAATGGAGTACAAGCGGCTTTGCTTTTTACCCGAGTATTGCTCAAGCTTACTCTGCACGTTATAGGTGCCATTTTTCATAAACCAGGTTGAGCCATCAAAAGCCATATCGGCATAAAAGCGGCGCTCCCTGTCAAAATGCAGGCCCACAGTTTGATAGCCGTTTTGCATACCGGCATCGGCGCTTGTAGTAGTGCGCAGTTTAAAGCGGTTGGCATAATCCCAGGTTTTATCTTCTTCAATAGGTACGCCGTTTTTGGTGTAAAACAACTCGGCCATTTTTAGCGGCGGCGCCAGTTTGCCTTTTAAATCGAGGTTGATGTTGTTGGGATCAAGCTGCGGAATGGCATACTCCTGTAACCAGAAGGTTGGATTGCCGCTTGATGTTAAGCCCCAGATCAGTTCGCTGTTCCACTTTTCGCAAACCGAATTGCGGATGTTCATTTCAACCTTGGTTACATCATCAACAGCGGTAATACCCGGTGTAAAATAATACAGCTTTAACCCCGCCGCCGCGGCAGCATCAATGGCAACTTTACAAGCGGCAGCGGCCCTTGCCCATTTGGTGGCATCATACTGAGGGTTAAAAAGCAGTTTGCCATTATTGGCCTTTAAGCCCGCAAAATCGTTATTGCCGTTAAACAATGGGCTGGCCCCGGTAACCAACACGCGCGCTTTAATGGCAAGCGCCGCCACCTTGGTAACCCGCCCAAGCTCGGTTGATGCACTGGTAATTACGCTTGGCAAGCCGGTGTTATCATCGCCTGCGGCAGCATCATCAAGTAGCCGGGCAATGTAATTCACTACCGAATCGGCCGGCTGGCGGTATACTTTAACCTCCTCTGGCGGAGCGGTTATGGAAATATTTTTATCCATAATGGGTATTGGCCCATACATCCTGAACAGGTACCAGTGAAAATATGCTTTTAAAAATTTGGCCTCGGCTACCCAGCGTGCTTTAACGTAGGGCTGCAAATCGGTTACCTTATCCAAATTATCTAAAAAGGTATTACATGCCCTTATGCCCTGCCATAACGATTTGCCATCATAGCCATCCCAATAGTTCATGTAAGGGTCGGCCCGGTTTTGGTTACCGCGGGCAATGTTATAGGGGTCAAGGTAAAAGAAATCTTCCGTCATGGGCCAATAGGTCCAGGCCTCGTCGCCGCCGCTGAAAGCGGGGTTTTTATCGGGATGCCCTTCCTGCGGCAGGTACGAGTACAGGGTAAACAAATATTTTTCGGCCTCGTTGCGGTTGGCAAAGGCATTATCAATGGTTGCCACGTTATCGGGCACCACATCAAGGTAACTTTTTTTACAGGACGGCATGCCTGCCACTATCAGCAGCAACAAGGCAAGGCCCATAGATTTTCGACCTAAAAGGCCTGAATATCGGGTGTATATAGTTAACAATTTCATCTCGATTAAATTTTAGCAGGATTTACAGTTGAACATTTATCCCCACGTTAAACACTTTTTGAACCGGGTAACCCAGCCCGTTACTCCCTTGCTCAGGATCCCAAAGCTTAAAGCCGCTGATGAGGAACAGGTTGGTGCCGTTGGCATAAATCCTTAAGCCCGATATATGGAACCTTTTTAAGGTTTTATCTTTAATACTATACCCCAATTCGGCGGTTTTCATGCGCAGGAAGGCCCCGTTACGCATCCACCAGTTGGATGGCTGGTTGTTGTTGGTATTTTGTGTTAAACCAAGCCTTGGCCAAAAAGCATATAAGTTCCGGTTATCTTCAGACCAGTGATCATTGGCAACAACGTTAAGCAAACCATGCTGGTAAGCACCATTGGCCACAAAGGGCGAAATTGCCGTAGGATCGATAAAAAATGACGACCGGGCCGATCCCTGGAAAAATGTACTGATATCAAAGTTTTTATAGCCGAATGAGAAGCCGAAGCCGTAAATAATTTCGGGCGTGGTTGGGTAACCAAGGCCGTTAATCATATCAAGCGCAGTTATTTGGCCATCGCCGTTTAAATCGCGGTATTTGATATCGCCTCCCCTAACCTCGCCAAAATTTTGCTTTGGCGAGTTTTTTACGTCTTCGTCATCAACAAACAAACGCTCGGCAACAAGGCCGTACACCTCGCCCAGTGATTGCCCCACGCGCGACAGGTATTGTTCATTTGCCGGGTATGCAGGCTCTTCGTTTACCAGTAGCTTACTGGCGGCATAGGTAAATGTGCCCCGCATTTGCAGCCAGCTGCTGCCAAAGTTTTTGTTATAATCCATAGCAAAATCAACACCTTTGCCTTCGGCTACGCCCACATTGGCACTCACCGGGGCGGTAAGGCCCATGGTTGTAGGTATGTATGCCCGCTGCATTAAAATATTGCTGCGGCGCTCATGATAGGCATCTATGGTTATGTTAAGGGCATCAAACAAGCCCAAATCCATCCCGATATTGGTTTTCTTTGATTTTTCCCAGGTGATACCGTCATTGGCATACCTGGAGATAGAAACGCCTGGGCGGTTGTAGGCATAATTTTCGCCAAAGTACGATCCAAAAGTACCATCGTTAAGGTTTACGTTGGATAGGTAGAAAAACCTGTCGTTGGCGTTACCAATCTGGTCGTTACCAACCAAACCGTAAGTGGCACGGAATTTTAACTTGGTGATGGTGTGCGATAGCGGCTCAAAAAACTTTTCATTATTAACATTCCAGGCAACGCCTACCGACGGGAAAAAGCCAAAACGATTGTTGCGGGCAAAACGCTCCGATCCGTTGTAGCCAAAGTTGGTTTCAAACAGGTAACGGTTATCATACCCATAGGTTAGCCTGCCGCTGACGCCCTGGTTGCGAAAAGGAAGCGACGATTGTAAATCGCCGGCATTACCCGTAACATAATTACGCTGGATACCAATGAGCAGGCCGCTTATATTGTGTACCTTATTAAAAGTGCGGTTATAGTTTAGGGCAACCTCGGCATAGTTGGTGCTGTTTACTATTTTATTGCCCTGGTTGTAGTTAAGGTATTCGGTAGCCGATTTTTCGTTCAGTAATGATAATGTATACCCCTTAGGATCGGTAGCCGAGGGGCTGGCCGCGTAATAAAACGGCGTATACTGCCTGCTCAGGTTAAAGTAAGCATAGCGCTGGGTATAAGCCATGGCCCTTGCCGAAAGGCCTTCGGTGATAAATTTCAGGTCCTGTTTAATTTCCAACTGTACATTAAGGGTTGATGTGCTGTACTGCTGAAATCCCGATACCATATCGGCAAAAGGGTTATCATAAACATCGCCGTTTGAACCCCTTGGCGCGTTACCAAATAAAGGGTGCTTCACCAAAGGCAGATCAGATGCGGGGAAGGTGGCCGGGAACAACACGGGGTTAGCATTTAGCGCGCTGCCGAAAACTGCGCCGCCACCGCCTATTGGGCCGTTATAATCATCAAAATCGCCGGATGTGCGTACGATAGCCTCGGTAGTTGAGGTAAGCTTTACATTAACGTTCGACCGGATCTCGTAGCTTTTAAGGCTTACGTTGTTGTTGAAATTGTTACCGCTTTGCGCCTTTAGCACGCCATTATCCTTATTGGCCGATGCCGATATATAATATTGCGCCCGGTTAACGCCGCCGCTGATGTTTAAATTAAGCCTTTGGTTATTGGTGTAGTTTTTAATTAACGAACCAATCCAGTCGTTACTGGGATAAAGCAGCGGATTATCCCCGGCCATGGTATGGTCAATTTTGTTTTGGGTGTATGGCAACGGCGAGAGCGGGTTGCGGGTAAGGGCAGCTTCGTTTGATAATTTCATGTAGGTGATATTATCGGCCAGTGCAAAATTCTGGGTGTTTGATGAGGTTGAATTTTCAAACCGTACATTCATTTTGGTATCGCCCACTTTGCCCGATTTGGTAGTAACCAGTATAACGCCATTGGCACCACGCGCACCATATAATGATGAAGCCGCCGCATCCTTCAGGATAGAAAACCCGGCAATATCATCGGGCTGAAGGCGGGCCAGCGTGTTGGTTGTTGATTCCATACCATCAATCAATATCAGCGGATCGATTTTACCCGAGCCAAACGAGGTTATCCCCCGGATAAAGAATGAAGCGTTATCGGCCCCTGGTTCGCCGCTGCGCTGGTACGATATTAAACCGGCAATACGGCCGGCAAGCATGGTGGTTAAGTTGCTGGTTGGCCCCTTTAACTCTTTAGGGTTAATGGTAGTGATAGAGCTAACCATACTTTCCTTTTTCTGGGTACCGTACGCTACTACCACCACCTCGTTCAGGTCGTTTTTATCGTCAAGCAAAACCACGTTAATAGTGTGCCGCTGGTTTACGGCTACCTCCTGTTTGGCATAGCCCAAAAACGAAAATACAAGCGTATCGGTGGCGTTGGGCACCTTAATGGTGTAATCGCCGCTAACTGAGGTAATGGTACCGCTTTTGGTATGTTTCACGGCAACACTTACGCCGGGCATTACTAACCCTTTATTGTCGGTTACCTTGCCGCTCACGGTAAATGCCGTTTGCGCCAGGGATACTTTCCCCAGCATCAATAAAAACAGTAAGCAACAAAGGTACTTCACCTTCAAATAGGTAAAAATTCTTTCATTCATAATGGGTTTGAGTAAAGTTAAAATTATAATTTAGTATTTGTATGTACATAATTACATATTAAAATAACAAAAACAAATTTTTTTCCAATAAAATTTTAACAAATTGCTAATGAGTGCTTAAAACGTCACTTTTACCCTTTACTTTAATGATTTAGGTGCTCATAATGTCAATTAAAACAACAAACATTCGAACATATTTATTAAATGTTAATACATTATAAAATATTTTAAAAAGAAGCATTAAAAATGGGTGGATGAAGCAGAGAAACCGGCATTAATAGGCACAAAAAAAGGAGGTTGTAATTTTTTGTAGCTTTTTTGAATTTTCTCGCACTTTTTTCGTAAAAAATTAGAATTAACCACTTAAAAATTACCCATCCTTGATAAGTTTTTGCATGTGAGGGGGGCAAAAAGGCATAACGCAAAACAGGCCGCTTTGCGGCCTTTCAATCATGCGTCATTGGGAGTGATAAAATTTCACGAAACAATGAAAGTGGCAATGACGTATATCGCATGGCGGCGAAGACTCACCCGGTCGAGGCTACGCCCGACCACCCTCTCTCCGGCTGAAGCCGCAAAGAGGGTTTTGAACGATATCCTTAATAAATAGCTGAATAAAAGCTAATTAACCACAAAACCCTCTTTCCACCGCAGGTGAAGAGAGGGTGGTCGGGTGTAGCCTCGACCGGGTGAGTCTTAGCCAGCGTTCAATCGGATGTCTTCGTAAATTCCAACACTTCATGGGTAAGTACGAAGTAATGACGATCTTTTCTATTGGTAATCAGCCTCTTACTTATTTTTAGCGGCCCACTGTTTTAAAACGGTAATGGCATCGTAAAGCACTCCAGCCTCGCCCCTGAAATCGCCTGAGCCTTTTGGGGCGCCGCTTCGTACATCGTACCACTCAAAAAAGCCGTTGTTGGCAATAACCCTATCCAGCATGGGCGATAACTCGGCATAAGCGTCCCTGGAGTAACCGTATGACAGTAAGGGAGCTATCATGCGGCCGCCAAACCATGTCCAGTCGCCGCCATTCTGATAGTCATAGGAATGCATGTTCGGGAAGCGCTCTGTTGGGTATGGCGGGTAAACGGTAATACCGATAGTTGCATGCTTCTCTTTAGCTGCCGCAGCCACCATCTGGCGGTTTATTTCTTTAACCTCGGCCGGGGTATTAAAACCAGCCTGTATAGCGCATATCGATCCGCCTAAATACAATATCTCTTTTTCATTAAAATCGGGCGCAAAGGGACTGCCATTCAGGTACAGGTGAGGGATATACTTTTGCTCCTTGCTATCCCACAGGTATTTACGCACGTTTTTGGTAACATTAGCCGCTACCAGCGACCAGTTTTGTTTGGCCTTGTGTCCTTTAGGCTGCATGGCCACAAAATCGTGCAGGGCCATTACAAACATGGCGTTATCATATATATCAATAGCCCATTTGGTTTTATCGTTTATAGCCACACCCCAGCCGCCATCGGCCTGCACATCGCCCCAATCAATGGTGGTAGCCCCGGTTATCAGGCCGTACTTTGCCGACCAGCGTTCTTTTTGCAGGTATATAAAAGCATCCTCCATACGCTGCAATACTGTTTTGCCGCCAATCACTTCATTCAAAATGGTTTTATCGCCGGTAACATCAATATATTTTTTTACAGCCTGCACCAGCGATGATTCCTGGTCGGTCTCCACCGTATTTTTATGAGCCGCCCAACCACGCAATAAAGCTGAGTAGCGGTATTTGTAACCCACGTTTGCTTTGGCGCTATCTACCACACCATCAACTATATTACCATCATCGCCCTGGATCTTAAAAAATAGCAGTATCTTTGTTTTAACCTCATCCTTAGGATGTACCCGGAGCGATCCTTTAATAAAAGTATTAAAATCGCGGATCCAAACCTCGTTGTAGGATGTGCCTGCAGAAAAGCCCGAAAGTAATTTTAAAGCCCTCGCCTGGATAGTATCTAACCGTTCATCGGCCACGATAGCTTTGGCAAGCGCCACCTTACCTGTTGTTTGAGCGTTGGCAGATAAGCCGGTAAACGTAGAAAGCGTAATAAAAAAAGGCAAAAATATTTTCATGTAGAATTGATTTTATAATTGAAAGCAATTTCAGGATTTAACAACGCAATTATACGGCATTGATAATAATATGTACAAACATAACAACATTAAAATTTAATCCAAATTTATTATGCGTTTTATTTGCAGAAAATATAAAGCTATCTTTAAGTTTTAGACAATTCCTGTAAAAATAGCCGAGTGTTTCATTTAACACATAAGGGATAAACATATTAATAAAACAATGGCCGTTAATTAACTAATTATTTAATTTGCACTATACTGTTCATAAAACCTGGATAAATACCAACATGAAATTTTCAATAGATCATAAAAGCGGCGTTCCGCTTCATATACAGGCCGAGAACCTGCTAAGAGAATTGATAAAAGACCCTGAATACCAGGCAGGTAAGCTTTTACCCAACGAAGTAGATTTGGCAAAAAAGCTGGCCATCTCCAGGACCACCTTGCGCCAGGCTATCAATAAACTGGTTTATGAGGAACTCCTGATCAGGAAGAAAAAGCTGGGAACAAAAGTGGCCCAGCCCAAAATGAGCTCAAAAGCAATGAACTGGCTGAGTTTTACCCAGGAAATGCAGGCACGCGGTATTATCATTAAAAATTACGAGCTACATGTAAGCTGGGTGTACCCCGACGATTATATAGCCAACTTTTTTGATATAAAAACTGAAAAAAAGATACTGAAACTGGAACGCTTAAGAGGAAATGCCGACGAAGCTTTTGTTTATTTTGTATCCTATTTTCACCCCAGGATTGGCCTTACCGGCGATGAGGATTTCAAAAAACCGCTATACGAAATGCTTGAAAATGAGCATTCTGTAGTTGCTGACCTATCAAAAGAAGAGATTAGTGCCAAGGCGGCGGATAAATTTATTGCCGGCAAACTGGAGATTGATATTGGCAGCCCGGTGCTTTTCAGGAAGCGTTTTGTATTTGACCAGGGCGACCGGCCAATGGAGTATAACCTGGGATACTACAAAGCCGAAAGTTTTGAGTATACAGTAGAAAGCCGAAGAACAAGTTAAGCCGAAACTAAATATTAATTACTTGTTTGGAATTTACATGAAATCTAATATGTTTGCACATTATAACATATAACGATTATATGAACAGAGGTCCCGTTTTAAAAAATGATGTCAAACCAGATATTCAAGAACTGAGGTCGACCAGCCAGTTCCTCATTCCGGCTGAAAAGCAATCGGTGCAAAAATCCGGATACGATATCTACCCCACATTTAAAATTGACGGGCCTATTTTTAACGGATTTGGAAAGCTGGCAAGCTGGATTATAGCGCAGCAGCAAAACATCATTATTGATGGATACTCGGGCGTGTACTGGGATATTTTTGTACAACACCTTAACACCGAGCTTATTAATAAGGGAGCAAGCGTAAACTGGATAAACATCAATGACGCCCTTAAACCTGAATTGGTTATCCATGCCACAATAGAACCATTTATGGGTGGCAAAGACCCTTTGTTTGGGAAGATTTACGAAGGCACCCTGGCCGATTTTTTTGACAGCGACGTGCTGAGCGAACTAAAACCGGTAAACAACTGCCTGAACATTATTTACGGCTGCGGCGCAGCACTCAGTGGCTGGCAGGCCCCCCTTATTTACCTGGATGTTCCCAAAAACGAAATCCAATTCAGGTCGAGGGCGAACAAGATCTGCAACCTTGGCGATCATCAACCCGCAGACCCTAAAATACAGTACAAACGGTTCTATTTTGTTGACTGGCCGGTACTCAACAAACATAAAAAGCAATTACTGCCTGCCGTTGACATCATTGTTGACGAGCAAAGGATTGAAGATATTAGCTGGGCGACCGGCGATACCCTCAGGAACGCGTTAAAACAACTATCTGGCCATATGTTCAGGGCGCGGCCATGGTTTGAGCCCGGTGTATGGGGTGGCCGCTGGATAAAAGATAATATCAATGGTTTAAACGACAACGTGGTAAACTATGCCTGGTCGTTTGAGCTGATAGCACCCGAAAACGGCATAATACTTCAATATGATGAACATATGCTTGAAGTATCATTAGATACCCTGTTTTTATACAACAGCAAGGCTATTTTAGGTAAAGCAGCCGATAGATTCGGTGATGCCTTCCCCATCAGGTTTGATTTCCTGGATACCTTTGATGGTGGCAACCTTTCGCTGCAATGTCATCCTACGGTAGCCTACACCAAAGCAAATTTTGGCGAAGATTTTACGCAGGACGAAACCTACTACATACTTGATGCCGAACCGGGTGCAGAGGTATACCTTGGTTTCCATGATGACATTAACAAGCAGGATTTTAAAGCTGTACTGGAAGATAGTTTTCAAAACAACCAACCCGTTGAAATAAAGGACTATGTGCAAACATTCCCGGCAAAGAAACATGACCTTTTCCTGATTCCAAATGGTACGGTACATTGCTCGGGCAAAAACAATATGGTGCTTGAAATAAGCGCCACGCCCTATATTTTCACCTTTAAAATGTACGATTGGCTTCGCCCGGATCTGAATGGAAATCCACGCACATTGAATATCGACAGGGCATTTGAAAACCTGAACTTCGACAGGAAAGGCGATGTGGTCACCGACACCTTAATATCAAAACAAACCATAGCCAAACAAGGTAAAGATTGGCAGGTAATTAACCTTACCACTCATCCCGACCATTTTTATGCCGTTGAACGTTTTGAATTTGACACCATTGTTGAAGAAAACACCGATAACCAATGCCATGTATTAAGCCTGGTAGAAGGCGAAAGCATAAAAGTTACCACCAATGGATTAACTCAAGTTATCCATTATGCCGAAACATTTATTATACCGGCCGATGCACTAAGCTATACCATGACTAATACCGGCAAAAGCAGGGCAAAAGTGGTAAAAGCCTTTGTTAGGGATGAATGCTGTTAATTAAAAACCTAAAATAAAAATAAACCATTACCTAAATTACCAATTCATGAACCAGCAAAATTCAAAGTCGGTACAAAGCAGGTCTACCCTATTTTTGGTGGCCATTACTTTGGTAGCAACATTGGGCGGTTTACTTTTCGGTTTCGATATGGCCGTAATTTCGGGCGTGCTGCCTTTTGTAAAAAGCCAGTTTTCGTTATCGGCTGCAACAGAAGGTTGGTTTGTATCATCGGCATTGGTTGGCTGTATTATCGGCGTATCCTTTTCGGGCGACTTAAGTGACCGGATAGGCCGTAAAAAGATGCTGATGTTAGCGGCCATATTATTCCTACTTTCGGCCATTGGCTCGGCGTTATCATCGGGTTTTACCTTACTCATACTGGCACGCATGCTTGGCGGTATGGGCGTTGGGGTGGCATCAATTGTAGCGCCTTTGTATATTTCAGAAATTGCCCCCGCAAACGTAAGGGGCCGCCTGGTCACCTTTTACCAGCTGGCTATCACAGCGGGCATACTGGTGGCTTATTTGACCAACGCCAGCTTATTAAGTTTTTCGCTAAATTATAAAGGCGGCGGGTTGGGCGACATTTTAAACCTGGTACTGGTTAAGGAAGTATGGCGTGGCATGTTAGGTTTAGGTGCGGTGCCTGCCCTGCTATTTTTTACGGGCTTATGTTTTGTGCCTGAAAGCCCGCGCTGGCTTATCCAACAAGGTAAAAATGATGAAGGGATAGCTATTTTGGCAAAAATTACCAATATGGCTTCGGCTCAAAAAGATGCCATACTCATTCAAAGCACCAAAAGCCAGGAGAAAGGATCATATAAAGAAGTGTTTTCGCCGGCCATGCGCAAACCCTTGCTTATCGGCCTGCTGCTGCCCCTGTTTTCCCAGTTCAGCGGTATTAACGCGGTAATATATTACGGCCCGCGTATTTTAAGCGATGCGGGCATCAACATTACCAATGCACTGCTTGGGCAAATCATTTTTGGTATAGCCAACTTCCTGTTTACCATTATAGCCATCTGGAAGGTAGATAAAATGGGGCGCAGGCCATTATACATTGCTGGCTCGTTGGGTGCTACAGTTTGCCTTGCATTTACCGGCATTTGTTTTTATGCAGGTACAACCAGCAGTATCTCGTTAGTCATCAGCATTATACTATTCCTGGCTTGTTTCGCATTCTCTATAGGGCCGCTTAAATTTGTTATTGCTTCAGAAATTTTCCCTACCAAAATACGCGGCAGGGCTTTGGCTTTAAGCATAATGGTAATGTGGATTGCCGATACTATTGTGGGGCAGCTTACCCCCATGTTTTTAGGATCGGTTGGCCCGGCAGCTACCTTTTGGTTTTTCTCGGCTTGCTGCCTGCTGTCATTCTGGGTAGTATATAAAATGGTACCCGAAACTAAAGGTAAATCGCTTGAAGAGGTTCAGGAGATTTGGGCTGGGCATTGAGCCTCACCCTGCCCGCAAAGACTACTGTGAGTACACATTTACCAAAAGAAATTGTCATTTCGAACGAACAGAGTGGGATTGTGTGAGGGGGTGAGGAGAAATCTTATGCGATTTGCATTCCGAGGGGCTATGTTGATGCAGGGCGTTCAAGATTTCTCCTCGTACCTCGTTCGAAATGACAACTTCTTTTTATAGGGACTTGTGTGTGCCCAGCAGCTTTTGGAGAGGGTTCTTGATTTGCATGTTTTTTAAGCTCTCCCTTTTGGAGAGGATTTAGGTGAGGCTCTTAACGATATATAAAATAGCAATATGATAAGTATACGCAAAACCACTGCATTGCTCCTGGCAATTTCATGCGCCTATTTAAGCGGCGGCGCGCAAACAAAGCAACCGGTTGATTACGTTGATCCGTTTATCGGGACATCTAATTCACGGTGGATGCTGTTCCCGGGCGCTACAATGCCCAACGGGATGGTTAAGCTTAGCCCTGATAACCAAAGAGGGGTTTGGCAGGGCGGTTATGAGTATGCCGTAGGGAGCATACATGGCTTTAGCTTTTTACACGGATGGACCATGGCGGGCCTGTTGACCATGCCTGCCAACGGCGATCTGTCGACATCACCGGGCGCGGCCGATGAGCCATTTAAAGGGGCCGGGGCCGGTTACCACTCCAGGTTCAGGCACGAGGATGAAAAGGCCTCGCCGGGGTATTATTCTGTTTTCCTGATGGATCCGCAGGTTAAGGTGGAACTGACTGCAACCGAACGTACCGGCGTGCAGCGCTATACCTTTGCCAAAGACAGCTCGAACAGGATCATGATCCAGCTTAACATTCCGGCGGAATATGGTTACGACCTGAAAGATGCCGTTATTACCAAAGTATCCAACTCCGAGATACAGGGCTATGCCAAAACCGCATCGGCCAACTTTAATGACTATACCTTATATTTTGTGATGCAGTTTAGCAAACCCTTTCATGATTTTGAGGGATACGGAAACCAGTCGGTAATTAAGAGCAATAAAGAGATCAAAGGATCGGGCGAACTGGGCGCATACGTTACCTACCCAACCTCGAAAACCGAACAGGTGATACTAAGAACCGGCATCTCGTTTGTTAACATGGACCAAGCCCGGCTCAATCTTAAAACGGAATTAAAAGGTTTCGACTGGAATTTTGATGCCCTGGTAAAGCATAACAGAACAATTTGGAACAATACCCTAAAAAGCATTGCAGTAACCGGTGGCAGCGAAACCGATAAGAAGAAATTTTACACCAATTTTTACCGCTGTTTCACCGCCAAGATGATCATGAGCGATGCCAATGGAAAATATACCGATGCCTGCGAAAACGTACAGCAATTACCGACCGGCCGCACCGCGATGATAGGCGGCGATGCTTACTGGAATACCTTTTGGAATTTAAACCTGCTGTGGACCTTAACATCGCCGGATATGGTGCAGCAACTGGTAGATACGCAGCTGGAAATGTATAAAAAAACAGGCTGGCTATCCAAAGGCCCTGCAGGAGTTGAGTACTCGGGCATTATGGAAGGTTCGCATGAAATGGCATTGATCACCAGCGCGTATTTAAAAGGTATTGTAACAAAAGATGCTGAAATAGCTTACCGCGCCATGAAAAAGACTATGGAGGTTGAACCCACTCCTACCTGTGGGGGCAATCCGGGCAATCCGCAGATAACTGATTATGCCAAATTTGGCTTTGTACCTGTTGAAAAAGGTGCCACCTCAAAAGCATTAGATTATGCGTATGATGATTGGTGCGTAGCTCAGATGGCCAAATTGCTGCATAAGGATGATGACTATAACTTTTTTTTAAAGCGATCTGCAAGCTGGAAAAACGTTTTTAACCCGGCAAGCCGCTACGTTACGCCAAGGAAAGCAGATGGCTCATTTATCCCTGATTTTGACCTTTTTTCGGTGAGTCATTTTGTGGAGGGTAACTCCTGGCAATATTCGTTATATGTGCCACATGATGTTCCGGGTTTAATCAATTATATCCATAAGGATGAATTTTTAAAGCGGCTAACCATCGGCTTTCAAAAATCTGAGGTACACAAATTCGCGGCACACGCGCTTGACCGTACCATGGGGCAATCGGCCGAGTATTATATTAACCAGGGCAACGAGGTAAACATGCAAGCTGCTTTCCTGTTTAATTATGCAGGCAAGCCATCCCTTACCCAATACTACACCAGGAAGATCCTGAACACTTTTTATGATGCCTCGCCCTATATTGGCTGGAATGGTGATGAAGACGAAGGCCAGATGGGCGCATGGTTTGTATTAAGCTCGATGGGTTTATTTGAAATGAACGGCGGTACTTCGCCCGATTTAAGGATTGATATTACCAGCCCCTTATTTAGCGATATTAAAATCAATTTAAACCCATCGTATTTCAGGGGAAAAACCTTCGAGATTAAGGCATATAATAATTCGGCAAAAAATATTTACATCCGCACTGCTAAGCTAAACGGCAAAACTTTAAAGGATAATCATATCAGCTTTAAAGATATTGTAAACGGCGGCAAACTGGAGTTGTATATGAGCGCCACGGCTAATTAATTTCAGATGCCAAATATCTAACAGAGTAAGCCATTTTCGCATTTTTGTAGAGACGCATAATTGCGTCTCCCGTGTTTAGTTCCGATTTGCAAGGGCCAAGGCTATGTTGCCTATGTGCAATTCAAGCTTGCATTTATAATCGTTCTTTTTATTTTTGGATGTCTTACTGTCGACGCCAAATATTGCGCTTCTCTGTCATAAAAAAATCAAATAAATCCAGGATTTGTATGGTTTGATTTGCATGTGGGAGACGCAACGTATTGCCTCTATACAAAAAAACACATTGTTTCTTCCTATAAATCATGGCGTTGCCTGCGGCCCGGGTTATCCGCTCATACAGCACAGGCGTTAGGCTCATGGCCGGTATCCGCTACTCCCCCTAACGCAAATCGTGATGCGCTTAAATATAAATCCTTCGATTGATGGGTGACAGATATTCCTCAAAGCCAAAAAAACTTGCGAAGTTTACGAAACTTCGCAAGTTTAGTCCCAAGCGGGTTACGAGAAGCTATAATTACTTACTGAGCAGCCGGCAAGTCCTTAATACCCCATGCCTTATTTGGTTCCGGCCCCATTTCCAGCTTTAGTTCCCCTCCTTTTAACAATTCAGAAGCGGGAAACCAAAAGGATTGCAGCGCTTTACCGTTAAGGGTAGCGCTTTGTACATATTTATTATCTCTTGATACGTTTTTAGCCTCGATGGTAAACCTTTGCCCCCTGCCGTACGCGCCGTTAAGGTGAATGGTTACCTTGGGGAAAATAGGGCTTCCTATTTCGTATATCGGATTTGCACTGGCGCCGCCATCTGTTTGGAAAAGCCCTAATGCATTCATGATAAACCACGAACTCATTTGTCCCTGGTCTTCATCACCCAGGTAGGCATTAGCAACACCAAAGCCGTAAAAACGATCGACCACCGAGCGGCTCCATTTTTGGGTAAGCCAGGGGTGTTTACCCCAATTAAACAGGAATGCAAACTGCATGCTTTGCTGGTTGCCTTGTATTACCGGGTAGTCCCAATACTGATCGCCTGGCGCATTAAACCTCAGCTTATAGCTCTCTTTAAAACCCCAGCTTAGGCGGTCGATAAACTTATCCTGCCCAATTTTCTGTATAAGGCCGGGAACATCCTGGGGCACAAAAAACGTAAGCTGCCAGGCATTTCCTTCTACATAATGCTCATTAGCGCCCGACCGGAAAGGGTCAAAATTTGGATACCAGGTGCCGTCCGAATTTTTCATCCTTGAATAGCCTATAGTTGTATCCATCGCATTTTTCCAATAGCCCGACCTGGTTTTAAAGGTGTCGGAAATGTCATTCCGGCCCAATGATTTTGCCAGCTGCGAAACTGTCCAATCGTCGTAGGCATACTCCATTGTATTTGAAAACCGGCCTTTATCATACGGTACATATTTGTATTTTAAATAGGCCTCCAGGTCTTCATTCCCTGCAAAGCCTGCCTCACCTACTTTTTGCGCAGGCGTAGTCTGCATTTTTACTACAGCTTCAAGCACCTTTTTTGAATCATAATCGCGGATGCCCATCTGGTACGCGCCCACCATCAGCGGTATTTCATGTTCGGCTACCATCACCGGGACATAATTCATCCCGGCGGGGCCTTTTGCAAGCCAGCCATCAGCATCGTACATAGCCAGCTGGGATTTTACCCAATTTGACGACCATTCGGGCGTTGCCAGGTTCCAAAACTGGTTAAGGTTCCAAAAGGTATTCCAAAACGCATCGCAACCCATTGCCGGCGATTTAGGATCTTTCAATTGCTGCAGCCTTTTCGAGGCATCAATCCATTGCCCGTTTACATCGCTCCAGGTATTGCGGCTGGCCAGGGCTCGGAACATGTTGCTATAAAACCGCATTTTCTCGCGGCTATCGTTGGTGCTTATCTCCAGGCGTCCCAATAGCTTATTCCAGGTTTCCTTTTGGCCTTCCCGTACTTTCTCAAAGCTCCAGTTATATGGTTTGGTAATTTCTTCTGTTAAATTTTGCGCCGCGTTATCAAGGCTTACCAATGATATGCCGGTACGCGTTTGTACAACCTGGTTTTCGCGGGTATCAAACTCCACATAAGCGCCCGCATTGTTAGGATCAATAGCACCAACAATATCACCATCCCCTACTTTATTATTTACCCAGGTGCCAAATTTGCGTATGGGGCGATCAAACTCAATCACAAAATAAACAGTATAGTTTTGATCGACCCCGCCCGACCATGCATCCCTTGTAAATTGTTTGCTTGATCCTTCTATCCGCGTATCGCTAACCTTTTTTAACGTAACATCCTTCAGGTTATAACCATATTCCGCAGGGATTTTCAAGTCTATCATTACCCTTGCATTTTCGGTTTTAGGATAGATGTAACGCTCAAAACCACAGCGTGTTGTAGCGGCAAGCTCGGCTTTAATATTATAATCAGTCAACATTACTTTGTAATAACCCAGGGGTGCTTCCTCGCTCGATTTATCAATCTGCGAGCGGTAACCGCCATCGCGTTTACGCTCGTCGCCAATGCGGGTTTGCAGCGGGCCGCTGGTTGGCATCATACCCAGGCCAGCCATTGTCCATTCATGAATGTGGCTAAAGGTGCCAATGCTTTCAAAAGTGGGGTCATACCCGCCCATCCAGCCCTCGTCTTGGTTATCGGGGCTTAGCTTAACCATTCCAAAAGGCATCCAGGGGCCAGGTGCAATCATCCACCTGGAGTGTGCCGAACCCAGGCGCGTATCTACATAATCTGCAGGCGTCTGCAGTTTATTGGGCGTCCGCAGCACTATCCCTTTTTCGAGCAAAGTATCGTTGCAAAAAATTTCATAGCTGCTTTTTTTTGCGGCTGCAACAGCCGGCATAGGCGCTTCAAAAACATACCTTGCCGAATCAAGTTTATCTGAAAAAATTATCTTCCCGTCCAGCTTAACCTGCAACTTAGGTTTACCATTTAGGTGTTGTACATCAACCAATAATGGCTGATATCTTTTTTTGTCTTGTTCAATTTCATACGTCGCAGGTTTAACGCTGCGCAAAAAAGCACTGTTTGGAGCAATTAGCTGCAATTCCGTTGGCCCATCCAGTTTAACCTGGTCAAATACCAGCCACGAGCCATCTATGGAGGTAATTTGTATTTCGTTGCCCCCCTTGTGCAACAGCCCGTTTTTTATGGGAATGGTTAGCGCATAAGGATTGGCTTCACTAAGGTCACCTTCAACAACCTTATTGTCTTTACCTTTTGGAAGCCGGGTTTCAAACGACTTACCGTTGATAACCACCTTTACCAATGGTGGTAGAGCTGCATTATAGCCAACCATGCTTATGGTAAAATTACAAGCCCCATTAACCGGCATGGTTTTTACACCGAATAAAATATTCAGCATCTGCGAGTGGATGCCCGAAGTACCACCAGTGCCACCCCAGTCATCATTTGGCCCAGGCAATACATATGGCCAATCAGTTTCGGGTTTAGATAGCCCGATCAGAAAAAAACGGTCTTCCCATCCAAAATCATGGTCTAAAAAATGTTGATATGCTGCAGGAGCCAATGCCATTCCCGAACTACTGCGGTCGGCTTTGCCTATTTGCCAAATCGCTTCCTGTTGAGCAACAGCCCGGTTAAGTGTAAAGCACAAGGCCGCCATTAAAAATGCACTTTTCCCATTCATCCTTATAATCATATATTCAAAATTGATTTACTTCAGTTAAATATGTAGAGATATGCTTCTCTAAACATTAATAAATCTCCCAATCTAATAGATTGAATTTATAATGTACATACATAAATACATAAAATATTTCAATATGCAAATTTTAATGGAGTATGTCGAATAAATTTATAGCCCGAGTTTGATTATTAATCAGAAAAAAGTGATACGAAATCAAGTAAGATCATGTATTTATGCATATTTAAGCACCTGAATAAAATACATGCGCGAAAAAATATAAAACTCACCAAAGTTAAGTTCAAACCAATTGAACGGACAATTCAAAATACTTAAAAGATCTTCGGGTAAGATCACCCCAGTCAGGGTTTCACCGGCGTTTGACAAGTTTTTCTCGCTTGTTGTTCATCGGAAACAATGACTTTTCCTTTTTACCCAACATTTCAACATGATCCACGATTTCAGATGTTGCATGCGTAATAATTACGAGGCAGAGTAACTAAAAAGCCTTTAATCTTTCGACTAAAGGCTTTCTACTTTTTCTGTGGTGGCTACTGTACAAATCTCGAACTATTTCCTGTCTGATTTGCGTTTATTCGTCGATTTGGATTTATAAATTTCGGGGCTCCAAAAATCCGGAAATTTAAATCTTCTATGCAGTCGTCATTTTAGGGCGATAGCATTCTTCATTCAGATTGACTTTGCAGCTCCCTTATGAGGCCTGGTAAAAGCCATTTTTCGGTTGACATTAAAATTTGGTGCAGAGCTGCCTGTCTTTTTAAACCTACTCTACATGATAGGAATTATCGATCGGAATATCTCTTAATTTAAAAATCTTCTATTACCCTTATATTGTTTTCATATAATTCAGACTTATTCCTAAATTAGTGCGGAATGAAACTTAAACACTTATTTTATATTTTTCCCGCCTTTTTAGCCTCAAACGTATTGCTTTCGGCCTGTAAAGAGTTTATCGAACCTTCGATTGCAAAAAGGCAAGTGACGCTTGAAGCACCTGCAAACCAGTATCAGAGCACCAAATACACTATAAATTTTTGGTGGGACGGCGTGGAGGATGCATTGGCTTACCGGTTACAGGTAGTTACCCCCGGCTTCGATTCCATTGGCGGCCTGATTCTGGATACACTGGTTAAGGACATTAAATTCACCTCGACTCTTGAGCCGGGAAACTATCAGTGGCGGGTAAGGGCAGAAAACGGGAGTTCGCAGACAGATTATTCGCCCGCCAGAAGCTTTATTATTGAACAATCATCGCTAACCAATCAAACCGTCACCCTTTCGTCACCGTCCAATAATACGTCAACAAGCGTAAATGCAGCCCTTTTTAAATGGAACAGTTTATACGGCGCAACGAAATACCAGGTAGAGATTGACACCAATAATTTTGCCAATGAAGATGCGTTGGTTTATAACCAGGTTGTCCCTGGGCTCCAGGTTAATTTTACCTTTCCAAAGGACCAGGTTTATGGCTGGCGGGTAAGGGCAGAAAACGAGACCGAACAATCCAAATGGTCGGCTATCAATTATGTAACCTACCAATTGCCGCTGCCTGCCCAGGTTAGCCTGGTGTCGCCCGCGGCTGGAAGCAGTGTTAGCTTACCCGTGCAACTAAGTTGGAATTCAGTCACAGGAGTACCAGGTTACAAATTATATGTATTTAAAAGCGATTCGACCACGCTTTATAGTAATAGTTTTCCAGTTACGGTCAATTCTACAGGTTATAGTTTTAATCTCGGCGTTACCGGCGAGAAGATATATTGGAAAGTAAGTGCGCTGAACGCTTCGGGCAAGGAAGGGAAAGCCAGTGCGCTTAGAAATTTTGTACTGTTTTAAGCCAATAGGTCATGGTCAAAAAAAATAAGGCATTAACATATGTACTGATTGTGGTTGTATTGCTGGTGTGGGGAGTCATCATTTACCGGATAGTTATTGCATACAGCGGCGGTCGTGATGAAAGTTATGTGCCACCACCCGCACCTAAAGAGATTTTTAATGATTATGCGGTGCCCAAAGACACGGCTCGCCTCTTGCTGAATTACCGTGATCCTTTTGGGATTGTTGCAAAGAAAGACACCGCAAAACCGCCGGCCAGGAACCGGCCGAACGCCGGAATTGCGAGGTTGAACATGGCACCGTCTTTCAACTGGGATATTATACGATATTCCGGATATATAAAAAATCCAGGGTCTAAAAAACTGATTGCTTTTATGAAAGTAAACGGCAAAGAAGCGATGATGAGTGAGGGAGAGACAGTAGGGCAATTCAAGCTGATTCGGAATATGAAAGATTCTGTATTAGTTAAGAGCGGAGGCAAAACCAAATATATTCATATCCAACCTGCAATTTAATGAAGTTTATTTATACAACCTTTTTAATTTTTGTTTACTGCAACTCATTTGGGCAGAAAATACCCGATTATGGTTTGCACAAGGTAAGAATTACAGATACCGACCGTACGATATTGGCAGAAATTATACCTGTTAATTCAAATCCGAATGTGCAAAGCACGCTTACTTATTACTGGTATGCAACTAACAAAGTACATACCCTTCAGGGCGGCTTTAGTGGCCGCTTATTAAACGGCACCTACATCGAAACATACCTGAACCACAACAACCGAACTCAAGGCACCTTTAAAAAAGGCCTAAAGGACGGAACCTGGAAGGATTGGGATGAGCGTGGAAACCTGATACAAGTAGTCAACTGGCGCAATGGAATACGTTCGGGCACCTTTAGTTTTTTTAACCCGGATGGCAGCCTGAAAGAAAGCGGGGAATATCGCAAAAACGAATTGGATGGCCCTGTAGTATTTCATGAAAGCCGCGATTCTTCTCGGAAAGTCTATTATAACAATGGCAAGGCTTTGGAAGGAAAGCCGCGTTCGCTTTTTGACAAAGTCAATATTTTTAAAAAGAAGCCCAAGCCGGGTAAGGGTCATGCTTAAAGGCTCGGCGCTTTATATTGTCATTATTATCAGCCTGGTAATTGCCTTAATCTGCTCTGCCCTTGTGCTGGCAGCTTATTTTTTTAGGGGGCAATACCTGGTAAAGTCGCGATTTGACCGCCTGCAGGATAACCTTTCGTCAGGCATACATATCCTGCTGCGGACAAAAGACCCAGCCTATTTACAAGGGAAGACATTGAATTTGTTCACCAATGGCGATGATTCCGTACGGCTTAAAAATACCCCCTGGGGTATTTATGACATTGGCATTGTGGAAGCATTCAAGCAGCAAGACACATTAATTAAAGTATTTTCGACCGCTTTTGGGATCGATTCGTCCAAATGGGCTGCTATATACCTGATCGACGAAGACAGATCAGTCTCGGTAAGCGGAAAGACTACGATTCGCGGTGACGCATACCTGCCAAAGGCCGGCGTTAAGGCAGCATATGTGGACAATAAAGCATATGAAGGCGACAAAAGACTGGTTATCGGCAACATTCGTGACAGCCAGCGTAACCTGCCCCCGTTGAATGACATTCGCCTAAACAATTTAGCACAGCAGTTTAATAATCCGGGGGGGACAGTCAGTAAGAACTGGCATGTAGACACACTGGCTGGTTCATTTCGCCGCCCTGCCAATATTGTTAACCTGGGCAACAGCCCTTATACTCTAAAAAACACCAGACTATCGGGTAATATCATCCTGTATGCAGATACGCTGCTTACTATAGATAGTACCGCGATATTGAATAATGTGCTGGTATTTGCAAAGGCCATCGTTGTTAAAAGTGGTTTCCATGGCAGTTGCCAGCTCTTTGCTTCTGATTCTATAAGTATCGAAAAAAATTGCCGCCTGGAGTATCCTTCGTGTTTGGGCTTACTGCGTTACAAGTCGCCTACGATTGGTTTTCCGCCACAAGTTAACATTGGTCAAAACGCTCAGATCAATGGTGTCATATTCACTTACGAAAAAGAAGCTTCTGCTTTGCCGGCAACCATCAGTTTGGACAAAAAGGCCCTGGTGAACGGCCAGGTTTATGCGCAACATATTCTTTCGACCAAAGACAACGCTGCGGTTAAAGGAAGCGTTTTTACCACGCGATTTATGTACCAAACGGCATTTAGCCGGTATGAAAACTACCTGATAAACCTAAAAATAGATGCCTCCGCTTTATCAGCATATTACCTGACCAGCGACCTTACTCCCGTAGCCTCATCCGAAAAAAAAATACTGCAATGGCTGGAGGCAAAATAAAAAAAAACGGGATGCTGGAGGCTGCTACCATTGTAGAAGTGGTTATAGCCCTGGTAATTATTGTTGTAGTGTTTGGTATGGCCATGATGATATTTGCCAATGTAACACAACAGGCAATATCCGCAAAAAAAATACGGGCGACGGCTGTGCTCAGGAATATCCTGCTTAAAGCAGAACAATCGCGACAATTGCCGCAAGAGGCCTTTAACCAGGATGGCTTCAGGATTATACCGGTGATTAAACCGTTTGAAGGCGGACCAGGCCTTAGCGAGTTTCATTTGGCCGCTTATGATGAAAACCAACAGGAGATAGCAAAGGTTTCGGAAATAATGATCAATAATGACAATGTTAAACCATAAACTAAAGGCTTTTACCATTATGGAAGTAACCATTGCACTATTGGTATCGGGGATACTGATCGCTATCGTTTATGTGGCATTTGCGGTTGTAAGCAATTCATACCATGCGTTTGTGCTCAAAAACGAGGAATCGGCTGATCTGGCGCAACTCGATCTTTTGCTCAGCCGCGATTTCCGGCGCGCCGAGCTGATCGAAAAAACCGATTCCGGTTTGTTTTTTAAGAATAATAACGGCGGTATAAGATACGTGCTTAATAGTGATTATATTGTGCGTACCAATGGCATAACAGACACTTTTAAGTTTAAAACAACCCGTACCAATATGCTTTTTGAACAACAACCCGTTGAAACCGGGCCCGATGCTTTAAATAGCAGGGTTGACGAACTGGAACTTGATTTGCTATTACATAACGATAAAATGACCTTTCACTATTATAAACAATACAGTTCTGCTAACCTTTTTGAACAGGATACCCATGCCGGCAATTGACCTAAGCCAATACGAAAAAAAGAAAACGCCCAAACCTGCAAAACAGGAAGGCGAGGGCGGCATTATTGCGTTTTTAAACCGTGACATCAGTTTTGGCAGCAAAGAACTTAACGATAAAAAAAAGGAATACCTATACCTGGAGCTAAGCTCGCTCCTGTTGGCCGGCATCAATTTAAAAACCAGCCTGGAACTGGTAACCGCCGAACAGGAAAAGGAAAGCGACAAAAAACTGTTTGCAGCCATACAGGACAGTGTATTGAATAATGGCATAGCCCTTTCCAAAGCCCTTGAAAAATCGGGTAAGTTTTCCTTGTACGAGGTATACAGTATTCAAATTGGCGAGGAAACCGGCCAACTGGCCATGGTGCTGCAGGATCTGGCTAAATATTACCAGGGCAGGATAAAACAAAGGCGCAAAATAGTTTCCACGCTTTCCTATCCATGTATGGTGCTGCTTTCGTCATTTGGCGCGGTGTATTTTATGCTGAAGGTGGTGGTACCCATGTTTGCCGATGTGCTCAAACGCTTCGGGGGGCAGCTGCCCTGGATCACCGAACTCGTTATTACGATATCCAAGGGGATGGAAACCTATTTTCTGCCCGCTTTTCTGTTTATTACCGCTATCGTCGTTTTCCTTTTCCGGGTACGCAAAACGGTAAGTTACCGTAAAATCTCTTCCGGTTTGGTATTGAGAGTACCTGTAGCGGGTAACCTGGTTAAAAAGATATACCTGGGCAGGTTCTGCAATTCCATGCGGTTGCTTACGGGCTCGCACGTGCCGTTGTTGAGGGCCATAGCTTTGAGCAGGCAGATGGTGGGCTGGTACCCAATCGAATCGTCCCTGCAAAAGGTAGAAGACGATATCCTGAATGGCAAATCGCTGCATCAGAGTTTGCAGCAGTTCAAGATCTACCCTTCCAAAATGATACAACTGGTGAGGATTGGCGAAGAATCAAACAAGCTGGATTACTTTTTTGCCAAAATAGCCGAGCAATACGGCGAGGAAGTAGAATACCAGACAGCCTCCCTAAGTAGTATTATGGAGCCCCTTTTTATCATCGTGGTTGGTTTCCTGGTGGGGGTAATTATGATTGCCATGTACCTGCCGATGTTCCAGATGGGCAATACGTTTCAATAGAAGCGGCGACTGTAGGCGGCAGCGGGAGTATGCTAAATGGCAGCTACGAAGCATGTCGGCAAAAAAATTGGGTTAACATAACTTAACATAATTCAAAAAATATTTTTATAAATATTTGATTATAAATACATTATAAAACACCACGATTTACATGTTAACCCAATTGTTATACTATGAGTTACAAACCCGCGGCAACGGCGGGCAGGCTTTACATTACAAGTCCCCGCTTTGCCTTTGCCGCCCTGGCCTGCCCGCGCTGTGGGCTTTTCACTGCAATCCTTAACACGAGCTGCGCGGTATACAAAAACACCCGGATGAAATTAAACCATCCGGGTGTTGCGATTGTCTATATGTCTAATTCAAGTGAATTAACTGTCGCCTTGCTGCTGCCTTCATCGGAATGCGTTAAAAAAATTACCCCTCGTTCCTTTGGATCATTAGATAAAACCCTAACAACAAAAACAGAAACGAGAACAACATGTACAATAGGACCATACGATTTCCCCTTTTCACATTCTCTTTCGGCTCTTTCTTGTATTCCTCTATTATTGACTTATACCTCTTACCTCTTATAAATAAAAGATAGCCGACAACCATTAGAGAGAAGAATATAAGGCCTCCCGCAATTCCCCCGCCTTGGAGCAGCAGCGTAACCCCAAACAGCCCGTAGGCGACAAAGAGCACAGAATAAAAGTTGAGGCCGATCAAGAACGACAGCATAAAAACAGCAAACCCCTTGGCAACCATACCGTTTCCCAAGGAAACCTGCAATCTGTAAACTCGGTAGTAGAAATATTCCAGCTTATGTTTCATTGTCGTCATTCTATTTTTCCATACCCCCTTCGCTGCCGCAAGGCTCCAGCCTTGTGGCCCGCTGATAGGTAAACGTCATGCCTTTAGGACGGTGCGCTACGTAATTATTACTTTTACCAGTCCCTTAATACCTGCATAATCCCGTGCGCTGCTATGCAGGTAATCATAATCGTTTTCTACAAAACCTGCTACAACCGGGTTATTATGCGTATAATCAATTTTTTGGTCAATTACAGCTGCACTCCATAATTCGATAGGCTTGTTATGCTGCTGCCAAAACTGGTTGCTGGTGTTATTGCTATTAGTCAGACCTGCTTTTTTAAATGAGTTTAGCAGCCATTCCCGCCTGCTTTCCTGGTTATTTTCTTTTATTAAAGCTATCATTTGTTTTGACGTTAGCGATTTAAAATCCCTGATCAGGTCTTCTGGTTTTTGAATTGTCGATCTAAAAACCAAATGTACATGGCTCGGCATTATGCACCATGCATAAATTTCCATGCCTTTATTGTCGACGCTGTAGTTGAGGTTTCTCACCAAACAGTCGAAGTAGTGCAGCCGAACAAACACATCTAACCAAAACACCGTGGCAAAGCTTACAAAATATAATCCTTCAGGATTCTTGAATTTATAATTACGGCTCATGTGTTAAAAATACAAAATCCCGGATGAAACGTGCATCCGGGATTGGCATATTCATTACTTAGCATGGCGTTTACCTATCAGCGGGCCACAAGGCTGGAGCGTCGAGTAGGCAAGGGCATTTCAGCCCAAGCCTCTCACAGAACCGTACGTGAAGCTCTCACTTCATACGGCTCTTATTATACCATCAAACGTGTTTAAAAACAGTCCAGTAATAGAACATGGCCGGATAGCTGATTTTTAACTCACTTATCCATTTATGCGCTTCTCCATAACTGCCTCTAAACTTCCTGTACTTGTTTAATACCCATTTGGCTAAACGAAACTCAAAGCGTTTCATCAATGGTTGTAGGCCTCGTAGCTTAAATTTCCCATAGTACCTGATAATCCCTACCATTTGTGGGTTTATCTGATCGGCTATGTCTTGCATCGTTAAATCACTTCGCCGATGCCACCTGAGCTGCTTCCATCCTTCGATTATCCTCGATTGTGCTTTTTGACTTATGGTACTCCCATATCCTAAAAACAACCCTCCTTTTTTGGATATTATTGGTTTTGGTTTGAATGTGAACCCCAGAAAATCGAATTTCTTTCCATAGTCTTTCCTCTTGGGCCTTCGATAGTTCTGGCAGTATACCATTTTCGTCTTCTCTTCGCTAAGACGTAGTTTACATTCTGCAAGTCTTGCCCGGATAGCCTCCAGCAATTGTTTCGCTTCCGTTTCTGTATGACAATGAATTACAATATCGTCCGCATAGCGTACAAATGCTACTCCGGGGTATTGCTTCAAAAGCCATTTGTCCAGTACATAATGCAAAAACAGGTTTGCTAATAAAGGGCTTATCACTCCGCCTTGTGGCGTACCTTGCCCTCCCTTTTGAATAAGTGTTCCATCGGGTTGTTGCGCCGGACTTTCCAGCCATCTCCTAATGTACATCTTTACCCATGGCTCCGCTACATGCCGCTCTACAGCTTTCATTAGCAGTTCATGGTCTACCTCATCAAAGAAACTTTTGATGTCCATATCAATCACCCATGCGTACCTGAGTACATTTTCATGGACTGCTGCTACTGCCTGATGGGCGCTTTTCAATGGGCGATAGCCATACGATTGATCTTGAAACTGTGCCTCTAAGCGTGGTTCTAAGTAATCCTTTACTACTTGTTGGGCAATCCGGTCGCTTACTGTAGGGATGCCTAACACCCGCTTCTTGCCGTTTGCTTTGGGTATCGATACTGAGCGAACTGGTTTGGGAAAATAACTGCCGGAGTTCATTCGGTTCCATAATACATACAGGTTGTCTAATAAGTTCACCTCAAAATCTTCGAGGCTTTCTTTATCTACTCCTGCTGATCCTTTGTTTGCCTTTACTTTCCGATAGGCTTTCTTTACCATTTCTTTCGTTACCGGTACTGGTCTTGATGTTGTCTCAAACATTTTAATCCTCCTTCTTTTTAAAGTTGTTAGAATATTCTTAACTGTATAATTGATGCCCTTCGCTCCACCTTCATTACAAAGGATTCTTCACTACTACAGCATCATCCGTCATCCTTAACAGCTTCGGTATTCGGCCTCACGGGTATTGCCCGCTTGTGCCTTTCTCTTAACATCCGTTAAGGACTTCCCGTGTTTCGTATAAAAGCCTGAATAAGAGTCATGCCTCCTCTATGACGATTGCCTTATAGCCAGTATGCAAGTTCCCGCTATAATCTTTCACTAATACGCAAGAACATTAGCTTTTGACAATGGGTTTCGCTCTCTCATCACTTCATCGATGGTTCATTTGCATTCATCTCTCTTTTTCATACCTGACTATTTCCCGTAGCCTTTTCCTCTTTCCGTTCAATACCTAACTATTACTAATCAAGCACCGAGAGGTGGTTTAATGCCTCTGCTTGCACAGCGACTTTGGTAGGCCTACTACCATCTTTCATACAACATTTGCTTTCCTTTATTCAGAAGGCTCGTAATTCACGGCACACCGTGCGGGAGCTGAGGTTAAATTATGTTTATCGAAGCTATAATGTGACTTACTGTATTTATTTCATTGCTAACAACTACGTCGGAATTATAACTGATAAACAACGCTTTTTGCTTCGCAAAGACGATAACGAATCTCCAAAGTCCTTTATCGTTCTTGATATCGATCTCGGCAATCTTTTTTTCTTGCAAATTATATTCTTTAATATCTTTCTGATTGTTGATAGTATTATCTACGAAGTCGATCAATTCTTTTCTTATATCAAAAGAATAGGTTTCTGGGATCAGATAACTTGTTATGGTAATAGCGCCCAATCCTTCACCCTCATTGTAAATTGATATAGTATTTTCATCCTCTTCAACCTTCCAATTTTCAGGAATCGCTAATTGATAGTATCTTGATGGTGATGTGTATTTCATAGGTAATTAATTGCCAGTTGGTTGTGGGGTTGGTTGTGGGGTTGGTTGTGGTTGTGGGGTTGGTTTAGGATCATAATATATTACCCTGCCTTTTTTACCGGTGGCCTTCTCATACTTCCCAAGTTGGCTTTTTCCTTTAGCTCTGCCAGATGGAGTATTAGGCTTTAGCTCCACAGGACTTCCATCTGGTGTTAAAGCATCTGGTCGTAGAGTATCACCTGTATTTGGATCTGTAATTGTTGGTTCTGCCTGCCATCCTTTGTCCTTTTTTGCGTTAACTTTATCTTTAAGTTCCTTGTGCTTCTTTTTACCTTCCTCAACTTTTTGTTTAACATTCGGATTGTTCACACCTCGTTTCTTTTCTGAGGTGCTTTGCGTTTGCTCCGGCTCTTGCTGCGGTTCACTACTCGCACTTTGTGAAGCATATCTCGCTGAAGTTGCATGGTGTACCACTACTGTTGCTACTATTGCCGCACTTGCAAAATATACTGCACCGGATTCAATAGCCCATATAGCAAGCGGTATCAAAAATACGAATCTGCCATCAGGGTCAACGCTGTTCGCTGGATTATTCCAACAATACGCAAAAGGCGACTTATCAATTTGATCCAAATGATCCGCCAGCGGATCCACGCTCGTCCACCTCGCAATCACCGGATCATAGAACCTCGCGCCATAATCGTAAAGCCCCGTCTCGTCCTGCAGCTCCTTGTGATTGTAAAGATAGTGATTTGGCGAACTTGGCAAAGTACCAATTAAACTTTGTATGGTATACCCGAACGCGTAATAATCATTTCTTTGCGAATTAAGCGGTGTAAGCTGGTTTGCGTCCGTGGGATCCCAGGTGGTGGTTAGCCGGGTGTCGCCCAGGTGGTCTTTTAGGTCGTACTCGTACTTATAAACGATTCCTGTTTTTCTTGCCCGTCCTTCTTCCGTCTGGATGAACGAAATCTTGGGATAGGTGCCGGTGTACTCGTACTGGATGCCGCCTGCGTATTCGGTAACTGTGGTCGTGCTGCCCATGGTCGACAGCTTCCTCAGCTTCCTGCCTGTAGCATCGTAGACGTAGGCGACCGATATTCCGGATCTGACCGCCGTCTGCGGCAGGTTGAGCATATTGTAGGCCTGGGTGAGCCCCTTGTTCAGGTCCATCAGTTGGTTGCCGTTGCCGTCATAGGTGTATTCCGCCGCCTGGTTCGCGCCATTGACGAAGCCTGACGCTGTGCCCAGTTCGTCAATGCGGTCAATCCTGTTGCCGCTCACGTAGGTGTACGTCAGGCTGTCTATGGCCGTACGCACGCCGGTTACCTTGTCGTACCTGTTCAGCCTGGTGATGTTGCCCATCACGTCGTACGTTACGTTCTCATTATAGTAATTGTCATTGGTCGTTGTGGTGCTGCTTACCGCGTTGGTCAGCCTGTTGAGCTTGTCGTAGGCGTAGCTGTACGCAAGGGCCGGGTAGCTGGTGCCCGACAGGGCTGCCGTCTTTACCGTGGTGCTGCCGATGTTGCCGTTGTACTGCGGCATTGCCGCGTTGTCGTACTTCAGCTCCATGCCAAACTGGTCGTTGGTATCGGTATTGGTAATCCCGCCGTCGGCGCTTAATGCGGGATTGTTGATGTTCGTCATCCAGCCCCTCGCGTTGTAGCGGTAGTCCACATTCTGCAGGAAGTTGGACGTACCGTTAATGGCGTGTAGTCCTTTTTTTGTCAGCTGTCCTAACTCGTTATAGCTGGCCAGCGATACCCGCACGGCTCCCTGAATGGCGTTGGTACTGTCCTGCAGCTGGCTGGAATTTGACCTCCGCCTGCCCATGTGGTCGTATGAATACCCTTCGGAAGACAGCAGTTTCTGAATCGGGGCCGTCTTGGCGGGATTGGCGACATAGTGTCGCCGGAGATTGGACAGCGGCTGCTTTACGAAGTTGTACCCGGTGGTCACGTCGTCGTAGTTGTACTGGCTCAGCGCCGACGACCCGCCCACGTAGTGCTGCGTAAACGTGCGGATAACTTGGCCATCTTCATCGTAATAGGGTACACTCCACAGGTAATCGGCGGTAGTATTGAGCACCAGTGTCTTGGTTGCTGTAACCAGCCCCGTGGTATGGCTGCTGTAGAGTGTGTTACTCAACTGGTTGTACATGGATGGCAGGCCGGGGATGCTGCTGTAGCTATCGTAATAAGTCACACTCAGCACAGTGGCGATGGTTGCCGGCCAGGCATTGACCGTATAGCCGTTGCCAGTTGTGGTGGTAGTTTCCCATTGCGTAGTAACAGCGTCAGCAAGGCCCTGCACGGTTGTTAGGTTATTAACACCCGCCGTGCTGCCGGTATGCTGAAATACTCCCGTAATTACCGGCCTGCCCATGGCATCATATTTGGTCACCGTCCATTCCTGCGGCGCTTTCATGCGCTGTACCGAATCCTGGGTGCCTATCACCTGGTCTAAGGTGTTATAGATCATAAACTCCCAGCCCTTGCCCGGTACTTTTTTTTGCGTCAGCCTGCCCCGGCCGTCGTAACGGTACTGGTAGCAAATATTATCAATTGTTGCCTGGCTTATGGCGGCAGTGGCATCCGGACTTGCTCCCGGCGGCAGTACAAAGCTTAACTGGCCCCGCTCATCGTATACGTAATAGGTGCTCAGCATTTCGGCAACCGTCCCTTTAATGTTGTAGGTGCGTTTCAGCACAACATGGCCTTCCTTGTCCTTATATTCTTCGGTAGTACCAAAGCACCCGTCGGTCGTCTTCCAATTTTCGTCCTTGGTTATGGCTACGTCCAATTGATTAGGGCCGTAGGTAGCGGTATTACCCGTGCGCACCAGGTTCCTGCTGCCGCTGGCATTAATGGTAGCGGTATACAGTGCCGCCTTGCGGCTGCCCAAATTGGTGCTGCTTAAATTGGTAGTACTAAAAGTGCTGGTTTGCTCATTGCTGGTAAATGAAACCCTTACTGTATGATCGGCATCGGGATTTGCAGACAGCTGCCATGCTGCACCAGGCGCCCCCTGCTCAATTACCCTGCCCAGCGGCGAGGGCTCAAAAGAGGTTACCGCATACGGGAACTGGGTAAGCACAATGGCATTGCTTTGCTTGCCCTCTGTTGTCCCGTTCGATGGGTTGTAAAAGGCTTTTACCCCAGTTGTCGCGCCAAGCGCATCCGTGCGGTAAGTGCCGTAATTGGTGGTGCTGTTTACATAGGGCAGGTATTTTTGCGCTTCCCGTTCGTACCCATCATAAACAAAAGGCTGTACCACATCATAGCCAGCCGGCGATGCCTGCCTTTGTACCGTTTGCAGCGGGCTGCCCAGCCCGTCGACGTACTGGATCGTGGTCATCACTGAATCTTTTACCGTTGTCAGCTGGTCAAGCCGGGTATTGGCTTTTATCGCCGTGCGCGGTATCCGGCTGCGCACATAGTTTTGCGTGGTGGTTTGGGCAAATATGGTATTGCTGATAAGCAGGCCTGCCACCAGCAGGATGCTTTTATATATTTTGTTAGTGTGTAATTCCATTTGTTCTTTTTTTGAATAAGGGTTAAAGGTTATGGTGCTTGATGGAATTATTAATTTTCGATGTTTACAGGTACATAACCAGTGCCCGTCTGTACGGTTACCGACGACGAATAACAAATTTGTATACTGCTATTGGTAAAACAACCGGATGATAGCAGCGATCCGCTGGTGCCCTGGTTGGTCCCCGAAGATATGGTAACTGTGCTGTTTGTTGTGGTTACTTCAGGGTTCGGCGTGCGCCCGTCATTGTAGGTAGCATTCTTTACATACTGGTAATTGATGGTAAACGTAACGGGCACATTATAGGCTACCGTACAGTTGGCATCCGAGTACGATTTAAACACATACGTATGGTAAGTGAGCCCGTTGCTTACGCTGGTGCTGCCAACCGATACGTTTACATAAATGGTTGGCGGCAGCGGGCAGGCCGTGGTATTGGTGCCGTTGCTTACCCATTGCGTTTGGTTATAGGTTGGGCTGTAAGGGTTGGTATCCACCTGTTGCTTTTGCTGTTCACCGGTATTTTGCCCTACGCCATTTGTAACGCATTGGAACGTGCCGTTATCCTGCCACACTGCCCCCTGTCCTGCATAGTTATAATCGTAACTCTTCAGAATATTACCCTGCCGGTCTTTTATATTGACCAGCCTGCTTTCGCTGTCGTACTCAAAATAGGTGCTCATGCCCTTGGCATCGGTGCTGCTGCTTACGCCGGTTAAGGGCAAATAGGTATAGGTGGTCATCAGTGTACCGATTGGGCATAGCCTTACCTCGTCAATCAGGTTGCCGTTGCTGCTTATTGATATACTGGTTATCCCCGTCAGCGTCCATTCATACAAGGTCCAGGTGCCGGTCATGGTTTTGGCTACGCCGCCAATGGTGATGGTGGCGCTGCCCTTGCCCCAAAGGCTTACCTTGTAATTGCCCGATGGCAGGCTGCTTTTGCTGATGGTGCCGTTGTAGCTTTTTACCCCCGTGCGGGCATCGTTGCTAACCACGTTGGCTGCAGTATACGTCCAGCTGTTGTCATCATCCTCAAAGCTGGTATAGGCCACCCCGGCCAGGTCAGCGTTCTTAACCTGGGCAATGGGATAGTTGTTGTGGTAACCCCACAGGTAGGCTACCTGATGGCTGGTAGTGGTTGTAGGATAGTATCCTGCAATGTCCTGGCTTTCTACATTCGCGGTGGTGCCGTTATAATTGGTAGTAATACGGGCTTTATACCTGCTATCGCTCAGAATGCTGGTATATAAGCCCTGTGCGTTCTTGGTTTCCTGATTCAGGCTGGCAACAGGATTGGCATTAATAAAACTGTACAGGGTACGGGGCTTGTTATTGTCGTAATCGGTGATCACGCCATCGGTCATTACCGAATCGGTAGCCGAGCGTTTGAGCCAGCCTTGCTTTTCAATCACCATGGCAATCCCCACTGATCCGCTGCCCGTGGCATAGCTATCCTGGTATTTGTATTTCTCCACCCGCGTAGTACCTTTTGAATCAGTTGTGGAGGCAAGCACTTTATTCCGGTAAGGGATGCTGTAGGTAAAAGCAGAGGAGGTAACCACCGAATCACTGGTATTTACATAACTCACCTCGCGCTGGCTTTTCAGGCGTAAAAACGAGGGAACGGTATTCCAGTTGTTATAGGTGTATTCCCTGAGTCTGTCCTCTGTTACGCCGCAGATGGGGCTTGGCGGTACCCCGCAGCAGGGGATGCGGCGGATGCTCAAATGGGGTTTAATACCGGCGTATATGCCTGTTTCGGTAACGTCCTGGTCGTAAACATACTCCTGTTTTTGAATAGGCTTATAAACGCTGCTTACCTTTTTAAAATCGGTTTTACGGATAAGTTGTACCGCAAGGTCATTATACCAGCCGCCGCCAAAGGCGATAAACTCGCTTTTACTTAGCAGGTAATCTGTTCCGTTCACCTGTTTTTCATATACCAGTTTGTAATACATATCCTGCGTAACATTAAGCGGGTTGGTATTGGTAGAGGTGTAGTTCATGTAATTGTGCACCTCGGGGAACCAGGTTTTGTATTGCTCCTCGCTGTATTCGCCCTGGTAGTAATTAGGGATATTCAGCAGCACCCCTGTAGATAGCCCGGTTGAATCCTGGTAGCTATATTCTTTTACAGAAGCCGGCGTACCGATGCCCGCCGAGTTTAGGTAATTGCTGATACGTAAAATCCTCAGGCCTGGGCCGGGTGTGCCGGTAATAACCTGCGTGGTTTTCACTTTATAGGTTACCGAGCCCTGTACATAATTCTCCTTACCATCGCAGGTTAGGTAAACTGAGTAAGTGCCAGGCTGCAGCAGTACCGAGTCTGTTTTGCCCGCATTGTCTGAATTAACGAGGATCGAAAAATTATAAGTCTGCGAACCGGTAATGGTCACATCGGGGGTCATGTTCTTGGTCGGGTCGGTAGGCAGGCGCCCGCCCACATATCCCTGGGGGTCTTTCGGGATCCTTTGCCAGTTTACTTTTACATACTGGGCCTCCAAAAGCTGAAAGCTTTGCGACGACGACGTGATTACATTAGTAGTAGTAGTATCGGAGCGGGAAATATAATTATTGACGTTGAATGTATTATAAACATACGTTGGGCCGTTAGCCGGATTGTATATATTGGGTTCGTACTCAAATACCGAAACTCCGCCGGTTGGATAAATGATTTTATTGAGCATGGTTTGCTGGCTGTACACCATACTAGGGGCCTTGCTTACGCCCCCGGAATGAATGGTATTGGGCATCATGTTGCCGGTTTCAGAAATATCCGGCCCGTTGGAGTAACCCCAATCGTCGACACCTGGAAACTCTCTCGAGGTGGTAATGTAGGTTCCTGAAATCCCACCTTTGTAATAAAAACTGTGTTTTTTTAGCGTAGCGGGATTAATGCCCTCATCCACACCCAGCAGTTTAAGCCGGTGGGTAGCTAAAGAATTGGTCGGGTCCGAAAAATAGCCGTAGTTAAATTTAAACCGGTTAACCAAAGTGCCCTGGTAGTTTTTAATATCGATATTATCCAGCTGCGGTGTAGCCAAGTCGAGCCTTGCGGTTGCCGCGTTGAATACCACGGTCATTTTAGAGGAGGTAATCTGGGTAAGCTGTACAGCGGCAACCCTGGTAGGGAAAGCAAAGCCTATTGGGTTTAGGGTATATGCTATGCCCCCGCCCAGCAGGTTTTCTTTAACCATACCCTGCGATGCCGGGCCCCGCTGGTTGATCTCAACCGGTGAAGAATAAGAAAAAGTAATCACGTCTTTGTAATCGGCCGAAGTAATGGTTCGCAGGTGCCAGCTCGAAATATAATCGGTTGGCAACTGGTAATCGTTTGGCCCGGCATACAGGTTATGCGGGGCGATGGTATGCTCGGCCATGCTAAAAGTATATATGGTGCCGTCGGGCGTGGTAATCACAAAACCTTCTGCCGGGCTCAGGTACGATATATTGAGCTGGTTGTAAGGATACTGGTGACAGGTACCGCCGGAGAAAAAGAACTTGCCCGAATAGCCGCCAAAACTATAGGAATATAAATCGGGTTCAGTATCAACATAATTATCAAACATGGCCTGGTCCATAAACTTGCGGGTAACCGAGTCGTGGGTGGTATACCGCCAGCTGATATCATCGTACCTATAAGGCGACGACACAAACTCATCAACCTTATCGCGCACAATACGGGTTACAGCTCCCCCGCAATTTAAATTCCATCCCCAGCCCACCCAGCTTGCCTGCTCCGCTGGTTTAAAACCATTATTGTTGTAACTGAGGCTGATGGGTACTTTAAGCTGCTTGCCGTTTACTTCGGTTATAGGTATGGAGATATTGGGATTGCCTGTTTGCATGGATACCGGCACGGTACCGTATTTGCCTAAAGAGGCCACATTGGGCGAGGGCGGAACAAGGTCAGTACGTACCGCAAACTGCGGTGTTGGGGGTACCGATGATTGCGCAAACACATTTGAAAAGGAGAACAGCGCAGCCATTAAGCAAAGGGCCGCCAGGGTCAGGTTTTTAAACCGCATGTTTTTTAATGAATAAAATGATAAGGAATTTTTTTTTAATTTTAGTTACCAGCCCGGTTAAGCGTGCAATGCACCACCGAACCATTCAGGCTGATATTCATACCGATAGAATCGTTATAGACAATACCGTTGTGGTACACATCCAGCCCGTTTACGGTAACTTTAAAATGCAGCCCGGCGGTATCGAGCTTGCCCTTGTCAATCGGAAATTCGCCCAGCGGGCTGGCGGCCGTACCGGCGACGGAATCGCCGATGAGCGTGAAATTGTAGGTTAAAGGGTAGAAGGTGCTGTCGGCAGTGAGCAGGCTGCCGGTCCATTTGCCATCGAGGCCGGTGGCGGCCACAAAGCATAAAGCGAAGCAGCCCGATAATAGGGTTGTGATAAGGATTCCTGGTTTCATTTGCTATAGGGGCATCAATAATTTGTAACCAAATTAACAGTGTCCGAATTATTTCGCAATAGGTGTTTTCACCTACTGTCACCCCGTGTTTTAACGGGGTGACTGACACTAAAATTTTACGGAAGATCATTGAATACTATTGTGCCACTACCTGTTTTTAGTATCAAGTAGTTATATCAAGATGGAGTGAGTGATCGGTTGACTCAATCACAAGATCACCAGAATTTGCAAGTGAATCCTTTGTTAATTAAAATCTATCACTTTATAATGGCAACAAACACCCGCATCCCAAGCACCTTTGTTTCCGTATTACCCCCAACTACCTTACCCGATACAAAGTCAACCGCGCGTATTAAACCGGTACCGTCCGTAGCTTGCAGTTGCTGCAATAATTTGCAAAGCGAAAAAAAATCGCCTTCAAAATCCAGCCGCTGGATGATGTATTTATCGTCGGGAGCCGGGCTGGGTTGCACCGGTACTCTCGATAGCCTCACGTTTAGCTTTTCGGCCTGCAGGGCAATCGTGGTGATCATGTTGCTGCGCATGGTGGCAGTGTCTATTTTAAACCGGGCGATAATATGGTTTAGGTTATTATCTTTCCGCTCCAGGTAGCCGGGCTGGTAGGTAAGATCGCCGGCCTGGGCTATTTTTTGCTGTAGTTGGCGCCGGAGTTTCCAGGCGTCTACCGTGTGGCTGAATGAAAAGCGGTAGCATACCAGTAAAAGCAGTACCGATCCGGCTATCAGCAGGTATTCCTTTTTAATGTTGAGGTTTTTCGGCATGCTAATAGTTGATAATAATGTTAAACTTGCCCGTGTTCTGGTCGTTATCAAATTCGAAGTTATCCAAGCCCGCGCCTTTTACCCATTTTAATGTTTTGATGCGTGCTATCCATTCATTTACGGCAATAACCTGTTGCGAATTACCTGAAAGCTTTATCCGGCGATCTAAAAAGTGCTGCCCTCGGGAATCTTTATTGTTAATGTCGGGAGGGTTTATCGCTATTTCCTTCAGGGTTACTTCATCCGGCAGCAAGGCAGCAAGCTGATCGATAATCCGGGCTTTGTTAAAACCGCCGTCCCAGCCCATGTCCTTCAGGAGCGCTTCTTTTGCTTTAATCTGCGCGGTGAGCATCTGCATATCGCTGTTGCTGTTTGCCGATAGGCTGGCCTGCCCATCGAGGCGGCTATTTTCAGAATTTAACCAGGAAAGGGTTACAAAATTGAGGAGTAAAAGGATAAAGAAAACACCCAATATTAAGGCGCCCGTTACTTTGAGCTTTTTTGTTCCGATAAGTTGCCCATACCGGGTATCCAGCGTATCAACCTTCGCCCTAACCGGCTCCAGTTTATCGGCAAGCACCAGCTGAAAAGCTGCGGCATAAGGCATAATCAATTGCTGATCGAGGGGTTCCGCGCCGATTTTAAGGGTGAAAGGGGCAACAAACGCGGAGCTGTATTGCACGGCGGTCCAGTTCAGGTCGGTATCCCGGCTTATTTGGATACCGTTAAACACCACATCGCTTTCGTAAACGTTAAGCTGATTTAACATGTGGGATGCCGCGAAGGGGCCAAGGCTCAGCATCAGCACAGTAAAACCTTGCTGTTCCAATATATTTATCCAATGGTCGGCCAGTGTTTTCCTTACCAGGGATACAAACAGCTGATCGTGCGATGCAAATTGCTGCAGGTAAAAATCATCTACATTCAGGTTCGGGATTATTTTAGCCATATCCTGCTGTTCGTCGCCGGATGCTGCTGTTACCTGCTTGGTTAAGATGCCTTTGCCCGATAAATTTAAAGCGATGGGAACCTTGGTGCCAAGTTGTTTAGCAAGTCCCTCCGCGTCATCTTTTACACCGAACTTTTTTTCGATGCTAAGCTGCTTATGATCGGTACTAACCTGGCAGCAGTTTATGGTATAGGAGCCATCCTGCGCAATATCTATAGTGATACCGGCCGCCTGGTTAATATGGTAATATGGCGATAATATACCCATAATATTACCTGATAATAGTGGATTTGATAAACAGCACAGTAACCACCTTCGACTTGCTTCGGGTGCGGCTGCTGAAGATCCATTTTAAAATAGGAATCCTGGAGAGCAGGGGTATCCCCGAGCCGCTATCGTCGGTTTCTGTACGCTCCAGGCCGCCCAAAACAATGGTATCCTCGCTGTGTACCCGCAGGCTGGTTTCAAATTTGCTGATGGCCTGCGGTGGCGGCGAGCCATCGGTAGGAATGGCTGTGAAATCGGATATGTTTATCCTGATGCCAAGCGTAACCTGGTCGTCGCCGGAAACAATGGGTTTTATAGCGATAGACAAATCGGCATTTACTTCCTGGTACACATTGGTGAATATAGATTGCGCGCTTTGGATAGAAGGGATGACGTTTTGCGTAGTGTTTTTATAATAACGCTTGCTGCCTATGCTCAGCGTAGCCGAATGGCCGTTAAGTGCTGTTAACTTCGGCACCGAGCGCACATCTATATTATTGTTATTCTCCAGCGCCTGCAACCTAACGTAAAAATTAGGCACCACATGGCCCAGGTTGAGCGAAGTAGCTTTGCCCACACTGTTTAAAAAGTCGTTAACGCCTTTGGCGCCAAAAGTATAATCTATGCCGGGTAATACCGTGCCCCCCGTTTTTACACTGTCTGAAACACCGGCAGAAATACCGGTTGAAACACTCCTGGTTTTGTGAACATCTATCATGGTAACTTCTATCAGTACCACCGGAACAAGCACGTCCATCTGTTTGATAAAGCTTTCTACCTCATCTATCTGGGCCCCTGATCCGGAAAGTAAAAGGGTGTTTTGTTCGCGGAATTCTTTAATCTCGATACCACGCTTCCATTCTGAGGGGATCATGGTGATAACGGTATCAATTGCACGGTTTTGCAAGTGAATAGCCCTGAAGGTACGTAACCCTTCCAGCTTGCGGTCGCCAATTACGTAAATGCCTTTTTCGGCATGAAAGGTGTATTCGGTGCTTTTAAATAACAATGTTAGCAGGTCGTCATAACTAACATCATTTACGTGGAGGGTTATAGACCCTTTAATATCAGAGTAAATGGAATAGTTTTTTCCTGTTTCCTGCGAAGCACGTTTAACCAGATCGATAATAGGACTGTTAACGGCATCTACCGAAATCAGCTTTTGGCCGTTAACCTGCCTTACAAATAGCCCGCTGGCACCGGCAGCGCCTGGTTGGGCGGTGTTACGGAAGGATTTCCTCACGCCGGTATTTTTATCGCCGTTAACATACACTTCCTCGTTTTCGTCAAGCGGTTGAAAAAGGTAAAAATCATCTGCCGTATGCACCATTTTTATTTCATTGGCATAAGCCAGCTTGCCCAAAGCCGTCTCGAAGGGGGCATCAGCAATATAAGAGGTAACCGTTTTGCCTTGCAATGAACCAGGCACCACAATGTTTTTGCCGGATAACTGTGTTATTCTTTTTGCCGCTGCAGCCAAACTGTCGTTATTTAATGAAAGTGAGAGGGTGCTGTTTGCCGCATTATATTTTACGCCCAGTTCCTTAGGCGGAGGCTTTAAAAACTGGTTGGGGTCCCGGTAAGGTGTGATATTGATAATGGAGCCAACAACAGCAATATCCAGATTATACTTTTGGGCAAGCAATAACAATATATTGGATGCCGAAACACCGGTGAAGGTATCCGAGATACTAAAATTAAGCCCAGGATCGGAGCTTATACTTAAATTATTGGAGCGCGCAATAGCATTCAGGTATTCGTGAATGGATACGCCGGTAACCAGTAATTGCACTTTTTGGTTAAGCCCGGGAACATCAGTTGCAAGCTCATCCAGTTTTTGTTTAATAACCTGTAGCCTGTCCTGCTGTTGGGCGCTGGCCGTTATGGCTGCGGTAAACAAGTAAAAACAAATGATAAGGCAGGTAATTTTTTTTAACATATAATACTTTAATAATTAAATAACAACGGGTATATCTCGTCAATAGATGTCTGGCCATCGGCAAACAGGCCAAAAGCATTTTCGGCAAGGGTTTTAATGCCCCGTTCTTCTAAAAGTGCCTGTACCTGCATATTACCGCTTTTTATTTCATTGGCCAGGTCAAGGTCTACGGGTATTACCTCGTAAACGGCTTTTCTTCCTTTATAGCCGGTGTAATAGCATTTTTCGCACCCACGGGGTGTATAATGGGCCGAAACTTCGCGGTAAGGCTTAAACTGTCGTGGATACAACGTTTTGTCAAAATCCTTTTGCACCTTACAATGCGGGCAAAGCAATCGAATCAATCGCTGGGCCACTGTGGTATTCAGTGTATTGGCAACCATATATGACGGGATGCCCATATCAATCAACCGGGAAACCGTTCCCCAGGCGGAATTGGTGTGGATAGTTGACAATACAAGGTGCCCCGTGAGGGCGGCCCTTATAGCCATGTTAGCGGTCTCGGTATCCCGGATTTCGCCAACCATAATCACATCCGGGTCCTGTCGCAGGAAAGTACGGAGGGCGGCGGCGAAAGTGAGGCCGATAGCCTCTTTAAGCTGCACCTGGTTAACCCCTTCCAGCGTATACTCTACCGGGTCTTCTATAGTGAGGATATTACGGGTCTCCTTGTTCAGCAGTTTTAACGTAGCATACAGCGTAGTAGTTTTACCAGAGCCGGTAGGCCCGCTGATCAGCAGGATCCCGTTTGGCCTTTTGGCGCCCTGGAGGTAATTATCCAAATCAAATGCCGAAAATCCAAGACTGTTCAAATCAATATCTGTAGCATCGTTATTTAAGAGCCTAAGTACAACCTTTTCGCCATAGAGAGTGGGCAGGATAGACGCACGAATGTCGAACTGGTGCCCCTGGTGACTGAAATTGATCCTGCCATCCTGGGGCAGCCGTTTTTCGGCAATATCCAGGTTGCCCATGATCTTTACTTTATTAATCAGCGCGGGGTAATCGTCCTCTTTCAGCAGGTAACGCTCCACCATGTTTCCATCAATCCTGATCCTAACCCGGCACTTGTTCTCATAACGTTCAATATGAATATCACTGCTTTTCAGGTTTTTTGCTTCGCCAATCAGGTTCATCAAAAAGCTATCCTCGTCATGGCGTACATTGGCCTGCAGTGCTCCGGTTGTGGTATTATCCTTAATATAGTAGGTAGCCAGCAGCCGGGCAATTTCGGAAACAGCAATGGGTTCCAGGAGAATATCCAGCCCCAGCATGATTTCTAATTCGGCGGCAAGGCTACCGGTATCGGCATTTTCTTCACAATACAACGCAAGTTGCCCATTAACCCGCCCTTTGGGCAGCACACGGTAATGCCAGGCCATATCCTTAGAAAGGATGTGGATATGCTCGGTTAGTAATGTGATCTTTAGTGCTGTATCCATGGTGTAAGGTAACGGAGCAACCAGTAGTCATCAGCAATATCGATATGAAAATACCACCAGTCGCCTGCTAAAAATACAATAAATAATAAGGACTGTAACCCGGCCAGTGGAATATGTTTGCCCTTATTGCCGGTTATAAACTGATAAAATATCCATAATATTAAAACTAAAGGGATACTAACTATATAAAAAAAAACATAGTTGAGTGCCGACAAATAAAACCCGATAGCTACCAAAAATAAAATATCGGCCCAGCCCATTAAGCCTTCGGTTATGTTAATAAATCGCCTCCTGCTCACAAAAAGGTAGCCGGTTAATATCGCCAGAACCAGCACCAGGAAGCTTAAGTTAACAGCAATCTGTTCGCCGGCTAAGGAAGCGTCTTTACCCTCGAGCAACTTGAGGCTTATCAATCCGATAGTCAGCAACGGAAACAGCGCCCAATGCACGGTCCGAAACCAGAAATCCTGCAGGAGGATGACGAGCAGGGACAATAATAAAGCAAAACGGATAGCCAACAACACTTTAATCCGGGGTTACTTCTTTTAACACTTTGTCCTGGTTCATTTCCCAAACGTTAAAATTACCGTCCTGGTTAAAATCAACAACCGAAGTTGCACGGGCAGTAAAACCGGTATTGGAAGCATTGGTAATCTCTATCTTATAGTTCGCCCTGGCATCCTTGCCTTCGGTACTTAGCTTTTCCTGGATAAAGCCCAGTTCGTTCAGGTCATTGGTATATTTGGAATGTTCGTAGAAATAAGTCTTCTCGAGCATCGATACGTGTTCAAGTTGCAGCTTAGCTTCGGTGGTTTTTGCACGGGTAATCACGGGCAACAGGTTGGGCAGGGCCAACAATACTAATATACCGATGATGATCAGTACAACCAGTATTTCCATGAGTGACAGCGCTTTTAGCGCGCTTTCGGGGTTTGGTTTGAGGTATTTCTTGACAAAAAACATAGAATAGCGAATATACGGCTCAGGCTTAAGGGCAATAATTTTAATTTGGAGTGAAAGTTAATAAAATCCCGTTAATTATTGTTTTAATTTTTTTTTAAAAATATTGATAAAGCGTTATTCCATTTGGTTCAAATTTTCGAATCTTATCCCCCAACTTTTCCGGCGTCAGGGATACCTCTTTCTTCCTCTTCAGACTTGCTAATATCTACGCCTAACTCTTATCCTCCCAACTTTTCGGACTGATCCAAAACTGCGTTTGGAGCATACAGAGGCTCTTTCTCCACAAAAAAAGCCTCTTAGAATTAACTAAGAAGCTTTTGAAAGTGTGGTGGCTACTGTACAAATCTCGAACTATTTCCTGTCTGATTTGCGTTTAATAGCCGATTTAGACTTATAAATTGGGGGGCTATTCATAGAATTACAAGTTCGATAAGAATCTTTCGTTAGCCCCAAAAGGGAATGCTTTTAACATTTGTTAGAATTTTCAGAGGTTATTAATCACTTTTCCTTTGGGTTCATTATACCACGGAACAAAATTTACCGTCGAAGGCATTTCAGAATCGCTTAGTTATGAAATGGCGCAATTTGGCGATAAGTAAAAATTGTTGAGCCAGGTATGAGATCTATAGTAGCGACGAAAATATGACTGAATATCAATAGCTTGTTAATTCTTTGATAGCAGCAACGTCCGCAATAGCTAAAAATGCTTCACCTGCAAGTGTGGTGGCCGGAGTAATATTTAAAGCCACAACAGATCAATTAAGCTATACAACGGGAGAAGATGCCAAAATGCTTACGGCAAACTGTCAGCAATACGATGACCCTGCATTTATAGGCAGTATAAAATCACAGTTTAGCCTTTAAATAGTAGAAATATGAATCCAATTGCAAAATGTTTCACCGTTCAAACTTTCCGCAGCCAGACAAACTACTTAACCTTGACAACAACTTTTCCTTTGGCACGACCAGTTTCAACATAAGCCATTGCTTCGTTTGTTTGTTCAAACGGAAACACTTTATCAATTATTGGACGGATTTTTCCTGCTTCAATCAAAGCTGTAATTTCGCTTAACTGTTTGCCTTCTGGCTTCATAAACAAAAACTTAAAATTGACATTCAATTTTTTTGCTTTTCGTCTTGTAGACAAACTCAACAAATTGGTGAGCATTTGCAGGTGCCAGCCCAAACCGATTTCTTTGGCAAATTCGGCTGTTGGTGGACCTGTAAGAGAAACCAATATACCACCTTGTTTCAAAATTTTCAAAGAATTTTCAAGCACTTTTGCATCTTTAATGCTATGTAGCACAACATCATAATCTTTTAAAATATTGACAAAATCTTCTTTTTTGTAATCAATTACTAAATCAGCACCCAAACTTTTAACCAATTCAATATTTGTTGTGCTTGTGGTTGTAGCAACATAAGCACCAATATGTTTTGCCAGCTGAATAGCAAATGTACCAACACCACCAGAACCTGCTTGTATAAATACTTTTTGACCTTTTTTTAGTTTTGCAATTTTAACAAGTACTTGCCAGGAAGTAAGCCCAACCACAGGAATAGATGCAGACTCTTCCATGGAAATATTTTTTGGTTTTAAAGCCAAATCATTTTCATTTACAGCAATATATTCTGCAAAAGTGCCAATTTTAAAATCAGATGGCCTTGCATAAACTTCATCGCCAACTTTAAATTGAGCAACCTTTGCACCTGCTTTTGTAACAACGCCTGCCATATCCTGTCCATTTACAAACGGTGTTTTGTAGGGCAGAAATAATTTAAAGTCGCCATTTTTAAGCATTGTATCTGACAAGTTTATGGCTGCTGCATTGATTTGAACCAATACCTCGTTTTCATTTATTGTTGGTTGTGCCCAATCGGTTAAATGTAATTTTTCTTTTTTGCCGTAGCGTTCTACTGTAAATGCTTTCATTTTTATTGATTTTTTAGATTTGTTTATATTTTGATAATAGAATTTTCAAATGTTTTGTAAGCGAAATGCTGTATTGTCAAAAACAACGAAGCACCTTGCTAACAGGATGGATTTACGAATGACTTTACAGAATTATCATCAGCAATATCCAACGCCAATATTTTAAATGGCACTTGTATCTACTTGGGTTGCGACTTGTGCCAACTCCTTGTAACCACTTTCGTGTAGCTTGGTTGCCACTGTCAAACCAAAGCCTAACGAAGCGATTGTTCATTTTATACTTTGACTATTTATTTATAAATTTGCTTTCATTTTGCAAGTACAAACATACAAACAACTTTCAAAATGCAAGCAATTATTGAATTCTTTTTAAGAAGTTTATGAATAAGAGAATGGAAACAGTAAAAAAAAGGTCGGACTGCCCTATCAGTTGTTCACTTGACATTTTTGGCGACAGGTGGTCGCTATTGATTATTAGAGATATGATGTTCCATAATAAATCAACTTATGGCGACTTTTTAAAATCAGCAGAAGGTATAGCGACAAACATTTTAGCATCAAGACTTCAAAGTTTAGAAGATAACAAACTCATCGAAAAGTTGGAACACCCGGACAGTAAGGCAAAAGTGTTATATAAACTTACTCAAAAGGCAATAGACTTATTACCACTAATTGTAGAAGTTCATTTGTGGGCAGAAAAGTATTTGGACATTCCAGCCGACCTAAAAGTAATGATAAAGGAAGCAAAGAAAGACAGGAACGAATTTATTAAGGTAACGACACGACAATTAAAGAAACAAATTGCACCCTGAAAAAGGGCGAACGGCTAACGTTGGTTTGGTAATATGACGACAGAAGTGCTTCTATGAAATATTTGTGCAAGGTTCAACGGCAGCGGTTCTAACGAACTGTTGAGCTAAAATCCACCACATTGCAAGTTGGAGAACTGTTAGGCGCAACCCTGACCATCGGTAAATTAATTATCGTCCGAGGCCGATTGAGTTATCCTTTACTTTTGAATTTTATTTAAATAGGGCGTTGCGACACATTTCCGTTTGCTGATGGAATTCAATTAATTTAAGTGTTGGTCCCTGAATACATTTGGAGGAACGCCAACCTCTTTTTTTAATAAACGGGAGAAACAGATTGGATTTTCAAAGCCTAAAAGAAACGCTATTTCTGCAATGTGTATATTAATGGAGATGTGACCACCCTGTTTCGGGCCAAATTGACCCAGGGGTTAGCTGACTTTTGGGTTGCAGCAAATGCTATAAAAGCACGTACAAAAATAGTTATTTAAAAGGTAATTTCATTAAAAAACTACG